>JALSIN010000264.1 GCA_026989935.1 Polyangiaceae bacterium | reverse complement strand
GGGCTGCGTGGAACCGTGGATCCCACGCCGATGGGCGCAGCCACACGCCCCTGCCCGGCAGGACCGAGGCTGCCGTGCACGGGCCCCCTCAGCCCGGCGCGAGGAGGAACGGGTAGGAAACGACCACGTTGCCGCCACCGCGAGGCTTGGGGAACTTCCAGCGCCGGACGGCCTTCGCGATACAGTTCGCCACCGCACGGTCCTTGATCGTGGACTCCTGCACGACCGCGACCGGGACCTTACCCGTCGGCCCGATCGTGAACTGGACCTTCACCCGACCCTTGAGGTTCGGGTTGCGCGTAAGGCCCTGGTTGTAACAGTGCCGCACCTCGTTGAGGTGGGAGCGGACGATCCGGCGGATGATGTCCTTGTCCATGGCGCCCTTGACGTTGGCCTTGGCCTGGCGCACCCGCGGGACACGCTTGCCCTTGCCGCCGAAGCCGGCGCCAGATCCTCGGCCGTATCCGCTGCCCGTGCCGCCGCCGCCGCCCTTGCCGATGAGGCCCGTGTTCCCGAGCCCGATGGTGCCCTCACCCGTACCACCGCCGCCGCGCCCCGTGCCCACCAGACCGAGGCCGCCCACCCCGTAGGCCTCGCCAATCTCCGTACCGGTCAGGCCGCCCCAGACGTCCTCGTCGTCGTTGCCGACGGCGAAGGCCGCACCGTAGGGCGAGGCCAGGAAGTGGCCCGACTGCTGCTGCATCACACCGAGGATGCCCGCGTTGCGTGCCATCATCTCCGGGTCGAAGTTGCGCGCCATCTGCGGAATGGCGTCCTTCGGGCCCTTCATCGCGTACAGACCGGACGGCTTCTTGGAGGTCGGCTTGCCCATCTTGCCTTCCTCGCCCTTGTGCCGCTGACCCGTGCCCCCGGCCTCGTCGTCCGAGTTCTCTTGCTCCGGCGGCGGCTCCTCCTCGGGCGTCTCGTCGGGCTGGTTCATGTAACCGACGAAGCGATTTTCTGCCATCAGTTCGTCGAGATTGAGATTGCGCGCCTCCTCCGGGATGAGGTGCGTGAGCACCAGGAACGTCCCGATCACCACCAGGGAAAGCCCGTTGTAGATCCAGAACGGCTTGTCCGTCTCGGATTTGGCGGCGATGACCTTGCCCGGTGCGACCGAGTTGACGTGGAAGACGACGTCGTTGTACCGAACCCGGCAACTCGCACCGGGGGGCAAGGGGAAGGAGTAGGACGACCCGGCTGCGCCGGCGCGGCCCGAGGAGACGAGTTCTTGGAGGGAGATCTTCTGGCCGTCGAGCACGCATTCGCCCGTCATGTCGGCGGTGAAGTTCAACAAGAACTCGTGTTCGCTCGAACGCACGAGGGGAAAGGCCACCGGGTCCGGCAGGTTGTTGCCCGGGACGTGGAACGTCGCGTGATGGCCCTCGCCGATGGTGTAGTTCTTGAGCTCCTCGTCTTGCAGGCGGACCACGCCTACGGCGAAGGGAACGAGTCCCAGCAACGCAAGCGCGACCCCGAGACCACCGAGCCCCGTACCCGGCCGCTTGGGCATCGGGCGACCGAATTCCTGGGCCTCCTCGACCTGCTTCTTGTAGGCGTCCCAGTCCTGGTTGACGTCGTTGATGAACAGCCCGGCCCCCACGAGCATGAGGAGCCCACCGGCGCCCATCCAGATGGGGGCGGTCTTCTTCTTCGTCTTCACCTGCCCCACATGCTCGACGTCGAGCACCGTGCGGCCATACATCGCAATGACCTCGGCCACTCGGCTGCCGTCCTGCCGCTCGACCTCGCTGGGGTCGATCTGGATCACCGGGGCTGGTGCCGCTGCGGCCGCACGCGCAGCCGGGGCGGCAGCGGCCGTGCGAGCGGGGGCAGCCGCCTGTTCTACGAAGCCGACCTCGACTCGGTAGGGCCCGAATTCCAGGACGTCTCCCTCGTGAAGGACGGCGTTCTTCTCGATGCGCTCGCCATTCAGGATCGTGCCGACGGGGGCGCCGAGGTCTACGACCCGAACGTCATCGTCCCGCACCTCGATGACGGCGTGCATTCGCGCGACGGCCTCGTCGTCGAGGAACAACGAGCTCGACTTGAGCTTCCCGATCTTGATGTTCGGTTGGTCGAGGGTCTTCGTCTCGATGAGTTGACCGTCGCGATAGACGGCGAGGCGGAGGGACTTGGGCATGGTAGGAACGACCTTGGGCTAGGGGGGTTCTGTGGGGAACGACGCACGTCGGCCCGGAAGGTTCCCGGGCCGAACGAAAAAATCCGTGCGTGATCACACGCGGCCGAAACGCTAGACGTCGTTGGCCATCTTGATGAGCTCGGGGAGAAAGTGCGGCCGGATCTTGATCAGGCTCGCGTGCTTGACCCGGCCACGCGAGGCAATGTTGGCACCCTCCGGGGAGAGCACCTCGCCCTCGACGTTGTCGTCTTCGAAGTCGTAGATCGTGGTGCCAGAGGCGTCCTTGCCGACGAGGGCGGCCTGGTCGGCGTCCTGGTCGGATGCTGGGGCAAAAAGCGCCAACGTGAGGGACAGAATCGGGGTCATGAGGGGCATGGGGCGAACTCCTTTTCTGCGGCCGGGTCCTGGGCGAGGTTCGAGGCTACCAACGTTTCGGCGGTGCGGTAAAGCGCGAACTCGATTTCGCAGTGCGTATGCCGCGCGGAACGAGGGGGCGTTCGGTCGTCCCCGACGATAGGAGTATGGACCGGTCGCGGGCCCACGTCCGGCCCTTTGCGCGGTGGCCGGCGGCCTCCGGCGGCGCCGGCGCGCGATGGGCATACGAGGCCTCCAGCGTGGGCGCCGCGGGCGCTCCGGGCCGATCTCGCCGCCGGTCCAGTGCAGCTCCGGGGACTCAGGATCCCATCGGCCGCGCGGTGGGCACCGGGTCCCTCGGAGGGCGTCCGGTGGTCCGCGCGGCCGGCGATGGAACCCCGAGGCGGCGCCACGCGGGCGCAATCGCCCTCGATGCCGCGACTCACCGGGGCCCCTGCACGTTCCGGCCGTGGGGCATCGAAGTCTGCACGGGGGTGCGGGAAGTCGAAGCGAGCTTCTTCTCGGCGCGCGATGGGTTCCATCGTACGAGACCGGGCGCCGGCGGACTGCGGAACGGCGCGTTCCCGACGGGCGCCAGTGGCCGCATTTCGCCGCACCGGGAGCCCCGTCCGGCAAGGGTGCGTTCGGGCCGGTTCCCGCGCTCTCGGGCCGCAAAACCGTCCAACAGGCCACGCGCCTTCGCAACGGCCCGCCCCACCGTGCGCGCCGCTCGGCGCCTTCGGTCGGGTGCCAGAGGTGGCGGACCAGCCTCACCCTTCGGCGACGCCGACCGGGGCGGATACTCTCCCTTTACGCCCCAGCCAGGTCTCCCGCTGACCGAACCCCCGCGCCGGCCGCCGGGTCCAACTCCGACTGCGGCGCCGCCCCGACGTCGGCCGCCGCCGGATGCCCGAGCCCCTTCGTGTCGTCGCCGCCTCCAAGCCTGCCGCCGTTGCGCTCGTGCGTTCGTGCCCTGCTGACCACCGATCTCATCACCGTCTCGGTGACCCCGCCCGGGCCCGCAGAAAAGGAAACGACCCGCATGTTGGCGACCCGCGAGTTCGGCACCGTCTCAATGGCCCGCCCGGCCGTTGGACATGGGCGCCCTCGGCTTGGCGACCTCCGAGTTCGGCACCGTCTCGATCCGCTTCCCTTCCGTTGGAGATGTACGCTCGTGGCTTGGCGAGCGCCGTATGCGGCGGTTCGGCGGAACTGGCGGGCCGCTCCGCGCCCAAGCGGGCAGCCGGATAGGCCCGCGCCGGTCGCGATGGCTCCGGGCCCATCCGATCCCCTGCGTCTCCGAGCAGGCTACTTCTTCTTGTCGTCGCCCTTGCCGCCGCCTTCTTTGTCCTTTTTCGCGGCTTCCTCTGCCTGCTTGCGCGCAGCCTCCTCGGCGCGCTTTGCCGCTTCGAGGGCGCGCTTCTCAGCGTCGAGCAGGCGCTTCTTCTCCTCCTCCTCCTGCTTGCGTTGCAGTTCCTCCAGTTCCTTGGCCTTCCGCTCGAGCTCCGCCATCTCCTTCCAGGTCCGGAAGGACTCTTCGATCTGTGCGATGCGGTTCTTCGCGTCGGCCACCGACTCAGCATACTTCTTGTTACTTCCCGCCTTCTGGACGAACTTCTGGAAGTAGTCCTTGGCGGTCGTGTAGTGCTTCTTGATCCCCTCGAGGTCCAGGTCGTCCTGACTCGCGAGGTGCTCGTGGTACAGGATTCCCAGGTTGAACAAGGGGCGCGGATCCTTGGGCTCGATTTTTTCGGCCTTGTGGAACGATTTTTCAGCGTCGGCGTACTTTCGCAGACCACGCTGCGCGACCCCGAGCCCGAGATAAGTCTCGACGTTCTTCGAGTGGCGGCGGTCACGAGCGGCGATCTTGAGGCTCTTTTCGCCGTTGTCGAAGTCACGGAAGCGGATGGCGAGCAGCGCCATGTTGAGATTCGCGTCCGCGTGGTTTGCATCCACCTCGACGGCCTTCTTGAATGCCTTGAGGGCCTCGACCTGGTTGTCCTCCTCCATCAAAAGCAAGCCCTTGAGGTTGTAAAGGTCCGAGCTTTGGAGCCCGGCCTCCTTCAGCACCTTGATACCCTGGGTCACCACCAGGTTCGCCAGCACCAGATACGACCGGTCCTTCAGGCGGCCCCGGTCATAGTAGAGGCGTGCGAGATTCTCATAGGCGACGCGGTTGCTCGAATCGACGGCCAACACGCGCTGGATGTGGCCTTCCGCCGCCTCGAAGTCCTTTTGCGCCGGGCTCTTGGAATAGCGGTCACGCAAGGCCGCGGCCAGGTTGTTGCGCGGGGCATTCGTCCGCGGGTTCACCTCGACGGCCTTTTTGAAGTACGAAAGGGCCTTTTCTTCCTGGGCACGGTTCCAGTAGATCACCCCGAGGTTGTTGTACGACATGTCGTACTCGGGGACCTCCTTGGTCATCTGGAGGTACATCTTCTCGGCCTTTTCGATGTCGCCGCACTCTTCCCAGATCGCCGCCGCGTTGAAATAGGCGACGGCCATCTGTTTGCCGTGCTTCTTGTAGACCTCCATCCACTTCGTGGACTGTGCGTCACATTCCCCGGGGGTGAGGGATCCGTCCTTCTTTGCCGCCTGGTAGGACTTGGCTGCCTTCTCGAAGTCCTCCTTCGCAGCCTTGCTGGCAAGCTCGGGGTTCAGCACGGCCTCCTTCGAAGCCTTTGCCTCTTCGGGAGACTTGGTCCCCCCCTTCCCCTTGTTTCCGCATGCTGCGAGGCCGAGCCCGAGCAGGGCGACGGAAAGTAGCTTGGTGATGGATTTCGTCTTCATCGTGGTCGTGTCCTTCCCCGCTTCCGATCAGAGGCCCTGCTTGCTGGCCGACTTGGCGTCCTCGCCATCCTTTTTCTTCTTGTTGACCCGCTTGCGACCGGACACGCCTGACGCATCGAGATCGAGCTGAACCCCGACCACGTCCATCTGGCTGTCCGTGTAGACCGGCAGGCCGAACAATTCGTTCGTGGCTGGATATTTGTCCGGGTCTCGCTGCTGGAGTTCCTCTTCGCACATGCGCGAGAACTCATTGAAGAACTGGAACTCCGTGGAACGTTCCAGGCAATACGTGAAGGCCGCCAGCGCCTTCTCCTCCGGCACCTTGGCCTGATCGGCAAGGGCGTCGCAGTACGCGTAGTACTGGTCTTCCGTTTTGATGATGCCTTTGGGCACCTCCGCCCGGTACAGTTGGTCTGCAAAGTTCTGGTAGACCACGGCGGAACGCGCGGCGGCCGCCAGTACCCAATAGGGGCTCTTGGTCTTCTTGACCTCCGCGTAGCGTTTCTCGAGTTCTTCCGCCATCTTGATCTTCTTTTGGAAGTACTCGGCGACGCGCTTCTTCGATTCCTCGGCGCGCTTGACCTGTTCCTTGTACTCCTTTTCGTACTTGGGAACGCCGATGTCTTTCTTCCAATCCTCGACGTGGAAGTCGAGGTCCTTGGGCATCTCGATGGTCAGATACTCCTCGTATTTCGCATCGGCGAGGTATACGAGCGACTTGCCCCATGCGTTGCGAAAAGCCTCGATCCGCTGGACGTCGTCCTCGGGGATCTTGATCTTTCCACTGGCGAGCTTGACGGCCTTCTTCAGGTGGTCGAGCGCCTTTTGCGCCTTCTTTTTGTCCCGCTTGTGGACCGTGATGACACCGCGGGTGGGCTGACCGCAATACTTCGGCGGCACGTACTTCTTCTTCTTCTTCCCACCCTTGGTCTTGCGACGCAGTTCCGCGGCCTTTTGCCGCTGGCTTTCACCAGCCACCGCCCGTTTGCGCTTGACCGAGATGCAGCTGTCGTACAGCAGCGGCTCCGGGCAGGAATTGCGCCAGTAGATCTGGCCGATCTCCGCGTGTGCCACCGCCTCGCGGTCGCGGCCGCCGCGGCGACCGTACGTCTTGAGATACAACTCCGCGTACTCCCGCTTTTCTTTGGTGGTCTCGAGCAGATCGTACTTCGACCAGAAGATCTTCGCGGCCTTTTGCGGGTTCTTTCTCTTGTAAAGGCCCTCGTACTTCGTCAGGTCCTCCTGGGCCTTTTCCTCTTGGCCGAGACCGAGTCGGAACAGGTACGCGTTCTGCAGCGCCTCGGGGGTGTGCTTGTCCTTGCGGTATTTCTCGGCGTACTCCTCGTACTTCTCCGCAGCCTTTTGATAGTACGCGATCGCCTGGTAGTTGCCCGCCACCATGTGCAGGGCTTCTTTGGCGTGCACACTGTTCGGGTACCGCTTGAGCAGTGCGTTGCGGAACTTGATGGACTGCCCGACGAGATAGGCCGCCTCGAAACACAGCGAGGCGTTCCAAAGCAGCGTGTCCGCGCGATCGTGCTCTGGGTAGTCGTTGTAGAGCTGGACGAACTCCTGGGCGCACTTGACAAACCACGTAAGCTCGCCCGTCTCGCGCCCCTTGTCCTGGTAGGCCATCGCCCGCTTCCAGCCGATGCCCGCGAGGAGACGGGGAATGGCCTCGCGGATCCGGTCGGCCTCCGGGTGCTTCCAGACCTTCATCTTCATGAGCTTGTTCGCCCATTCCTCGAGATCTTCGGAGGCCTTGATGGTCTGCTCCGGCGTGTTTCGGCTATCGAGCCAGTTGATCGTGAGCACGTCCACGAGCATTTCCGCGGACCAGGCCGCCTGCACGGAGCCGTCGAACTTGGTCACGATCTTTTCGAGCAGCGGCCGAGCCTCCTCGAAGCGATTGTGCTCCATCATGATCTTCGCCCGGTGGTACATGATGAGCGGAAGCTCCTTGTCCTTCGGGTCGTTGACGTACTTCTGATAGAGGTCGTACGCCGCGAGCATCTTCGCCTCGGCCTCGGTTGGCTCGCTCTTGGGGTACTCCGCTTCGACGTCGATGAGTCCGGCCTTGGCCCCGTCCTTCGACACCCGTGCCTTCTTGCGCTTTTTCTTCTCCTTGTAGACGCAAAGCCCCTCGGAGTTGGTCTTGCACGCCTTGGCTCGGCCGCCCGTCTCGTCGTACTCGAGCGCGTTCTTCATGGCGAGCATCTGGGCATAGGCCGCGTCTTTCGTGTACTTCCCCTTGGGGTTCATCTCGAGGACCTTCACGAACTCGTCGTGGGCCTTCTTGAAGTACTCGAGCCCCAGCACCTGCTCCTTACGGTCTTTGGAGTTGTAGTGGTTGACCGCCTGCGCCCACAAGAGCTCCGCGAAGTAGTACTGCATCTCGTAGGCGTCCTTGTCCTTCGGGAAGTATCGAAGGAACGCCTGATACGCCTTCTCCGCGTAGTCGTAGGTTTCGAGGCGGTGGGTCTTTTCGGCCTCGTCATGCCACACCGTGGCCATCTGCTTCACGGTGTCGAGTGCCTCGTTGTAGCACTTGCGCTTGACGGACTTCTTGTGGTTGCTGTCCCGATACTCCTCCCAGTATTGGGCGAGCCGCTCCGTCTCCTTCCACTGGATCGCCTTGTCGTCCGTGGCCAGCGCGTTGACGACGATCCGCCCCTGCCACTCGCAGGCAAGGGGGTCGTTCGGATAGATCTCCTGCAGCTTCTTGTAGATCGCCGTCGATTCGACGTACATGCCCTCGCCAAAGTAGGCCACGGCGAGCATCTCCATCATCTTGCGAGCCATGTCTTCCTTCTTGGTGGGGCCGTTGCCCACCTTCTGGAAGAAGCTCCAGGCCTTCGACGGCCGCCCGGCGTGCACGTAGGCACGCACGAGGTCACGGCGCGCGTCCCGCCTCAATTGACGGGCGTTCGCCTCGTTGCCTGCCTTGCCCTGCAGGGTCGCGTTGATCGTCTTCACGAAGTACGAAAGGCTCTTGTCGTACTGCGGCTCCGCCGTGCCGATGGGGTTGAGGTGGCACCAGGCGATCTTGTAGAGGGCATACGCGTACACGGGGCTGTCGGGATAGCCCGTGACGATCTTCTGATAGAGCTTGAGGGCCTCGGCGATCTTGTTCCGGGCGAAGTAGTAATCCGCAAAGCTCAGGTACGCGTTCGCGATGAACTTGCTGTTCGGATACTCGCGGATGAGGCGCAGGTAGGCCTGCTTCATCTCGCTTTCGCGCCCGAGCTGCCCCAACTCGAAGGCGTAGTAATAGATGGCCTCGTCCATCCGCTTGTACTTCGCGAAGGCGGGTGTCGTCACGAGCGCCTTGTAGACCTTCACCGCCTCCCCACTCGCCTTCTTGGCCTCGGCCTGGAAACGCTTTTGCTTCTGCTTGAGCTGCTGCGCCAGCTGCTTGTTGCCCTTGTCCTCCGCGTCGTAGATCTTCTCGTAGAGTGCCCCGGCCTGCAGGTCGAAGTACGCCTTCTTCTCCAGGAAGTGATCCGCCAGACGGAACAACAGGTCCGGGTACTCCGGATCGGTCACCTCCGTCGCCTTGATGAGGCGCTTGAGCATCCCGATCTGCTTGTCCGCCACCTCCCGCGCCACCGCGGCCCGCTTCTTCGCGAACTCCTCGGCGGTCATCATCTCGACCTTCTTTTTCTTCTCGCGGTCGCTCTTCTTCTTGGCCGCCTTGAACTTCGTGTCGAGCGTGTTCTTCGTGCGGACCTTGCCCGACTTACGGGAGTAACGGACCTTCGAGTCGCCGGCGGGCGCCGCGTGGGCGACTTGTGCATACAAGACGCCCGAAAGCAGGCCTGCGGCAATGCCAAATGCGAGCGGTCGAATCCTGGGCCGATGGAAGATGTCTTGGATCATGGGAACCTCGTGGGGGGCCGAACGAACGTCAGCCATGCCGGGTGAATGGGCCTCGAAGTCTGGTTGCCCGCTGGGGCGGGGTGAGCGCGGCCTGCCCCAGGTCGGGCAGGCCGACGCGGCTCGTCATTCCTTGCAAAGGCTATTGACCTTGTATCGGTAGTACCCGAGTTCGTCTTGCCAGTACTCACCGTTGTAATTGTAGATCTCGTGCTCGGCGTCGACCTTCGGACGCACGGGTTTCTTCGGCACCTGCTCGAGCTGGCCTTGCTCCTTGCGCTTTTCAAGGATTTCGTACTCGACCTTGATCATCTCGCGCTCGAGATCCTTGATCTCCTTGATCTGTGCCGTCAGCCGCTGCCGGGACTGGGCGCCTGCGGCCTCCCGCGCCAGCGAAAGGGCCGTGTCGAGGTCTTCGGTGATCCGTTCGCCCACGCCCGCCGCTTTGAATGAGTTGCTCATCTCTCCGAACATGGCGATCTCGCGCTCGAGTTCGTCCACGTACGCGAAGTATTTTTCGAGAGTCTTGTCCTGCAAGGAGGCGCGCGCCACCTCCTCGGCGAACGGATCGAGATCCGACTCACCCGCACGGATCTTCACCGCGAGGTCGAAAAGCTGGAAGTCCTCCGGTGCTTTCGTCAAGATGTCCTGAAGCTGCTTCTTCGTCTTCGGATAACGCCGGTTGAACTCGTCCACCGTGCGCTTGGCGGAGTCGTAGCGGCAGTTGAAATAGTACGTCACCGCCTTGAGCTTCAGGGCGTCTGGATAGAGGTACTCCTCGAAGAACGGCGCGTTGAGCGTGTGGACGTAGCCGAGCGTCCGCTGATAGTGCGCGTTGGCGTGGTCGGGGTCCACCTCGACGAAGCGAAACTCCGTCCACGCGGCCATGAGCACCGCGTCGAGCCAGTACGGGGACTCGATGGGAATATGGTCGAGGTGCCGCAGCGCCGTGTCGAACCGCCCGATGGCGTAAAAGATATTGGCCATGCCGTAGCGCGCCATGTCCTCGTAAAGGCGCATCTCCTCCTCGAAGGAAAGCTCGACGGAGGTCTTCTTCTTGCCCCGAGCCTTGCGGCGCTTGGATCGCTTCTTCTTGGCCTTCTTTTTCTTCTTCTTGGCCTTCTCGGCCGCTTCTTGTAGCTGCATGCTTCGGCGCAGGACGTTCTTGAACGCTTCGACGGCGGGCTGGGCCTGGAACTCGCGCGTATGGCTGACGCCCAGGAAGAACTGCGCCGGGATGTAGTAGTCGCTGTTTTGCGGCACCTGGCTGAGCAGCGCCACCGCCTGGCCGAAATCGGCCTTGTGGTAATAGAAACGTCCGAGAAGATAGTAAAGCTCGTCACGGACCTCGTCGAATGCCTCATCCTCCAGGGAGCGAGGATCGTAGCGCCCGACTTTTTCGAGCACGCCCGCGCCTTCGGGCAGCTCGCGCGACAGCGACGCCAACCACGGGAGCGTCAACTTGTAGAACGGGTGGGCCGCGCCCTTTTGGACGATCTCGTCGAAGATGGCCAGCGACGCCGAGTAGAACTCGAGCTTGTACAGACTCTTGCCGAGCCAGAACTGGGCGCGCTGCTGATCGGCGGGGCTCGAGGGAATCTCGCCGTAGGCGACCTTGTAAAACTGGATGGCGGCGTTTTCGTAGTCACCTGCCTTGTACTTGGCTTCGGCCTCTCCCACGATCCCCGTCCCGCCGGCGTCGCTCGACACCTGCTCCACGGGCGGCGGCGGCGGCGGGGCACCGGCCTCTCCGCCCGGCGGTGGGGGCGGCGCGCCACCGGGCGGGGGCGGCGGCGCCTTGTCACCACCCGACGGCGGGGGCGGCGGCGGCGCCGCCGAAGCACTGGCGGTCGTGGGAAGGCCGCCGAGCAAGAGCGCGACGACACCGAGGGAGGCGAGGGAACGTGCGGCGAGATACGAGGTGCGGAGCATGCCGTCCATCCAGCGATGATGAGGAGTTGGGTCGTTGGGAGCGTGAGGTCGAAAACGGGCTGGCCGCGAGGCGTTTTGGGTGCAACCCCGCCACGTGCAAGAAACGGGCGGCGGCCGGGAGATCGTCGGAGGCTTCATCGCGGCGGTTTCTGGTGCAAGCCCCCGCGTCCGTACGCAGGGCAGCTTCGAGGCCGGACCTTACCAGCGCCCGTGCCGCACGGGCAAGGCGACACTTCGTGGGCGGGCACCCGGGCCCGGCACCGCCTTGCTTACAACATTCTGCGCAGAGCGCGCGCCTCGACCCGGCCCCTTGCCAGGGTGGGGGACGAAACCGGGGGGCATGCCGGACACCTGAACATTCGTTGAGTCCACCGTGGCCTCAAGGTGTTGCGCATCATGCGCGATCCGTTCGTCGTCCCTATCCGCGCAATCTACATAGAGCCCGGTACCCCGGCGGGGCGAGTTCGTGGACCCGTGAGCCCACGCCGGGCCCCGAAACGCTCCCGGGCGGTGGCCCGGCGCGCGCGCGGCCTTCGAGATGCCCACGCCGGCAAACCACCGCGAGGGCGTGCCGCCGGCCCGGCGAACGGACGCCGCCGCCCCTGCGGACGCACGGCCGAGGAGCACGATGCACCCGCCTTGACCGGCGCAAGCGGCCGTGTACGATGGGCCGACCTCTTTTCTCGGCGCTCGTCCAACGCTGCCACGATCCCCCGCCCCCCTCGCCTCCAAGCTCCCATGACCGCACGTCTTCGCCGTCTGCCTCCGCTCGTACGCCGGGTGACCTCCCTCGCTCCGGCCGCCGCCGTCGCCCTCTTCGCGCTCGCATGCAACCCGGGCGACGTGGGCGCGCCATGCAACCACGGCCAGGTGGATCCACCTGAGAGCAAGGTGGTGACCTTCCCCGCGCTCGCGTGCAACGAGTTGCTTTGCATCTACGCCGACGAGGCGAAACCGCCCGAGAGCCCATGCGCGACCGACGACGAGTGCAACCCCGGCACCGTGGGCGAGGTTCGCAAGTTCCAGTGCGTCAAGGAAATGGGCGAGGCCATGGGCGAATGCCAACTCGCCATCGACTACGTCCTGTCGCGCTCAATGTGCTCGAAGAAGTGCAGCGACGACAAGGACTGCGAAAACCAGGGCATCAAGAAGGTCGTCTTCGAGGGCACCGAGTGCCGTAGCGGCTTCGCATGCGCCCGCATGCAGTCGCTGGGCGAGTTTTGCTGTGAGAAGCTCTGCGTCTGCAAGGACGACCTGACGGTGGACGAAGACCTCGACAACGACTGCATCGCGGGCATCCAAGAGGGCTGCTGCGTCAAGGACGGCCAGCCCGTCAATCCGATGCCCGAAGCCTGCGGCAAGATGTAGTCGGCCGCTGCTTTCCGGCGCGCAAGACCCCCGGCCCCCTGTGCACGGCCGGGCCTGCGCCCACCCGGACCGCCCGGCACGGGGAGCACCCACCCCGGCCGGCAGCCCGCCGGGGCGCGCACCGCCCGGGACCGTTCCACCGGCGGCCACGGGGACGGCCGTCCGATGGGGCCGCCTCGACGCCCCCCGTCAGCGCTGGCGCCCCGCGCCTTCGGGGCCCTCCCGGCGTGGGGCGGGGATGTACTCCACGCTCGGGTTGTGGCGCATGGGCTGCGGGTACAGCGTCATGAGCTGGAGGATCTCCTTGGGGATCTCCGTGGAGACCGGAAGGCCCAGCTCGGCCGCGTCCTTCGCCGTCAGCGCATGATCGTGGGTCCATCGGCCCGTCGCCAGGGTCCGGGCCACCTCGCGCGCCCGTGCCTCGTCCATGCGCCACCCGAGCAGTTCGGTGGCGTCGTCCACCACCTGGTCGATGGCCTTCTTCGACACGTCCGCCAGGATCAGCGTCTCGTCGTCGAGATCCTTGGGCCCCTTGGCCTGCGCCGCCGCGAGGATCGACGCCGCCGGGTACTTCCCGAGCTGCGGGTCGATGGGGCCGAGCACCGCGTGCGGCGAAAGGACGATCTCGTCCGCCGCCAGCGCGATGAGCGTGCCGCCGCTCATGGCCATGTGGGGCACGAAGACCGTCACCTTGCCCTGGTGGGCGGCGAGCGCCCGCGCGATCTGCATCGCCGCCAGGACCAGGCCGCCCGGGGTGTGGACCACCAGATCGATCGGCACGTCCGGGTCGGTCATCTCACAGGCGCGCAGCACCTCCTCGGCGTCATTGACGTCGATGAAGCGCATGATCGGAAACCCGAGGAGACTCATCGTCTCCTGCCGGTGCACGAGCAGGATCACGCGCGACCTTCGCTTGCGCTCGATCTCCGCGATGAGGCGCGTGCGCGACGCTTCGAGCAATCGCTGCCGGATCGCCGGCTGCAGCGCCGTGAAGATGAAGAAGATCCAAAAGATCTGGCTTACGTCCATATCGGAAACCTACCGGCGGTGATAGGGGCCCCACACGGCGTGCAACCCCGCCTCGTCGAGGGTGTGGGAGCGCTCATGCCGCTCGCGCCGCGGGATGAAGAGATCCACGAACAAAAAGCCGCCGACGAACCCGCCGATGTGCGCCCACCAGGCGATGCCCCCCACCTGCCCCGGGGCGAGGTTCGCGAGCGTCCCCCCCCAAAGCTGGGTGAAGAACCACACGAACAGGAAGGTGGCCGCGGGCAGATCGAAGAAGAACGGCCAGAAGAACACCGGCACCAAGGTGATCACACGCGCGTGGGGATAAAGCCGCAGGTAGGCTCCCAGCACCCCCGCGATCGCCCCCGAGGCGCCCACGGTGGGCACCGTCGAGTCGTGGTTCGTCAGCACGTGCGTCACGCCCGCGATCACCCCCATCAGCAGATAAAAGAGCACGAAGCGCCCGTGCCCCATGCGATCTTCGACGTTGTCCCCGAAGATCCACAACATCCACATGTTGCCGATGATGTGCGCCCAGCTCGCGTGCAGGAACATGCTCGTCACGAAGGGCCAGTAGTCGGCCGCCGGGAACCCGATCCACGCGGCCCAGGCGGGATGGGCGAACCGGGCCGGAACGATCCCGAACAGGTAGAACAGCCGCTCCACCGCCGCGGGCCCGAGGGAAAGCTCCTGCAGGAACACCAGCACGTTGAGCGCCACCAGCGTCCACATGACCACCGGCGCGCGACGGCTCGGGATCGTGTCGCGGATCGGGAACACCGTGGGCCAACTGTGGGGTCGGCCCGACGGCTTGGCAACCGCACGGCTGCGTTTTTTTCACGCGCCGTCGAAGGCGCCCGGGAACCAGCGAAGCACGAGTTCGGCGCCGGCTTCGGCGGGCGCGACGAACGTCTCCCCGTCACCGGCGGGCGAAAAGGCCGGCTGCACGCCGGGCGGCGGGCAGGGCCCTTCGAGGGCCACCACGTCGAAGCGCACGGGCACCCGGTCCCAAAGTCCCGCCTCCACCAGGTAGGCCGCCGCGCCGCGCACGACCCGACGCCGCTTGTCGCGACCGACCGTCTCCTCGGGACGCCCCCGGCGACCATCCGCCCGCGCGCGGATCTCCACGAAGACGACCGTGCCGTCGGCCGCCTGCGCGACGACGTCGAGCTCGACGCCGCCCGCCACCACGTTGCGGGCGAGGACCCGAAGGCCACGCGCCTGCAGGAATGCCACGGCCGCGGTCTCGTACCGGCGGCCGAGGGAGCCGGGCGCCGGCGTCCCGCGACCGGTGGCCTCCTCGCCCACGGCGCGGCCGCTCAACCGGCGTCCGACGCCGCCGACTCGGAGGCGGGGGCCTCGTCGGCGGGCGCCTCGGGCTCGGGCGCCTGGACGAGGTTCTCCGCGTAGTCGCCCAGGCGGGCGCGGATCCGGGCGGCCTTCCCCCGGAGGTTGCGCAGGTAGTAGAGCTTCGCCCGCCGGACGCGGCCGCGGGTCACCACCTCCACGTCCACGACCTTCGGGGAGTCTTCCATGAACACGCGCTCGACGCCGATGCCGTGGGAGACCTTGCGCACGGTGAACGACCGGCGCCGGCCGCCGCGCTTGCGGTGGATGCACACGCCCTCGAACACCTGGATCCGCTCCTTGTTGCCCTCGCGGATGAGGGCGTGCACCCGGATCGTGTCCCCGGGGCGGAAGGTGGGCAGCGGCTTGGCCCGGGCGGACGACTGCTCGACGGCGGCGATGAGGGGATGGACGTTGGACATGACGAGCCTTTGTGGTTACGTGTGCCACGCCGCGCGCACCGCCTCGAGGACGTGCCGCAAGCGGCGGGCCGGATCCTGGGGCGAGGGAGCTTGTGCGATCTCGGCGCAGACCGCAAGCCCGAGCGGATCGGAGGGCTCGACCGGCACGACCGGCGCCGCGTCGCGCCACGGCGCCGGATCCGGATCGAGCACCACGACCACGGCTCGCGCACCACGCGCACCGAGCCCCTCCACCACGTCGCGCACATACCCCCCCACGACTGCGGGGGTCGGGGGCGGTCCCTCGGGGGCGCGCTCGGGCGCCCAAACGGGGCCCCGTGGGTCGAGCCACAAGAAGCCCACCGGGCCGTCGAGCCGGCGCCGGAGCCGGCGGCGCAGACCCGCCGCGTCCCGAAACGACGACACGGCCGGCCGCCCCCCGAGGGCCCGGGCGAGGTCCACCGCGACCTCGCCCCCGCCCGCACCGAACGCGAACACCCCCGTCACGGCCGCCTCCCGCAGCGCCGCCGCCGCCGGAGCGAGCAGCGCGTGCGCCGCGGCCGCCGGCGCCGCCACGAACAGGTCCACCCCCCGGTCGGTCCACGCGGGCGGATCCCGTAGGTCCGGCCGGGCAAGCCACGTCCGCTCCCGCGCCTTCTTGGCGCGCCAGCGTTCCACCTTCGCGTGGTCCCCTCCCCGCAGGACGCCGGGCCCGGCCTTGCCGTC
>JALSIN010000263.1 GCA_026989935.1 Polyangiaceae bacterium | reverse complement strand
TTGCCCGTGTCGGTGTTGATGAAGCTCTGACCAGTGCTCGATCCGGCGGACGCCCCGGCCGTGGAGCCCGCGGACCCGGCGGTGCTCCCCCCCGAGGCGCCCGCCGTCCCGGTGGCGCCCGCCGTCCCGGTGGCGCCCGCCGTCGCGTCGCCGGTCGTCGTCGAGCTCGACTCGGGACCGCAGGCGGAGGCGGCGAGCGTGGCCGCGAAGAAGAATCCGAGGGCGGAGCACGTCCGGGAGAGCACCATGGCGCGACTATCGACCAGGGGACCGGTCGTTGTCGAGGGGGAACGCCATTTCACGTGTCCGTGCCGTCCCGAGGGGCTCGGCAGGCGCCCGCAGCCGTTCGCCGCGTTCGACGAGGCGAAACCCCGCCCGGGCCAGCGCCCGGCGGGCCGGGCCCCGCGGGGGGACGCCGGTGACGAACAGCGCGCGGGCCCGGGCGGCGCCGGGCAGGGCGGCAAGGGCTGTCACCAGGTCCGCGCCGGGCGCCGCGGCGACGCGCACGGTGAGCGCGCCGCCCGCGACCTCGATCGTGTGGGCCACGATGCGCGATGGGCCGTCGCCCCACACCCACGACCGGGGGCCGCGGCCACGCGACCAGGTTTCCTCGAGGTCGGTCGCAGCGGGGGCCAGCGCCTCGTCGGCCCACGGGGCGTCGGCCTCGCGCCAGGCGCCCCGGCCGCCGCGGAGCGTCGTGCACCAGGTCTCCATCGCACCGGTCCGGTGGAACCCGAGGCGCTCGTAGAACGCGGCCCGGGTCGGATGCGCCGTCACCTCGAGGACCGTGGCCCCGGCCGCCGCCGCGCCGGCGAGCATGTGCCGGACGAGGCGCCGTCCGAGCCCCCGACCCCGCGCCGTCGGCAGGACGCCCATGCCGGCCGCGCGGGCCACGGGGGCGACGGACGGCGGGCGGCCCACGAGCCCGAACCCGCAGAGGACGGGGGTGGCGCCGCCGGTCGTCACGGCGACGACGGAGGCGTCCCAGTCCACGCAGCCCCGGCGGGCGCGGTCGGCGAGCCACGCGGCGGGGCGCGGCCGGCCGTCGAACACGCGGCCGGCGAGGGCGGCCAGCCGGGCCAGGCGTTCGGCCGCCGGGATCGAGGCCGCCGGGACGACGGCTACCGGATCCCGGTGGCGCGGCGGCATCGCTCCAGGGTGGCCCGCGCCACGGCGCGCGCCCGCTCCGCGGACCGGGCCAGCACGGCCTCGACCCGCGCCGGGTCCGCCTTGAGCGCCGCGCGGCGCCGGCGGGCGGCGGCGAAGTGGGCCTCGATGCGCTCGGCGAGCATCTTCTTGGCGTGGCCGTAGCCGAACGGCGCGCCGTCGCGCGCGCCCGCGGCGTAGGTGCGGCGAAGGTCCGCCCGTTCGTCCTCGTCGAGGAACAGCGACAGCAGGGCGAACACGTTGCAGCGGTCCGCGGGCAGGGGTTCGCCCAGCGGCGTCGAGTCCGTCACGATGCGACCGATGCGCTTTCGCAGGGCCTTGCCCTCGGCGAAGATCGGGATCGTGTTGTCGTAGCTCTTGGACATCTTCTGGCCGTCGATCCCCGGCACGTAGGGCGTCGGCGACAAGAGGACCTCGGGCCGCACCAGGTACGGCGCGTCCTTGGGGGCGGCGAAGGCCTCGTTGAAGTGCGTCGCCATGTCCTGGGTCATCTCCACGTGCTGCACCTGGTCCTTGCCGACGGGCACGAGCGTGGCGTCGTAGGCCAGGATGTCGGCCGCCATCAGCACCGGGTAGGTGAACAGCCCCACGCTGGGGCGGATCCCCTTGGCGATTTTGTCCTTGTAGCTGTGGGCCCGTTCGAGCAGGCCCATGCCGGTCACGCAGGCGATCATCCAGGCCAGCTCGGTGACCTCCGGCACGTCGCTTTGGCGAAACAAGAGGGCCTTGTCCGGGTCGAGCCCGAGGGCCAGGTACGTGATCGCCACGTCGCGGACGTTTGCCCGCAGCGCTTCGGGATCGCGTACGGTCGTAAGGGCGTGGTAGTCCGCGATGAAGTAGAAACACGCCCCCGGGTAGCGCGCCTGCAACGCGATGTGCTGGGCGATGGCCCCGAAGTAGTTGCCCAGGTGGAGCTGCCCGGAGGGTTGGATCCCCGACAGCACGCGGGCGGGCGGTCGCGTCATGGCGCGGGAGGGTAGCAGCCGGGCGCGGGGTACGCGACGAGCGGGCGGCCGGTCACGGCGCCGTGGGCCGGGCGCGGCGGCGGCGGTGCCGTTCGATCGCCAGCTGGCACAGCCGCCGTACGAGCGCCGGTCCGTCGAGCCCCGCGTGGGCCATGAGCTTGGGGTACATGCTGATCGCGGTAAAGCCCGGGATCGTGTTGACCTCGTTGAGGACCGGGACGCCCGTGGTCCGGTCGAGCAGGAAGTCCACGCGCGCCATGCCGGCGCAGTCGGCCGCGCGGTAGACGGC
>JALSIN010000262.1 GCA_026989935.1 Polyangiaceae bacterium | reverse complement strand
TGTACGCCGCCTACGACGTGGTGCAGGGGGACGAGGCGTTCGTGCGCCTCGCCGTGCTGGACGTCACGGACGAGACGCTGTCGGCCGGCGAGGCCCTGCTGGAGATCGTGGACAGCCACGCCCCCGGCGAGCCCCACCGGGACTTCCTGGGGACGGTGGCGGCCGACCGGTTCACGGGGGCGGTGGGGGTGTTCTTCTACCGGCAGGAGGGCGGGGACCCCTGCGCCACCACGTTCCGGGGCCGGGTGCGGCGGCCCGGGCAGCCCTTCCAGGACACGGGCCCCATCGCCGGTCCGTTTCCGTCCCTGGAGGAACCGGCGACCTGGGGCCTGGGGCACTACGTGCGGGCGGCCGGCTTCTCGCGGCCCGGCACGTTGCTGCCGTCCTGGTCGCAGCCCGTGCCCACGTCGGACCCGGCGTGCACGGCCTGCAACGGGACCCGTTGGTCGCTGGCGGTCTACGCGGCGGAGGTGGTGCCGTGATCGTGCTGCGTTGGGCAGCGGCGCTCGGGCTCGTGCTGGGGGCGGGGTGCACCTGCGCAGGAAGGGCGTTGCCCGCGGCGGGCGGCAGCGGCAGCGGCGGGGCGTCCTCGGGCACGGCGGGGGCCACGAGCACCACCGGCGCCCCGATCCCCGACGTGCCGTCGAACTGCCACCCGGAGGCGTACGGCGAGTGCGACCCGTGGTGCCAGGACTGCCCGGAGGGGCAAAAGTGCAACCTCTGGGCGAGCGATGGGGGCGATCGCTGGGACGCGACCCGCTGCGTCCCGGTTGCGCCGAATCCGAAGCGACCGGGAGAGCCGTGCACGGTGCAGGAGTCCCCGACCTCGGGGCTGGACGACTGCGAGAAAGGTGCGACCTGTGGGGGCGTGGACCGGACCACCGGCGTGGGGGAGTGCTTTTCGATGTGCAGGGGATCCCCCGACGCGCCCGAGTGTCCCCTCGGGCAGTTCTGCCTGGCCAACAGCGTCGGCGACCTCACGGTCCTTTGTAGGCCCTGGTGCGATCCGTTCGGGAGGGATTTTCAGGGGTGCGCCGTTGGAACCTCTTGTTACCTCTTTCGGAACGGGGACTGGGAGAAGCCCACGACGTTTCCGGTGTCTCCATTGGAGGCGCGGCTCGACTGCATCCTGAATGCCGGCGGAGACGGTTGGACCGGGGCGCCGTGCGATTGGGCAGCCCCAGTCTGTCGAGACCGACAGTGCGTGCCGAAGGACCTCGCCGGGGTCTGCACCGACAACCCCTCGTTGGAGGCCGACGGGTGCTGCGCGGCGTGGTGCGACCTGTCGGCGCCGGAGTGCCCGGACGGCGGGACGTGTCAGCGGGTGTTCGAGCCGGGCTACGGCCTCGATCCGATCTACGAGAACCTCGGCCTTTGCCTGGCCCCGTAGTCACGCGGGCGCCGCGCGCGCCCTCCGGCGGGCTCCGAAGCCAGCCTCCCGATGAACCGAAGGCCCGGGGCCGCCGTGGTCGCGAAGTCCGTGCTGGTGCCCGTCCCCGTAGATGGCATCGCTGGAGGCACCGGCCTGCCGCGGTGTCCGTCCCGGTGCCGGTCGCCGTCCCCGTCCCCGTATGCCCCAGCGCTGGATGCACCGCCAGGGCCCGGCCGGTGGGAAGGCCCGCGCGCTTCGGCGCGCGATCGGGTTGGCGCCTCGCGCCGGTCGGGGGGATCGCAGGCCGTCGCTCCCACGCTTCGATGCCCCGGTTCGCGGAGGGCGCCGATGAACGCAGTTTTGGGGCGTTTTTGCCCCTCAGGGGCGATTTCGTATACGATGGCGCGCATCGCTCCCTTGCTCCGCAACGACGACCCCCCTGAGATCCCGAACCTCGTGCGTGAATTGCGCGAGCGGTTGCGGGACAACATCCGGCGCCTGGCCGCGCGCCGGGGATGGAGCATGCAGATGGTCGCGGATCGCGCCGGCGTGTCGCGCTCGCAGCTCTTCAACGTGCTCGGCTGCCGGGCGAGCCCGCGCCTGGACTGGGTGGCGCGGGTCGCCCTGGTGCTGGAGGTCGAGGTGGCGGAGTTGCTCGCGCCGCCCCCGGACCGCGGCGTGTGACCGTCGTGCCGGATCCGGACGCAAGGCGTCGCGGTGGCGGCCGATGCGTGCATGTGTGCCGTCGTCGCACGCCCCCGGATCCCTCGAGCACTTCGCCGAGAACGTCCGCCGACGCCTACGGGCGGGGCGTCTGACGCTCTCCGAGCTGTCCGAGCGCTGCGGTCTTACGCAGGAACGCCTGCGCCGCGTGGTGTTCGGGGCCGACGTGCCCGAGCTCGACGAGCTGGCGCGGATCGCCGAGGCGCTCGGAGCGGACCCGGCCGACCTGCTCTTGGAGCCGCCCTAGGCACCCGCGATCCGGTGCGGGCTCGCCGGAGCGTGGTCGATCCCCGCCACCTGGGGACCGTCCAGCGCCCGTTTCCGGCCGCCTGAGGAACGGACCGCGCGGAGAGCGCCCTAGACGAACCCGCGTCGTCGGCGCGTCCAGACCTCCGCGACGAGGAGGGCGAGCGCCGCAAGCAGCATCGCCGGCCGGTCCCACAGGCGCGTGGTCCGTCCCACCGCGGGGCCACGCGCCTCGGCGCTGCGCACGGGCGGGGTCGTGGGGATCGGGTCCCTGCGGGCGAGGTCCGCGAACACCCCGCCCGTCCGCTCGGCGAGCGATCGCAGGAAGGCGGTGCCCGGGCGGGCGTCCACGTCGGCCAGCTCGGCTCGCGGCGGGGCCACGAGGAAGACACGCCGGGCACGGTCCGGTTCGCCGCCGTCCATCGCCCGCACGACCTCCACCGCGTAGGCCCCCGGCGGGAGCCCCCGAACGACCGTACGCGCCGTGCCCAGCGGGCCGGTGACCAGGTCGAACCGTTCGACCGGGGCCGCTTCGTCTCCATCGGCCTCGTCGAGCGGCCGGACCACGCCCTCGAGACGCACGTCCGCCTCCGGCGCGTAGTCGGCCCCCAGGGCCGTCGCCTCCACCACGACCGCGTCTGCCGGTGCGTAGGTGGAGCGGTCCGTGTCCACCATGAGCCGCTCGGATCCTTCCTCGCGCAGGAGCCAGCGCACCGCGCCCAGCCACAGGGCGTCGTAGGGGCGGGCGCCGTCGATGAAGCCCAGATCCGGTGCGAACCCCAGGCGCCAGCTCGACGCCGTCGCGAGCACGAGGACGCGCCCCTTGCCGGGCTCGGCGGCGAGCAACAGCGGCGCGCCGTCCGCCTCCAGCAGGACGCGCGTGTCGATGGAGGCGGCGTGGGGGGCCAGCCGGACGCGGTTCCGATCCGACAGCCGCGGCAGGCGGACGCCCCCGTCGATCCCACGCACGAGCGCCGCCGTCACCGGGTGCGTGCGACCGTCGGGGGTGGCGGTCACCTGGACCGGGCGGACCTCGAACGGGCTCGGGCGGCGCAGGTCGATGGGGAGCACGCCGGCGTAGTCCTTCGAGAAAGGGCCGGGCTCCGACAGCCCGAGGTCCCCGCCGATGAGGACGAGCCCGCCGCCGTCCCGGACGTACCGCGCAAGGTCGTCCTGATAGGCGTCCACCTGGTGCCGGAACAGATCGAAGTTTTGCAGGATGACGAGATCGAAGCTGCCGAGCTCCTCGGCGAACAACGTCTCGGTCGGAAACGGGATCAGGCTAAGGTCCTCGGGGGGCGTGGGATCCCGCAGGATGTCGTCGAGGTCCCGCAGGATGTAGTAGCTCAAAAGCTCCACGTTTGGATCCCGGTGCAGGAGGATCCGCAGGGCCCGCACGTCCCAGTCGGGCCTTCCCGCCACGTGCAGCACCCGAACCTTGTCCCGCAGGACCTTGAGGACGAAGGCGCGCCGGTCGTTGTCCTTCGTGCTCTGATCGCGGGGCCCTTCCACCTCGGCGGTGTAGACGAACGAGCCGACGCGCTCGGGCGCCACGTCGAAGCGCACCTTGCGCGGGACCCCGCTGCCATCGAGCGTGATCGCACGGGTCTCCAGGATCGTCCCCCCGGCGCGCAGATGGACGTCCACCGTCACGGACTCGTAGCCGGCGGCGGCCACTTCCACGTCGATGTCCACGACGTTCTCGGCGAAGGCGAAGGGGGGAGCATCGACCCCCGCGATCCACACGTCGCGCGCGTAGGGGGCGCCGGCCGCGACGGTGGAGATTGGCACACCGAGGGCGGCGGCGGTGTCGAGCAGGGCGTCGCGGGTGGCCGGATCGAACACGCGGCCGTCCGAGATCACGAGAAGGCCGCTGGGTGGGCGGGTGGCCCCCGCCACGGCGGCGAGGGCCGCGGCGAGGTTCGAACTCGTGCCGGCCGGCGGCGCCCCGAAAAGGTCGGTCGCCGTCGCGCCGAGGCCGCGGACCTCGGTGTCGAAGCCGTGCAGCGACAGGTCGAAGCCCCGCCGCTGGAGGTCCCGTTCCACGGCCGGGGTCCAGGCGGCCCGGGCGCGGTCGTACCGGGGGCGGGGGCGTTCGGAAGGGGTGGGGGCGTCCTGCAGGCGCATGCTCGCGGAGGTGTCGAACAGGACCGCGACCCGCGACCGGCGTGGGCGCGGCCGCTCGGTCCGCACTTCGACGCGCAAGAGCACGGCGGCCCAGACGGCGACCGTCCCGGCCCGCAGCAGCACCAGCCCCGTCGTGGGGCCGCCCCGGCGGCGGGCTTCGAGGACGAGGGTCACGAGCGAGACGACGACGGCGGCGGCGGCGGCGAGCGCGGTCGGGAGCGGGACGTCGCCGAGGGAGAGGGAAAAGGCCGTGACCATGGGCTATCGCCAGCGCCGGGCGCGAAGGAGGGTCTCGACGTGGGCGCGATCGGCCTTGTAGTCGAGGCACGTGGCGTACAGCACGAGGTTGACCCCGAACCGGATGGCGCGTTCGCGCTGGGCCGGGCCCCCCGGGATGCAGGGGTGGATCGCACGCCCGGAGGCGTCGCGGGCCAGGGCGCCCCCCAGGTCGTTGCGGATCGACAGCACCTGGATCCGCCCCTCGTCGAGCACGCCGTAGACCCTCGGGTCGGCCCGAGTGCGGCCGACCATCTCGTCCAGAATGTAGAAGCTCCGGAACAATACGTGTTCCGATGACAGGGGGGAAAGGCGCCGACCGGCGAACAGGCGCTCGACGGTCTGCGCCACGCTGTCGCGAAAGGCTCGATCCGTCCCGCCGTCGGCTGCGTCGAACACGATGAGCCCCCCGAGGGACACGAACGTGCGCAGGCGCTCGATCTGACTGGCATCGAAGGCCGGCAGCGCCCCCTCACCGGCCACGTACAGGAACGGGTTCTCGAACAGCGCGTTCGAGGACAGCGTGACCACCGAGGGCCGGTTCGTCGGGTCGAGGCGGGTCCGCAGACGAACCTCGCGCGCAAGCTCGGCCATGGCTCCCGGGCGCGGGTTCCAGCGGCCGTCGTAGCGCAACTGCGGCAGGTCGAGACGCACGGCCGGGCCACCGGTGGGCGCGGGCGGCAGGGGGGCGAAGGCCGCGGCGAGGCCACGCAGCAGGGGACGTCGGCGGACGGTGCGTCGCGTGGCTGCCATGCGTGCGCCTCGATCCTATATGCTTGGGAGGAGGCCCGCCCGCCCTCGCCGACTCGACGGCGCCACGATGGATCCTTCCCGGAACGCCCACGACGTTGCCCCCTGGGGCGCACCCCGGCCCCGAGCGGCGGCCGGTGCGCTGATCGCGGCGTTCCTCGGTGGGCCGGGGGCCGCGAACGCCGCGCATCGTTCGCACGGGCGGGGGCCGTGGCGCTTCGTCCGGGCTCCGGAACCTGCAGAGCCGCTGGATGCGCCGGCGACCCCGCCCGCGGCCGGGGGGTTGGATGCGCCAGCGACCCCGCCCGCGGCCGGGGGGTTGGACGCGCCAGCGACCCCGCCCGCGGCCGGGGGGTTGGACGCGCCGGCGACCCCGCCCGCGGCCGGGGGGGTGGACGCGCCAGCGACCGGGTCCGGGACCGCGGCGGAGCCCGCCCCACCAGCCTCCCCGAAGCCCGCCCGTGATCGCCGTCCGCCGGCGGGCCACGCGCGATCGCATCACAAGCTGGGGGTCCTCGGTGTCTCCGCCGGGTGGGGGACGTACGGGATCGTGCCGTACCACGATGGACAGTTCTGCGGCCAGTACTCGACGGACCCTGGCAGCGATACGGGGCGCAGGGCATTTTGCACCGACCGGCGGGGGATGGCCTTCCTCGACATCACGGGCGGGTATGGGGTGCATCCGCGCATCGACCTGCTCCTGACGCTGCGCGTGGGGCTGATGCGCCGCGACTACGTGTGCAAGGATCGCGCAGACCCGAAGACCTGCGGCGGATTGTTCGTCGATCGGGTGGGGGTCGGGCTCTTTCCGGGGATCCGCGCATACTTTTCGAAGCCGTCGGCGCTCGTCAAGGTGGGCGCCACGGTGGACTTCCTGTGGTTCCACGAGAACTTCGCCGGATATCGCAGCCGGCCCCTGTGCACGGGGACCCGTGGCGCCGATGTCATCTGCCCGCTCGGCCGGGAGGCGCCAAAGGTGGAGGCGGAGGGTAAGACCGGAGACGACGACGTGGGGGTGCGGCTGGGAATGCGGTTGCAGGTGGACCCGCACCACAATGTCGGTATCTTTCTCATGCCTGCCGCGCGCATGACCTTCCTGCGGTGGTTCGAGTTCGGACTCGATCTCCAAGCCGGTATCCAGACACGTTTTCCGTGACCGCGATCACCGTCCAGAACCTGTCCAAGACCTTCGTGCGGGGCTTCTTGCGGCGCAGAACCGTGGCCTTGCGCGGGATCGACTTCGCCGTGGAAGAAGGCGAGGTGTTCGGCTTCCTCGGCCCCAACGGCGCCGGCAAGACCACGACGATCAAGATCCTGATGGGGCTTTTGTTTCCGAACGGAGGGACCGCGCGGATCTTCGGCCGACCCGTCGGGAGCCGGTGCGCCAAGGCGAAGGTCGGATACCTGCCCGAGCGCCCCTACTTCTACGAGTACCTGACGGCCCGCGAACTGCTCGACCTCGTGGGCCGCCTGTACGGGATCGAAGCCGGTGAGCGCCGCCGCCGCATCGACGCCATGATCGAGCGCGTGGGGCTTTCGCACGCAGCGGACCGCGCGTTGCGCGGGTACTCCAAGGGGATGCTGCAGCGGGTGGGGCTCGCCCAGGCGCTGCTGCCGGACACCCCCCTCGTCGTGCTCGACGAGCCGGCCAGCGGCCTCGATCCGATCGGGCGCAAGGACGTGCGCGACCTCATCCTGGCCGAGAAGGCCCGCGGCAAGACGATCTTCTTCTCCACGCACATCCTGGCCGACGCCACCACCCTGTGCGACCGCGTGGCGATCCTCGCCGGGGGGCGGATCCGGGGGATCGGGGCGCTCGACGAGCTTCTGTCGGCGAAGATCGACCGGGTGGACGTGGTGTTTCGTGCGCCCGAGCCGGCGATCGAGGCACTGCGGGACGCGGCCGGGGGGGCGGTGCGCACGACCGCCGAGGGAAGCGTGGCCAGCTTCGACGACGAGGCGCAGGCCGCCTCGTTCTTGCGCGCGGTGCTCGATGCCGGCGGTACCGTGCGCGAGGTGGTGCCCCACCGCCGCACGCTGGAGGAGATCTTCGTGGAGAAGGCCGCCGCCGGCAGGGAGGCGTCCTCGTCATGATGCCGGTGCTGCGCCGGGTGCTCGCCGTGGCGGCGACCACGTTTCGGGAGGCCATCCGCAACCGGGTGCTCTATGTGCTGGTGGCCTTCGCCCTGGCGCTGATGGCGTTTTCGTGGGTGCTCGGGGAACTGAGTCTGCACGAGGAGGTGCGGGTCATCACCGACCTGGGGCTTGCGGGGATCAGCCTGTTCGGGGTCGTCATCGCCCTTTTCCTCGGGGTCAATCTCTTGCGCAAGGAACTCGACGAGAAGACCGTCTACTTCCTCGTGCCCAAGCCCCTCGAGCGCTGGGAGTTCATCGTCGGCAAGTACCTGGGGCTCGTCGCCACCTTGACCGTCCTCGTGGTCGCCATGTCGGCGATCCTGGAGGCGCTCATCCTGGCCCGGGGGGGCATGTTCACGTGGGTGCTCATCCGGGCCGAGGTCCTCGTGCTCCTCGAACTCGTCACGCTCACCGCGGTGTCGCTGTTCTTCTCGGGTTTCTCGTCTCCCTATCTTTCGGCCATGTTCGCCGGGGGCCTTTGGGTGGCGGGGCGCAGCGTGCCCGAGCTCGAGGCGCTCGCCGCGGGCAAGCTCGCGGGCACGCCGGCCGGTCACCTCGTCGAGGCGGTCGTGGCCGTGTTGCCGGACTTTCACCTGTTCTACATCTCCGGCGCCAACTTGGGCGGCGGCGTGGTGACGGTGCACGAGGCCTTCGTGTCGTGGGGCTACGTGGCCGAGACGGCGGTCTACGGGCTCTCCTACGCCGCCGTCGCCGTGGCGCTCGCGGCGGCCCTCTTTTCGCGGCGGGATCTGACGTGACGGCGCACCGGCTCCGCTTGCGAGGGCGTTTCCTTCGGCGCTGGGGCCTCCTCCTCGGCGCGGCGGCACTCGCCTTCGTCGCGGCGGCGGGTACGGTCGCCGTCCGCGGCGCGGCGCGTCTCGAGCAGGGCCGGGCCCTGCGGGCCGAGGGGCGGACGCTCGCGGCGATCTACGTCCTCGGCGGGGCCGCCCGCATGCGGGCCCCGTTCGCGACCGCCTACCGCGCGGCGACCCGCGAACTCGAGGCGATGGCCCACGATCCGACCGTCCCCGCGCCCCTGCAGGCGATCGCCCACCGGGAGGTGCGCCGCGCCGTGGCGGCCCGGCGCGTGTTCGAGCCGGACGACCCTGCGGCGCTCGCCCACGTGGCCGCGGCGGAGGGCCGCCCGCCGCCCGTGTCGGTCGAGCCGGTGGAGGGGACCGGGCGGTTCGATCCGGTGCGCGCCACGGCGGCGGCCCTGTGCTTCGTCCTGTGGATGGGCGCAACCCTCCGATTCTTTCGCATTGGACTCGACGCGCGCTTGCGTCTTCGCCCCGCGGCGGTCCCCTGGGGGATCGTCTGGCTCCTCTTGTTGCTCGGTTGGACGCTGCTTACGCGGTTTTCCGTCCGGTAATCCCGCGGCCTTGTGGCGCCGGGGGCCTCGACGGTACCGTTTCGGGCGATGAGACATCCTCGGATCCCGCTCGCTGCCACGTTCGCGCTCGCCGTCGCGGCCGCCCCGCAACGCTCGCATGCCGCGCCGTCCCCCTCGGCCAAGGCCGGCGCAAAGGTGGCGGGCGGCGGCTTCAAGGGAAAGGTGCCGCGGATCCGGATCCACGCGGACACGGATTTCTTCGGCTGGACGAACATCGACGACGAGGGCCCGGGGCCGGACGACCCCGATATCAACGTGGTTGGTTTCGGCTTCGGCCGCCCCACGCTGACCGACTCCGGGCTGTGCACCGCGGCGTGCCTGCTGTCCGTGCGCCCGGTCTGGGGGCTTGGGATCGGGGTCGTGTTGTACAAGGGGCAGATCGTGGTCGGCAGCCGCTTCTCGTTCACCGTCGATGGGATCTACGACGACGACGACAACGACGACGACACCGTGAACCTGGTGGCGGGGCAGTTCGTGCCCTACTTTCGGTGGGTCTTTCGCCCGCAGCGTCGGGTCCGGCCCTACGTGGAGGCCCGTTTCGGTCTCGGCGGCGGTACGGTGGTCGCCAACGAGCCGGGCAACGTCCCCGACACGAAGGCCACCACGAACGTCATCTACCCCACGGTGGGGGTGGGCGGCGGCGTGCACCTGTTCATCGTGGACGCGCTTTCGGTGGACGCCGGCCTCAACTTCGACTACGCGGCCCCGCATCAGCGGACCCTCCTGGATCCCGAGCCCCCGGGCGGCAACGACGAGGGATACGAGCCGGTGGCGAACGTCTACAATCTCGGCGTGCTCCTGGGCCTTAGCATCTGGTTCGGCGACGGGGCCTGACACCGGCGCGGGCCTCCGGCAGGCAGCGCCGCATCCAACGGGCGCTGCCGAATCCTGCCCACCGAGCTGCTCGTCGTGGGGGCCTTCACTGCTTTTGCTCGCGGCGCCGCCCGGGCGGCGGTCCGTCGGGGCGTGAGTCGGCTGCGGCCTGTTTCCGCGGCCCGGAAGGCCGATCGGCGTCGCGATCGATGCGGGTGACCTTCGTGACGCGCACGCCACCGTCTCGCCGCTCGGCCTCCACCCGGTAGCGCCGAGGCGCTCCGAGCTTGCCGTTCTTGCGGTCGGGCCGAATCGTGACGGTGATCGTGGCCTTCTCGACGTCACCCTTGCGCTGGACGGGGCCGTCCATGCGGACGCGGCTCGCGTAACCGGTCAGCTTGGTGCGTTCGAGGGCCTTCTGGACCGCCGCGGCGGCGGCCTGGATCCACGGGGCGTTCTCGTCGCCCGGGACGCGTTGCGCCGCCTCCGGGATCGCGCGCCCGTCCGTCTCGCCGAACACCGCCCAACCCCCGTCCTTCTTGTGGAGGAGGAACGAACGGCTGCTCCAAGGTGGTGCTGGCGTGTCCTTCGCCGGCACCGCGACGACGTGGTCGTACCCGACGCCGCGGGCCGGGTCGATCCACGTGCCGCGGTGGCGGATCGCGGCGAGATCGATACCCCGACCTTCGAGGGCGCGGTCCACCACGAAGCGCAAGGTGCTGGCGTGGTCTCGGCTGGGGTCGGGGCGATCCGAGATGTCCTCGTCGGCGTGGGCCTCGAACCGGCCGGCGAGCACCCCCTGGGGCTGGGTCAGGCACAGCGTGACCATGCCCGGAGCGCGGCCGCCGTGCATGGGGGACAGGTCGAGGCGGATGCCGCGTGCTGCGACCGACACGGGCTGACCGCCCACGCGCAGCGAGCCACGGACGTTCGGGATTCGATCGATCCCCGCCAGGCGGTCGGGGGTCGCCAGCAAGCGGATCTCGCGTCGCCCCGCGCCCGCGACCGGGATCACGATGCGCCCGGCGTCCGTCACGAGCGCCAGGCCGCCGCGCACGAGTTCCGCCGATTCGATCTGCAGCGGCCGGTCTTCGATCTGGCCGCTCAGGGGGCGGTCGAACAGCGGCAGGCCGGCAAGCGGGTTGGCGCCACAGGCCTCCTGCGGCGTCCGGACGCCCGATCGTGGGGCGGTGTCCCCGGCACCGGCGGCGCCTTTGGCGCCTTGCGTGGCGGCCGGGCGCGGCGGCGGGTCCTTGCAGGCCGCGGCGGACGCGACCAGGGCGAAGGCCAGGGCAACCGGGCTGCGCGGGCGAAGGAGCCGTCGGGACATCGCGCGGAGCATAGCGAAGGTCCGCCCCTCTCGTCCCCCGCCGTTGCCTCTGCTATGGTCCACCGGCCGGCTCCGTGGGGGCCCGGCCCGAAATCTGGGGGATTAGCTCAGCTGGGAGAGCGCGGGCTTTGCAAGCCTGAGGTCAGGGGTTCGAACCCCCTATCCTCCACCCACCGGCCGGCCGGCGGCCGGTTCTTCGCCGGGACCGCGGCGATCGCCCCCGTTTCGTCGTCGAGCGGATCGATCCTCCGGGATCGACGGGCGCCGGAGGCATCCCCTACGTTCGTGGCCCGGCATCGGGCCTGCCCGGTCCGCGCCGGGATGGCAAGATGGCCCCGTGCTCCAGCCCCGTCGCGCACGGGGCCACCGCGGCGTCGGGCGTGCGCCGCTTCTCCGGCGGGCGGGGCGACCTGTCGGCGAGGGCCCGTGGATCCTGTGCTCCCAGTTCTTCAACAGGGCAGGCGCCAGGCGTCGAGATCCCAGCGTTTGATCAAGGATGAAAAGTTCAGCGGGGCGGTGACGGGGCAGACCGCGTTCGCCTTGGCCGGGCCGTCGGCCGTGTTGTCCACGTATTCCACGTGGAAGACGGCCTTGCCGGCGTCGATGAAGGGTGCGAGCAGGTCGCACTCGTCGTAGGCGATGCACTCTTCGTTGAGCGCCCAGTCGAACAGCGGCTCGAGCTGGGCCACCTGGTCGAGGTCGTTCTTGAGCCCCACGCTCAGGCCCCGAGCGTGGGCCTGCTCGGCGAGCCACGTGTTGTAGTCGATCTGATCCTGGGCGGTCAGGTCGAAGCCCGAATCGTTGGCGTAGCCGTCCACGTTGTCGGGTTCGACGCCGTCGCAGCCGCGGGCGGCGGCCATGTCCAGACGTGCCGCCTGCACCGCCCGCACGCCGGGGTCGCGGATGTCGAGCCAACGTTCGCCCGGCCAGCCGTCGAGGGGATTGCCCAGGTCCGACTGGGGAAAGTCCCCCGCGTCCGGCCGCCACTCTTCGTAGCTTCCTGCACTGAAGTAACAGATCACGACGCGCCCGTCGGCGTGCAGGGCGTCGAGGGTCGCCTGGGGCACGTCGAACAGGTCGATGTCGTACATGAGCACGTCCACGGTGGTGTCGATCGTCTCGGTGAGTTGCCACTGCCAGCTCGTTCCCGGCGGCGGGGACCAGGGCGCGCCGCCCCCCGTGGTGCCACCGGTGGTCGTGGCGGTGCCCGTACCGGAGGCGGTGCCCGTACCCGAGGTGGTGCCCGTACCCGAGGCCGTGCCCGGATCCGTCCCGCCGCCGGTGGTGGCGGCGGCGGTCGAGCTCGTGCCGGTCGTCGTGCCGCCGTCCCCGGATCCGCCGCCGTCGGTGCAGGCCGCGGCCAGGGACAGGAGCAGGACCCCGGGGGCGCGGGTGGGGCGGATCATGGGGACAGCATAGGTCACCGAGGGTGGGGATGCCCCCGCAGGCCCAGATCCGCCGCCAGATCGGGGTTTTCGTCCCCGACCCGCCAGATCCAGCGGTCGAGCAGGTAGTGGGTGGTCTGCGGCACCGACAGCGCGGCGGCCAGGAGGGCCAGCAGGGCCGGGTCGGTGACCAGCCAGCCGGGCCCGAACAGGCCCGGGCGGTCGTGGTGCACGAGCACGTCCCACAGCCCTTCTTCGAGGATCGCCGCCGTGGCGATCGCCCCGTAGAAGGCAAAGGCGGCGCCGAGCATGGTGCGACCGGCGGCGGGCGCGAAGCGCCCGATCCAACGGCGCCCGCCCGTGACGAACACCAGCGCCATGTACGGGATCCCGTGCAGCAGCACGTTCGTCACCGTGAAGATCCGATCGTCGTCGAACCAAACGATCCCCAGGTTCCAGTTTGCGGCCGCCAGCAGGACGACGGCGTCCGTCATGGGGTTGGCCGCCCGACGCAGGTAGCGGCCGGCTCGGTGGGCGGCGTACGCCGCGAGAACCACGACCTGTGCCCCGAGCGCGAGGGTGCCGGCCCAGCGCGGCAGACCCACGAAGAAGTCCCCGTCCACGAACCAGGCGATCGTGCGCGGCAGCGTGGCGTGCCAGTAAACCACCGGCGCCAGGGTCCCGGCCCAGATCGCCGCCCGGATGGCACGCCGGTTCGCCGCCGGCTCCCCCCCCTTGCGGGCGTAGAGCAGCGCAAAGCCCACGTGCTGCTGGATGAAGTGGAAGATCGCCACGTAGGCGAGCACGCGCCAGAACCAAAGCGGCGAGGCCAGGTAGAGCACGAACCCGGCACCCAGGCACGCCGCCGGGACCAGGACGAGGCGGCGGCCGAAGCGGGTGCGGGCGCCCGGGTCCAGGTAGGTGCGGTAGGCCGTGGCGTAGACGTGGGCCACGTCCACGAGGACCACGACCACGAACCAAAGGCCCGTGCGGACGGGCGCGGGGCCGGCGGTCGCCAGGCCGAGGACGAGGCCCCAGGCGAGCGCCACGAGCCCCGGTCCGAGAAACCAGGTCAGGTCGTAGCGGCGCGAGACCAGGTAGGCGGGAGTCATGCCGGCTCCAGGGCGAGGTCGGGATCGGGGGTGCGGCCCGCGCGGCGGATCGCCCAGGCGGCGGCCGAGACCCCCGCGGCGAACGCCTCCTCGAACAGCGGCAGGCCGCCGACGTCCGCCGCGCACGGCTGCACGGCCCCGATGGGCGCGGCCGCCCGTGCCCGCGCGCTACCGAACAGGTATCCCGGGCGCGGGCGGATCATGGCGTGCCCCCAGCGGGCGATTCGTACGCGCCGGACGTCGGCCGCGATCTGGGGGTGCATGCTCGCGAGCGCGGCGAGGGTCTGGCTCGTCGCGACCCGTAGCGGCGTTTCGAGCAGGCGGCGGCGGGCGGCGGCGAGGTCCGACGGGCTGCGGCCCACGAACGGCTCGTACAGCACCAAAACGGCGCCCGGACGCGACGGGCCCGTCTCGCCGTGGTTGGCGACGACGTAGCCCAGGTGATCCGCCCCCACGTCCACGTTGTCCCACGCAAGCGGCGCACCCACACCGCCGGGCGCGCGGGCCACCTCGAACGCCGTCACGCGCCAGGGGGTGTACGTCACGTCCCCGGGGCGCAGGGGATCGGCCGCTCTCGGCAGGACGTGGGGCAGGACGAAGCGGGGCGCGGCCCACAGGATCGAGCGGGCGTGGAAGGTGACGATCCGGTTCGCGGCCAGGTCCAGGGCGTCCACGCGGCCCGCCGGGTCCACGGCCATCACCGCGTGGCCCGTGCGCAGGCGTCCGTCCGGTACGGCGGCCAGCATGGCCTCGACGAGGGTGTCGTTGCCCCGCGGCGTGACGAACAGGCGCGTGCCGCGGTCGGCCTCCAGGCCCCGGCTGAGGAAGTGGTGCAGGCCGGCGAAGGCCGAGGTGTCCCGGGCGGAAAGCCCGTAGTCGTCGCGGCAGGCGTAGTCCACGTACCAGTCGAGGGCGGGCGAGGACAGGCCCCGGCGTTCGAGGTAGGTGGCGAAGTCGATCCGGTCGAGATGGCGCAGCGCGTGGCTGCTCGCGCGCACGGGGAAGGCGAACAGCGGTCGCCCGTCCTCGCCGGTCGCGCGCGCGGCGAGGGCCCGCAGGTGGTCGTGGAAGCGGGCGAAGGCGGCCTCGTTGCGGGCCGGATCGCCCAAGGCCTCGGGCCAAAGGCCCGGGTGCCAAAGACCCCCGGCGCGGTGTCGTTCCAGCGGGGCGCCTGCGAGAAGGCGGCCGTCGAACAGCGGGTCGTCGCGCGGCCCGTCCACCCACCACCCGATCTCGCGCAGCAGGGTGTAGAGCGCCCCGTACGACGGCGGCGGCGCCGGGAGGTAGTGGGCGCCCATGGGGTGCGCGCTGCGGGGGAGGGTGCCGCTGCGCGCCGTGCCCCCCGGCGCGTCCTCGAGTTCCAGCACCCAGACGTCCTGCACGCCCGCCCGCGCAAGGTGCCAGGCGGCGGCGGCGCCGGCGGCCCCCGCCCCCACCACGACGACCTCGGTCCGGATCGTCTCGCCGCGGGGGGCGCTCGTGGCCCCGTCCCGGATCCGGTGGCCGCGCTCGGGACCCTGGCCCACGAAGGCCGCGTCCAGGCGCCGGTCGGCCGGGCGGTCGGTGCAGGCCGACAGGGCGGCCGTCGCGGCCGGCAGGGTGCAGAGGAAGGCGCGGCGCGACAGCGTCATGGGGCCGCCTAGAACGCCCCGACCGGGCCGTGGGCGAGGTCTTGCTCGTAGTAGCGCACGAGGGGCTGGTCTTCGAGCCGGTTGATCGCCACGTCCCGCGGCCCGAGGTCGGGGGGGAACACGAACAGGGCGGGCAACGAGGCGTCGTCGAGGAAGCGCCGCTTCGGGCCTGGGACCAGCCGCGCCGGGACCTCGACCGGTCCGTGCCGCGCGAGCACGAAGCCCCACTCCCCGAAGGTGGGGACGTTCGCGTGGTAGGGCAGGACCGAAAGACCCGCCGACGCCACGGTCCGCACGATGCACCAGAAGGCGCGGGGGGTCAGGTAGGGGCTCGACGCCTGGATCGCCGCGGCGCCGTCCGGGGCCAGGTGCCGCGCGAGCGTGCGGTAGAAGGTACGCGAGTAGAGCTTGCCGAGGGAGTAGTTGTTCGGGTCGGGCAGATCGACGAAGACCACGTCGTAGGGAGGGGCATCGCCACGGGTGCGCAGGAAGTTCAGGGCGTCGTCGTGCACGACCTCGACCCGCGGATCGGAGAACGCCCCGCGGTTCAAGGCGCGGAGCATCTCGTTCGACGAGAACAACGCCGTCATGGCCGGATCCAGGTCCACCAAGGTGACGTGCTCGACCCCCGGGTGCGTCAGGATCTCGCGCAGGGCCAGGCCGTCGCCGCCGCCGAGGACCAGCACGCGCGCGCGGTGTCGGGCGGCGGCCATGGCGGGGTGGACCAGGGCCTCGTGGTAGCGGTACTCGTCG
>JALSIN010000261.1 GCA_026989935.1 Polyangiaceae bacterium | reverse complement strand
ACAAGCTGGCCTCGAAGGGGATCGACTACCGCATCGAGCCGGAGGACGATGGCAGCTTGCTGCAGGTGGCCGTCATGTGGCTGCCCATGCTCCTCATCGTGGCGGTCATGGTGCTGTTCATGCGCCAGATGCAGGCCGGGGGCGGCAAGGCGATGAGCTTCGGCAAGTCACGGGCACGCCTTCTGACCGAGCACCACGGCAAGGTGACCTTCAAGGACGTGGCGGGCGTGGACGAGGCGCGCGAGGAGGTCGAGGAGATCATCGACTTTTTGCGCGACACGCGCAAGTACATGCGGGTCGGCGGCCGGATCCCGAAGGGGGTCTTGCTGATGGGGCCGCCGGGGACGGGCAAGACGCTGCTGGCGCGGGCGATCGCGGGCGAGGCGGGGGTGGCCTTCTTCAGCATCTCGGGCTCGGACTTCGTCGAGATGTTCGTGGGCGTGGGCGCCAGTCGCGTGCGTGACCTGTTCGAGCAGGCCAAGAAGAACGCGCCGTGCATCGTGTTCATCGACGAGATCGACGCGGTGGGGCGGCACCGCGGGGCGGGGCTCGGCGGCGGGCACGACGAGCGCGAGCAGACGCTCAACCAGTTGCTCGTCGAGATGGATGGGTTCGAGAGCAACGAGGGCGTGATCCTCATCGCCGCCACGAACCGGCCGGACGTTCTCGATCCGGCGCTGCTGCGCCCGGGGCGTTTCGATCGGCGCATCGTCGTGGGGTTGCCGGACGTGCGGGGCCGGGAGGCGATCCTGGCGGTCCACACCCGCAAGGTGCCGATGGCCGACGACATCGACCTGGGCGTCCTGGCGCGAGGGACGCCGGGGTTTTCCGGCGCCGACCTGGAGAACCTGGTCAACGAGGCGGCGCTGATGGCGGCCCGGGAGAACCGGGACCGGGTGGCCATGCACGACTTCGAGCGGGCCAAGGACAAGGTGCTGATGGGGGCCGAGCGCAAGAGCGTGATGCTCAGCCCCGAGGAGAAGCGCACCACGGCCTGGCACGAGGCGGGGCACACGCTCGTGGCGATGATGTTGCCGCAAGAGCACGTGGATCCGATCCACAAGGTGACGATCATCCCGCGGGGGCAGGCGCTGGGCGTGACGCAACAGCTCCCGGAGGAAGACCGCTACAACATGGACCGGCGCTACGCCGAGGCGAAGATCGCGATCCTCATGGGCGGCCGGATCGCCGAGGAGATCGCCCTCGGCGGCCAGCAGACCACCGGTGCGGGCAACGACATCCAGGTGGCCACGGGCCTTGCGCGCAAGATGGTGTGCGAGTGGGGCATGTCCGACAAGCTCGGGCCGATCGCCTACGGCCGCAACGAAAGCGAGCCCTTCCTGGGCCGCGAGATCGCGCGTCCGAAGAACTACTCGGAGGCCACGGCCCAGGCCATCGACCGCGAGGTGCACGACATCGTGATGGCGCAGTACCAGCGGGCGAGGCAGATCCTCCTGGACCACCACGACGCCCTGGAGCGGCTGGCGCAGGCGCTCATGGAGCGCGAGTCGCTCACGGCGGACGAGGTCCGCAAGGTCATCGCCGGCGAGCCGCTGCCGCCCGTCCGCCCGCAGTCGTCGGGTGGAACGCCGACCTCCAGCGAGCCGGCCAAAGGGCCGAATCGCCCGTCGGCGAGCCCCTCGCCCGCGGTGGGGCCGGGGGCGATGCCGGCGCCCGAGCCCTCCTGACGCCGGGCGACCCTCCTGCCCAAGGGCCCGCCCACGCCCGCCGCACGCGCGCGCCCGGTCCCGCACCCCCCAGTGCTGGATGCATCGGGCTCCCGCGGTGTCCGTCCCGGTGCCCGACCCGGGCGCTGCGGGGCGGCACGAGCCGGCCCGCGGGGCCTGTTGCGCGCCACCTCGGGGGTGAGGTGCCATCCGGTCCCGTCGAGCGTGGTCGATGACGGGAACGCAGACGGGCTCGGGCACGGCCACCGACACGCCCACGGGCGCCCGTCCCGGTCTCGGTGCTGTTGCGCGTCCCCGTCCCCGTAACGACCAGCGCTGGAGGCATCGAGCCGCCGCGGTGTCCGTGCCGGTGCCGGTCCCCGTGCCGGTCCCCGGAACCCCCAGCGCTGGACGCACCGAGTCGCTGCAGTCTCCGTTTCGGTGCCGGTGCCGGTGCGCGTTGCTGTCCCCGTCCCCGTACACCGGAGCGCTGGAGTCCCCGAGCCGCCGCAGTCTCCGTTTCGGTGCCGGTGCGCGTCGCTGTCCCCGTCCCCGTACACCGGAGCGCTGGAGGCACCGCCAAGCATGGGCCGGCGGGTAGACCGAGGCGTGGTGGTGGTCCTGGCAGCGGCCCGCGGGTCCTGTCGCGCGGCACCTCGGGGGTCGGTCCTCGGGCGGTCGGGCGGCGGTGCAGCCCTCGGAACGCATCGTCCGCCCTCCGGGCCGCCCCCCAAGGCCTCCGCCGCGCGCCACCCGCGGGCCTTGTAGGT
>JALSIN010000260.1 GCA_026989935.1 Polyangiaceae bacterium | reverse complement strand
TGGTCGTAGCGGCCGACGCCCCTGCGAGATGACACGCGACAGGACCCGCGGTCCGACCCCAGGAGTCCCGCAGGGGCCGGGTCTGCTCGGCGGTGCATCCATTGCTGGCGGTTTCGGGTACGGTGACCTCGACATGCACCGGCGCCGTCACGGACACCGTGACAGGGACCGGAACCGAGACCGGTACGGGAGCCGCAGCAGGAACGGACATCCGAGCCCGTGGCCGTGCCATACCGGTATGCGCTTCCGTCACCGGCCACGCTCGACCGGCCCGGACGGGCACCATCGGTCGAGATGCCGCCCCCCCACAGGCCGCCGCCAGGCGCATTGCGAGCGCGCGGGCGGGTCCGCAGACCGAGGCCTGACGGTGTACGCAGCCCTGGTGGCCGAGGGAACCGGGCAAAGGCTCTGGGATCGGTCTCCTGGAGTTCCCCGTGCGGCGGTATGGATCAGGATCCACGGGCGCGGGCACGGTTGCCGCGGCCGCGGGCGCGGACGACCAGGCGGACCGGAACGCCCCAGAGGTTCCAGCGCTTACGAAATCGACGCACCAGGTAGCGCTCATAGGCGGGGGACAGACAACGCCCCATATTGGCCGTTACGACGACCAAGGGCGGGGATGTCTCGGCCTGCGTCGCGTACAGGAGCTTGACCCGGCGGTTGCGGTGCGCCGGTGGGGCGAGTTCGGCCACGGCCGCTTCGAGCTCGCGGTTGAGGTCGGCGGTGCGCACCCGGCGGGTGAGCGCCCCGTAGGTGATCTGGCACGCTTCGAGCAAGGTCTCCAGGTTGCGGCCCCGGCCCGCTCCGCGCGCGCGCCCCGGCCCGACCACCGACGTCTTGACGATCCGCGGCCGCTCCAGAAAGGCCAGGGCCCGCTCGGTGGCGCGGGTGACCGCCGCCGCCCGTCTGCCATCCGGTCGCACGCGGTCCCACTTGTGCAGGGCCACCACCACGCCCTTGCCCCGCTCGAAGGCCATGGTGGCGATGCGCTGGTCCTGGTCCGTCACGCCCTCGGCCGCATCCACCACGAGCACCACCACGTCGCTGCGCTCGATGGCGCGAATCGACTTGATCGCCGCGATCTTCTCCATCGCACGCGCCACCTGCCGGCGGCGGCGAAGGCCGGCCGTGTCCACGAGCACCATCGGCCGGCCGCGGAAGGTAAACGGCAGGTCCACGGCGTCGTGGGTGGTCCCCGGCCGATCGTCCACGACGACCCGCGGCTCGCGCACGAGGGTGTTGACGAGCGTGGACTTGCCGGCGTTGGGTCGGCCCACGAACGCGATCCGCAGCCCCTCGCCCCCGAGGTCGGGCGGCGCCTCCACCACCGGCAGCCGTTCGCAGATCGCGTCGCACAGCGCCCCGACCCCGCGGCCGTGGGCGGCGGACACGGCGAAGGCATCCCCGAGCCCCAACTCCGCGGCCACGTGCGCCTGGGCCTCGATGCGCGGGCCGTCGGCCTTGTTGGCCGCGACGAGCACCGGCTTCGCCGAGGCCCGCAGCCGCGCGGCCAGCTCGTAGTCGATCCCCGAAAGACCCGCCCGCGCGTCCACCACGTAGACCACCAGGTCGGCCTCCGCGATGGCGACGGCCACCTGCTCCTCCACCTGCCGCGGCAGATCCACGTCGTCCGCCGGGCCGAGGCCGGCCGTGTCCACCACGGCGAAGTGCCGACCGGTCCAGTCGGCCACGCCGTAGAGCCGGTCGCGCGTGACGCCCGGCCGATCCTCGACGATGGCCCGCCGGGCGCCCACCAAACGGTTGAACAAGGTGGACTTGCCCACGTTCGGCCGGCCCACGATGGCCACCAGCGGCGCCCCACCCGCGCTCATCGCCCCCCCGTCGGGCGCCGGGCGTACCCCAGGCGCGCCATGGCGACCGGGTCCTTCGTCCAGTTCTTCGTCACCCGCACCTCGAGGAACAGGTGTACCGGGCGCCCGACGAGTTCGGCGATCGCCCGCTGCGCGGCCGTGCGGACCGCCTTGATCCGGGTGCCCCCCTTGCCGATGACGATCCCGCGCTGCGACGGACGTTCGACGTGGATCGTGGCGCGCACGTGGTCGCCGTCGGGCCTCTCCTCGTAGGACTCGACGACCACCGCGCAGCTATAGGGCACTTCGTCGGACATCTGCTCGAACAGCGCCTTGCGGACGAGCTCGGCCGCATGCCACCGCACGGGCCGGTCGCTCGTCTGGTCGGGGTCGAAGTAGGCCGGGCCGACCGGCAGTCGTTCCACCAGCGCCCGCACCAGGTCCCGCAGCCCGACGCCCCGGGTGGCCGACACGGGGACGATGGCGGCAAAGTCGTGCAGCGTGCGCCATGTGTCCAGGATCGGCAACAACAGCGGCTTCGGCCGCACGCGATCGACCTTCGTGGGCACGAGCACGATGGGGTGGCCGAGGCCGGCAAGGGCTTCGAGGGCCTCGAGCACGACCGG
>JALSIN010000259.1 GCA_026989935.1 Polyangiaceae bacterium | reverse complement strand
CCCCGACACGCCCGAAGGTCGTGCAACAAACCCGACACGCCCGAAGGTCGTGCAACAAACGCACACGCGCCCCCTCGACACGCCCAAAGGTCGTGCAACGACGAGAGTGCGTGCTGTGCGCACACCTCCCCCCCTCGACACACCCGAAGGTCGTGTAACAACACGCCCGAACGTCGTGCAACGGGCGCGTAAAGTGCGCCTCCACACGCCCGAAGGTCGTGCAACGCCAGGTCGTGCAACGCCTCCACACGCCCGAAGGTCGTGCAACGGGCGCGTGATGTGCGCCTCCACACGCCCGAAGGTCGTGTAACGGCAACGCCTCCCCCTCCACACGCCCGAAGGTCGTGCAGCGGGCGCGTGAAGTGCGCAAGCGCGTCGCCCCGATACGACCGGGGATCGTGCGGCGATCGAGGTGGGGAGGCGGAGATTCAGGGGCCGCCCTACGGTGTGGAGGCGCCGAGGGGCGGGTCAGAGGCGCTGCGGGTGCTGGCTGGTTACGCCCGTCCCTGCGGAGTGGGGGCGCCGAGGGGCGGGTCAGAGGTAGTCGCCGATCTTGCCCATGTTCGCGCTCGGGCGTGCGCCGTCGAGTAGATCCCGCAGGTGGAAGTAATGCGGCACGAAGGGGCGTTCCTTCTCGTCCGGGGGCTCGTGGGTCGGAGGATTGATGGGGTCCACGAAGACCCCCGCCACGAGGGAGCGGATCACGCGCATCGCGTCGGTCGTGGTGAACACGCCCACGGGCTTGCGCCCCTCCACGACCACGACCGAACCGAGCCGTTTCTCCTCCATGATCTCGGCCACGTCCACCAGGGATGCGTCCGGGCGACACACGATGGGGTTTCGGACCATCGCGTCCCCGACCCGGACCGAACGCCACTTCTTGCGGTCGAGGGCCTCGGCCACGGCAATGTCCCGTTGACTCAAGATGCCGGCCAGTTCGCCGGCGCCGTCCACCACGCACAGATGGCGGATGTTGTCCATGTACATGCGCTCGCGGGCATCCTCCAGCGTGAGGTCGGCCAGCGCCGTGGCCGGCCGCTTCGTCATGAAGTCCTGGACCGTGAGTGTGCGGGGGTCGTCGATCGGTTTCATCGCTTTCGTCGCCTTCCTGCCGGCATCCCGGCGATTACAACGTGGGCTCGAATGCCCCCCATGCAAGCACTGCGCAACGCGTTCCATGCGCGCAATATGTGCGCTCTCAAACTCCGAAGCGGTCGAGCACCGTGCTACAGTGCCGGGCCGCGATGGGTGGCTCCCGGACACGACGATCGCCCGCAACGACCACCCGGCGACGCAAGATCGTCCGGGCCGGCCGTGGCAAGCGCGCGCTGGCGCTGGAGGACGCACCCCTGCGGGTGGCACAGGCGTCCGACCCCTCGCGCCTTTGGGTCGTGCGCCCGTACGAGATCGACGTGGTCCTGGCCGCCGAGCGGACGGTCGAACGCACGATCCCGGTCGCGAGCGCCCGGCCGTGGGTCTGCGAAACGGACGGCGGAGGCCTGTGGGTCGGCGGCCGGCACCTCCACCACGGGAGCCTGTTCTCGACCGAGCTTCACAAGGTGGGCGCTGGCCTTCGCGGTCTGGTGGACGTGATTGCCCTCGCCCGCCCCTCCCTGCTGGTGGGCGCCGGCGCCCTCGGGGACGCAATGGTGGACACCGAGGACGCCGAGGTGACCTTCCGGCGCAAGGAAGTGCGCCCCGGCGGCGTGCTGGGGATCGCCGCGGGCGCCGACGGGCGGGCGGTGCTCGTCACGGGCGAACCGCACGCGTGGATCTTCGACCCGGACCATCCCCACGGGCACACGCGCCTGCCACCGATCCCGGGTCGCGCGGCCGGGGACGTCTCCGACCCCGTGGTCGCCGTGGCGCCGGGCCCCGGTGGCTTCGTGGCGCTCGCCACCCGGGGCGGCACCGTCGCGTGGACCCAGCGCACCCTCCGCGTCGCGGGCCACGCCACCCCGGCACGGGCGCCCGACGACCCGGGGGTCCTCTCGCTCTTCGCCGACGCCACGCACGTCTACGCCCTGCGGCCCGGGGGGCGCCTCGAGCGCTTCCGGCACGCGCCGATCCCCGAAGAAGACGACGCACCGACGCCACCGCGAGCCGAGCACGCCGCCGTCGGCGAGGACGCCTGTACGATCTGTCGCCTCGTGGACGGAACGTTCGTCGTGGGGCGCCGCGAAGCGGGCGGGTTCCTGGGATCGCTCGCCTGGATCGCGCCTTCGGCGCTTGCGTTCGAGCCGCTTCCCCTGGCGGACGGGCCACGGTCGTTCGCGCCGCTGCGGGCGCACGAACCGCCGCCCCCACCGCGTGTGGAAGGCCCGGGCCTCGGGGAGCTTTCACCCGACACGGTCCTCAAGGGCCCCGCCCGCGCGTGGCGCACGACCCCCCGGGGGGACGCACCGGCGACCTGGCCGCACGCCCCGGCCGACGATCCGAACGACCCGGCGCCCTGGCTCGTCGCGGCCATGGTCCGTCCCCCCAGCGGCCCGGCCCGGCCGGCACTCGTCCTCGCCCCACGGGAGCACGAAACGGCCGACGTGCCGCGAATCCTCGTGTGGGGCGATGCACCGCGCGAGTGGATCGAGCTTTCGACCCCGGCGATCCGCGCCCAGGGCTGGCGCCGCCGGGAGATCTTCCCGCTGGAAGTCGCGCTCGCCGTGCCGCCCGAGCACCTCGACGCCCGGGATGCGGCACTGGACCGGCGTTGGGCGAACCCCGAACGCTTCGAGGCGCTCGCCGCGGCCTGCCGACGCGAACTCGCGGTGGTCTGGTAGGCGTGCGCCGAACCGGCCGCGGCGAGGCTGAACCCAGCGGGGCGAACACCCCCCGCGCCCGCTCGCCGCGGCCCTTCGCACGGGAACACCGGACCGAGCTCCTACCCGGCCGTTCCTTGGCCGCGGAATCGACGGATGGGGCACCGCCCTCGTCTCCGGAGGCCCGGCAGGCACCGCACACCAGGGCGAGGCGCGAGTCCGGCGGCACCTTACCCGGCCTGCGCGCCGTCACACCGCTTGCACGTGCGGATCCCCAGCAGACTGTACAGCGGACACGTTCCCAAAAGACCCGTGACCAGCGGCACGATCCCGAGGGCCCCCCAGGGGGTCTTCGGACCCACGAACACGAGGGACAACAGCACGATGCCGACGACGATACGTAATCCGCGGTCGAGGGGATGTTCGTTTCTTTCCAGGAATCGGGACATGACGGGTGGCTCCAAGGGATAGGCAGGGTCCACCTGTGTGGAGCCGAAGGCGGCTTCCGGGGATTCGCGCAAAAAGTGCGCTCTATCGCGGAGGACACGCCCGCCCGCCGCCGACCGCGAAGCGGCGCGCGTAGAGGTCGATCGTGATGGCCCCTCGCTCGAAGGGATATCGGACCCACACCGTGCCCCCGCGCCGCAGCCCGAACGTCCCGCCCATGCGCGCTCGGGGCGGCCCGTCGAGCCCGCCCGGCGGGGCCAGCAGGGCGCGCCCGGCGTGCTCGGTCCACAGCGCGACGCCCCCGGCCGTGCCCAGCCCCACGATCGCCTGTGCGAGCCGGGCGAGCTGCGACGACCGGATGGTCACGACCCAGCGCCCGCCGTCGCGCGACCACCGGGCCTCGACCCCCATCGGCCCGAACAGGTTTTCGTCCACGTATGCCGAAAAAGGCCGACCCGTGGTCCGCTCGACGATCCCCGCGAGCAGTTCGTCGCCGAGGGGCGAGGGCTCGACGAGGCGGCCGGGCTCGCGGCGGGTGGGGCCGTGACGTGCGAGGTCGCGCGCGAGATCCCCCGTGGCGATCCCGCGCGGCGACAACCCCACCGCATGGAACAGCGCATGCGCCACCGTGGCGGGCCGGCCGAACGGCCCGTCGCAAAAGGCCGGCACGATGGCGCGAATGGGCTCGTCGAGACGCACGATCCCGCGATCGACGAGCTGCAGCACCGCGATCGTGGCGAGCAAGCGCACGGCAACGGTCGAGCGCGCCGGGGCGTCGGGGCCCCGTACCTCGACGGTCGTCGCGTCGCCGGTGACGCACGTGGACGCGCGCGGCCGGCCGGCTCCCACCGCCGCGGCGACCGCGAACGTGAGCGAAACCGGCGATACCATGGGCCGAGCGCGGTCGCCTACGGCATCGTCGGGACGGCCGCGGGCGCCCGCACGGTCAGCGTGATCACCCCGCCGCTGGGCATGGACAGCCGGCCCGACGCCAGCACCACCATCCCGTCGCGGATCTCGATCTCGTTGCGGCCGTTCGGGACCGTCACGGCCGAAAGCGGCGCCGTTCCCACGTAGCGGCCGTTCAGGAACACGCTGCCGCGCCCGCCGACGATGTTGACGGACAAGGTGCCGGGCGAGCGACGGCCGCGGCGACGGCGGTCCCGCCGGGTGGTGCGCTTGCCGGGGACGAAGGCCGCCCCTCGGGCCCGGGTCCAGCACACCGTTCCGTCGTCGGTGCACCTGTCCTCCGCCGCCGCGGGCGCGGCCACCGAAAGCGCCGCCACGAGCGGAACGAACGCGAGGGGATGGATCCGTCGTTTCGGTGCGTACGCCACGTCAAAACCTCCCGGCGATGGAAAGGCCCGTCCCCGTGGGAACGATGCGCAGGCGAGCGGCCTGCTCCCGCTGGCGGCCCGCCCGCTTCTTGCCCACGACGATGAGGGCGATGCCCACGGCCCCCAGCACCGCGCCCGCGGCCAGGCCGGCGTAGGCGAGTGCGTTGCCCACCTTACCCTTTCGTTCAACCTCATCGTATGCGGCCCCGTAGACCGTGGGATCGTCCGCCTTGTTCTGTTGCACCGCCCCGAGGGCGAGCCCCGCCACGCCCACGCCCAGCCCCGCGACCCCCAGCGCCGTAAGCCCCGCCCCCACGCCGATCAGGATCTTCGGCCCGGCCCTCTTCTTCGGCTCTTCGTCCTCGGGCGGCGCCGCCGCCTCGGCCTCGATCTCGGCCCGCAGGGCCTGGCTGCGCTGGAGGAAGTCGTTGGCCCGAGCGACGAGGGTGGGGATCTCGAAGCTGTCCACGGGACGCCATGTGTCGGATGCCATGGGACCCTGCAGGAAGTAGAGGATGTCCAACGCGATGCGGACCAGCTCGTCCGCGCGGTCGAGGGGGCCGGTGGTCCGCTCGGACTCCGCGGCGGCATACTGGGCGTCGGCCGCGTCCAGGAACAGGACCGGGTCGCCGAGCTGGCGGGCCGCCGTTTCGAGCCGTTCGGCCGCGGTCTTCGCGTCGCCCGCGTCGAGTTCGGCCTTCGCCGCCGCCTGCACGGTGCTGCGCGTCCCGGCCATCGTCTGCGGGGTGACGGTCGGCTCGGCGCGCGCGGGCCCCGGCAGCGCGAGCGCCACGGCGACGGCGATCGCGGGGAGTCGGACGCCCGGAGCGGTCTCCATGGCGGCCACGCTAACAAGCGCCGCCCTGCCTGCCAACCGCTGCCTCGGCCGTGCGCCATCCGCACTACGTCGCGGCCCCTCCGATTCCATCGGGCAGACCCGTTCTGATATGGTCGCGCCGTGGTGACCCCCCGGCGCCCCCCCGACCCCGACCGCACGCGAAGGCCGCCCCCCTCGCCCGGCCCGGCCCGGCTGCTCGTAGCCTCGCTGGCGCTGTCGGCCTGCTTTCGCGGCGGTGAGCGGGAAAAGGAACCGCCGCCCGGATACGCGGGCGGCCTGTGCCTCGCCCCGACGGCCACGACCCCCCAGCCCCACTGCGTGGACGGAAGCGTCTGCAACGCCGACCGCGGCTTCTGCTACGACCCGTTCGACCCCTGCCGGGGCTTCTTCTGCGGCGGGCCGGAGCGCGGCGCGTGTATGGTGGACATGGACGGGATGCCTTCGTGCATCTGCTCGATGGAGTACAGCACGGACCAATACGAGTTGCTGTGCTGCCCCACGGTGCCCGGTGTGGACGACGTCTGCGGGGTCATCCAGACCATCGACGTCCCACCCGCCGACGCCTCCGGCGGCGCGGTCGTGGACCACCCCCTCCCGGACGCAGGATGACCGGCTCGACCCGCGCGGTCGTCCTGCTCAGCGGGGGTCTCGACTCGGCGACGACCCTCGCGCTGGCGCGGGCCCGCGGGCGCACCGTGGTGGCCGTGACCTTCGCCTACGGCCAGCGGCACGACCTCGAGCTGCGCTGCGCCCGCGCACAGGCCCGCGCGCAAGGCGTGGCGCGACACCACGTGATCGACCTGTTCACTTTTGGATCCATCGTCGCGCCGGCCACGTCCCTCCTGCGCGCAAGCCCCCATTCGGTCCCGCGGGAAGACCCCACCGGCGGGATCCCGAACACCTACGTCCCGGCGCGCAATACCTTGTTCCTCGCCTACGGGCTGGCCGTGGCCGAAGCCGCATCGGCCACGGAGATCTGGATCGGCGCCAACGCCGTGGACTACTCAGGCTACCCGGACTGCCGCCCGGACTTCCTCGAAGCGTTCGAGCGCGTCGCAAACCTGGGAACGAAGGCCGGGCGCGCAGCCCCCGACGGCCGTGGGATCCGCATCGAGGCGCCACTGCTGACCCAGACGAAGGCGCAGATCGTTGCGCTCGGCCTCGAACTCGGAGTGGACTTCGCCCAGACCTTCAGCTGCTACGATCCGGTCGGTGACGACCCTCCCGTCGCGTGCGGCGTCTGCCCGAGCTGCCGGATCCGCCTGGCGGGGTTCGCCCGCGCCCGCCACCCGGACCCGCTCCCCTACGCGAGCCGCCCCGGCAACACGTCGAACACCTCGTAGTCGAGGGCGGCTCGCCTGGGTGCTCGCCACTGGTGTGGCCGCCGGCTGCGCGGGGGAACGTACGACGCCGGATCCACACCCCCAGCCGACGCCACACGCGACGCCCGCACCCGATCATGGGGGTGTCGCATCGGTCCCACGCGACGACGGTCCGGTCCGATTCCTTGCGGCCGCCAGCGGCGCCTTCCCGGCCGACACCCAGATCTCCCTCGAACAGGACCTGGCTTTGGTGCAGTCGGTCCTGGCCGGCCCCGGCCGGATCCTCCTCGCGGCCGGGCCCGGCGCGGCGGTGCTGGCGGCCCGACACGACGGTCCCACGGACCCGGTGCGGGCGGCCCTGCGCGACCTGTTCGTGCCCGACAGCGATCCTTCGATTGCCTTTCGGGCGCCGCGGATCGCGGTGGACGGACCGGCCGACCGCCCCACACTGCTGGCCGCGCTCGCGGGCGCGGCGTCGGGGGGCGACGGATCGTTGACCGTGTTCCTCGGTGGACACGGCGAACAGGGCGCGACACCCGGCGACAACCGCATCGTGACGTGGGGCGGCGAAGGCGTGACGGCGGAGGAGATCGCCGACGCCCTCGCGCAGCGGACGCGCCCGGTGCTCCTGATCTCGTCGGCTTGTTTCTCCGGGGGCCTGGCCCTCGTCGCACGAACCCTCGAACCGACCGGACGCCCGCCGGTGTGCGGTCTGTTCGCCGCACCGTGGGACCGGGAGGCGACGGGCTGCGACCCAAACCCCGACCGCGCCGCACAAGACGGCTTCGCCTTGCACTTCTTCTCCGCTCTGGCCGGCCGCCGGGCGGACGGCACGACGATCCCCGCGCAGGTGATCGACCTCGACGGCGACGGCCGGATCACCCCGCTCGAAGCCCACGCCTTCGTGCGGGCGGAGGTCGAGAACACGGACGTTCCGACCACCTCCTCGGCCGCCTACGCCCTCGACGCGGCGCCGGCGTCGGGACCGGCCCGCCGCCTGCGGTTGCCCGTCGAGGCGCACGTGGTGCAAACCCTCGCGCAGCGGCTCGGTGTGGCCGAGGACCCGCGGGCCATCCAGGCGGCCGTCGAAACGGCGCAGCGACGGTTCGATGCGGCGCAGGCGGATGCCGAGCAGGTGCGCCTGGACGAGGACGCGGCCTTCCGCACCGTCGCCGCCGAACTCTTGTCGCGCTGGCCAGGGCTCGACGACCCGTGGCGCGACGACTTCGAGGCCCGCCTGCGGGCCGCCCGTCCCGCAGTGGCAGCATACTTCGAGGCTTCCGCGGCGTATCGGCGCTACCGCGCCGCCCGAGAACGGTCCCACGCCGCGCTGGCGCACTTGTCCGAGATCGCCCGGCGGGAGGCGATGCTCGCGCGGCTCGCTCGCGCACGGGCCACGCTGGACGCGGTCGCGCGCCTGGCCGCCGCCGACCCCGAGGGACTCGCGCGCTTCGAGGCACTGCGACGTTGTGAGACGACCCCCGTCGCGCTACGCGCGGAGGCCGCCGACCTCTGAAAGCGCTCCGGTGCTCTGGTAGCCTGCGGCCCCGTGACGGCGGACGCCTCCCTTGCCTCCTGCCCCGTCGTGCTCGCCTGCGCCGAAGACGACCTGCCCGTCCTCGCCGGCGTGCGCGCCGCGCTCGAGCGCCATGGGTTCGCGGTCACGATGCTCCCCGGCGTGGACCTCGACCTGCGCGTGCTTGCGCGCCACCTCGAAACGACCACGGAGGGGGCGGTGTACGTGGTGTGCGAGAGCGAAGACCTCGATCCGTTCCAGATCCGGCGGATCGAGGGCTTGTTCTCGGCCAACCGGGCGCCGCGCCAGTCGCTCCTCCACGTTTCCTTGTCGGATCGTACGGACGCGATCGTGACCGCCGTGTGCGCCAAGCTCGGCCGCCCGCGCCCCCCGGTCCATCGGGCGGACACGGCCCCCGGCACGCGGGGGGAGCCAGCCCCGGTCGCCCCGGAGGAGTCGGCCCGCGAGATGTTTCGCAGCCTCGTGGAGCGGGCGACCCTGGACGAAACGGCCCCCCTGGCCCCCCCGCCCGGGAGCACCGGGGACGAGACACCGGGCGGCGGCACGGCGGGCCCACACGCGGCCCCGGCTTCTACGCGGCAACTCGTCGCAGGGGACGAGGCGCCATCGAGGCCCGCTGGCGACAGCGGCGTGCTCGGCGACCCGAGGAAGAATGGCGGCGCTGACCACGTGCTCGGCGACCCGAAAGCCCGCGAAACGAGCACGCCGGCGGCGAGGGGCGACGAAGGCACACCTGGCGGCCTGGGGGCCCATAAGATGAGCGCACCGGCCGGTGGCCGAGGCGAGGAGGCACCCCGCCGGCCGATGCCGGACGAGACGGCAGCCTCGACGGCGACCCGGCAGGAAGGCGCGCGGACGCACAAAAGCACCGCAGGGACGCCACAGCAGCGACGCCCCCACCGCACGATGACCGGGGTGAGACACCGCCGCTCCCGCGCCCTCGTGGCGGGCGTCGTGCTCGTCGCGGCCGCGGGTTTCGGCGCGATCACGATCGCGCGGCGCGGCACCGACGGAGCGCCGGCGCCGACCCGCACACAGTCCCGCGATGAGCCCCGGCGGGGGGTGGAGGCACCGCCGGCGGCGACGCCTGCCGCGGGTCACGCGGCGGCCTACAACATTTCCGGCCAGCGCAAAGAAAACGACGACGCAGCGGCGACGCCGGGTGCGCTCGAGGTCTCGCCGCCCCCAGGCGTTTCGCCAGCCGTCGGCTCACGCGGCGATAGTGCCGGCGGCGAGCGACTCGCGGGGGATCCCGTACCGTCCTCCGACCCGACGATGAACCGTCCCACTGGGGACGAATTCGGCGCCACGGACGAGGCCAACGCGATCGAGAGCGATCCGGTCGCGGCCGGCGACACGACCCGCATCGAGGTGGACCCGTGGCCGGCGCTGCGCGACGCCGCGCTGCGCGACAAGGACGTACGGGCCTACAAGGACGTGGTGTTCGTAGTCCCACAACGTTCGGACACCACCTTCCGCAGGGCCGCCGCCCTGTGCGCGCGCCCCTACGCCGGGATGACCGGTTGGCGCCTCCCCTCGATCCGGCTGTTGCGGCGCCTGCGGCACACCTCCAGGCTCCCGCCGGCGACCTACTGGTCGCGCACCCGCACCTCGGAGACGGGGGACGAGCTGTTCGTGCTCGACCAGGCCCACAAGCGCGTGACCCGATACCTGGCGGTCGAACCGTCGGCTCGTGCCGTGTGCGTCCTCGACCCCGCGCGTGCGGCCCCCGAGGGGGCTGACCGAAACGGCCGGACCCCGTAGCCGCGCGCGCAGCCGGACGATGCCCCCCGGGGCGGAGGCAACCGCGCACCCCATCGCCCCCAAGGACCTGCGCAGCACCGCGCAACCACCGTCCGGATCGACGGCCCGGTCGGGTCGCTCCCGCGACGAGCTTCCCGCGCGCCAGGCCTTTCATCGTGGCGCTCGAACCGGCCACACCGCGCCCCCCGCGTCCGTGGACACGGCACGCCACCGCGCAGCGGGACGAAACGTTCGCACGGCCGAGAGCGCGGGTTTCGACCGCGCCGCCGTGGGCCACACCGGGCCCGACGGCCCGGCACTCGCGCCCAACGCAAAGCCCGCGCGGCCACTGGGATCCAAGCCTGGACGGCCTTGCGCCACGCCCGCAAGGCGCCGGAGCACGGGATTCATGGGGAATCTCGTACGGCCAGCGGCCGCCACGGGCGCAACCGAGGCTCGGGATCGGGTGCGGGCAATCCGCGGGGCCGCGGCCGGTGATCCGCCCCGCAGAACGGTCGCCCGCGGTGTGCAACCATGGTCTTCGCATGGGCCCGCCCCCCACCGCAGACGGTCGCTCGGACCCACCGCAGGCGCAAGCCGCCGCGGGCCCGGGGATTGCGACACGCCTATCGCTCGAGCGTACGGTGGAGGCGCTGACGGGCCAACCGGCCGCGCCGTTGGCCGTGGAACCGTACCGGGTGATCGACCGCCTGGGCTCGGGCGGCATGGGGGTCGTCTTCCTCGCCCACGACGACCGCCTAGACCGGCGCGTGGCGATCAAGGTTCTGCGCCGCGACGTCGCCGGCTTGGGGGCGCCCACCTCCACGGTGCTCGACGAAGCGCGGGTCCTCGCGAGGCTCAACCACCCGAACCTCGTGACGGTCCACGAGGTCGGCGAGTCCGACGGACAACCCTACATCGTGATGGAGTACGTCGAGGGCCGGGACCTGCGGTCCTTTGCGGCCAAGGCGACCGGGGCCGAGGTGCTGCGAGTCCTGCTCGACGCGGCCCGCGGCCTGGCCGCCGCACACCGCGAAGGGGTGGTCCACGGCGACTTCAAGCCCGAAAACGTCCTGGTGGACCGATCGGGGCGGGCGCGCGTCATCGACTTCGGCGTCGCGGGGCTCGCACGCGCCCTCGACGGCCGAACCTCGGCCGGCACGCCCGGCTACGTGGCCCCGGAGGTGGCCCGCGGCGGATCGATCACGCCTCGATCGGACGTCTACGCCCTGGCCGTCGTGTTCTTCGAGTTGCTGTGCGGCCGGCGCCCCGCCGGCGCGCGCGACATCACCGGCCCGCTGCCACGCGGTGTGCCGCCGCGCCTTTTGCAGGTCCTACGCGCCGCCGCGGCTTCGGACCCCGCGGCGCGTCCGGCCGATGCCGGCGTCTTCGTCGCCGCGGCCGAGGAGACGATACGGCGCCAGCGTCGTTGGCGACGCATGGCCGCCGTGGGAGCCGTCGCCGTCCTGTTCGCCGGTGCCGGCGCCTGGTTTTCCCGCGTCCCGGAAGACCGGGTGGAGGATCCGAATGCTGCCGTGCAGCCGGTCGCGGCGCCGGCGCTCGCATCCCCCGACCCCGCCGACCCGCACGGGGTCTACACCGCGCGGCTCGAAAACGGCCTGACCGTGTTCCTGGTCCCGCGCCCCGCCGACACCACGATCGAGGCCCGCCTCGTGATCCGGGCCGGCTACCCCGACGAGCAGGACCAACCGGGCCTTGCGCACCTGGCCCTCGTGGCGTTCGAGTCGGGGGGCGCGCGGCTCGGCGCCCGCGACCCGACCGCCGACCGCGCCCTGCGCCAGCGCGAAGCGGCCCTGTTCGACGCCCTGGCCCGCACCGAGGGGCTCACCGAGCGGGCCGAGTTGTTCGCGGCGCTCGACGAGTTGCGACGTTCCGCGAAGGACGTCTGGACCCGGCCGCCCATCGCGCCGCTGCTTTCCGGCATGGGGGCCCGGCGGTACGGCGCCCTGCAAGGCTGGGATCTTCGGACGGTCGTGGAGTTGCCGGCCGGCCGCCTTCGGTCCTACCTGGCCTTCGAGGCCGAACGCCTCGGGCACCCGGTCCTGCGGGACTTTTGGCGCCTCGTCGTCGCGGCGATCCGAGAGGCCGAAGGGTCGGCGAAGATCACCGCACCCGGCGAACGCCTCGCCGACCGCCTCGTGACCGAGCACCTGGGCTATCGGGTGGATCCCGCCGCCGAGATCGAAACGCTCGCACGCTTCCCCTACCGGGAAGCCGCCGCCTTCCTCGACCGCACCGTCGCTCCCAACCGCGCCGCGCTGATCCTGATCGGCGGCTTCGAGCCGCAGATGGCTTTCGCCGCCGTCCGCGCCGCGTTCGAACCCCTCGCCGCCGACCCACCGCCGCCGCCGCCGCCACGCGCGAGTCCGCTGGGCGCCCCCGTCGAGCGCACGACGACGGGCCCGACCCCGCGCACGGACGTGGCGTTTCCCCTCGACCCGACCGACGCCCGCGTCCAGGTGGCGGCCGATCTGCTCGTGCGCCTGTTCGACGACCCCCTGCCCGGCCTGCCGTCCGGCTGGCGCGCGGCGCGGGTCCCCTTCGAGCTACGCTTCTTCAAGACGTCCGAGACGGGGCCGCCGGACCCGGACGAGTTGCGCACGTTCCTCCGTTCCCTCGACCCCGAGACGCTGGCGCCGCGGATCCCCCGCCTTCGGCTCGCGCGCAGCCTGGCGCTCGAGTCGAAGGCGGGCCTTGCCGACCAACTCGCCGACCTGTTCACCTTCGGCGTTCCCTGGCGCGAGGTGGCCGCCCTCGACACCGCCGAAGACGCGGTGCTCGCCGGCGCCGTCGCGGATCTGGCGGCTCACCTCGCGCGCGTCCCCGCCGTGGTCGTGCGCACCGAGCCCGGGCCGAAGCCCGCCGTCCCGATCCCACCGTTGCCCGAGCCGAACCCCATCGCGTTCCCCGAGACCCTCGATCCGGTGGCCGAGGCGATCGCCGCCACGCCGGGCGTGTCCCAGGAGCCCCGCTTCCTGTACGAGGGCCGCGACTACCAGCTTTCGGTGACCGGCGGCCGCCTGTTCCTCGCCGTCCCGGACGACGGCCCCATCGTGCGCGCCGAGCTGTTCGTGCCCCACGGCGGCGCCACCGTGGCCGCCTGCATCGTGGGGCGGGCCCTCGAAGCGCGCGCGCGCCGGATCCCCGCCCTCGAGGCCGCGCGCGTGCGGGTCCGCTGCGCGGACCAGGCCCTCGTCCTCTCCGTCGCCATGCGGCCCCGCGACGAACCGGCCGTCCGGGCCGCCCTCGCGGACCTGCTGGACCACCCGCCGGGGCCCAATGCATGGGCCGAGGCGCGCGCACGGGTCCAGGCCCGTATCGCCCGGAACCGGCGCGATCCCCGGCGGCTCGGCCACGCGCTGCTCGAAGTCGCGCTGTTCGGCCGCTCGTCGGGGCGCACGGGCCCCGACGCGCTGGCGGCCGACGACGGGACGGTCGGTCGGATCGCGCGGGCGGTGGCGCGGAGCCGTTTCGACCTGGCCGTCACGGGTGGCGACGCTGACGCCTGGCGCGCCTGGTTCGAGGCCCAGCCGGCCGGCGGGCTCGATCGGACGCGACGGACCATGGCCGGCGCCCTGCACGACCGGACGGTGATCGAGCCCGACCTCGGCCTGGCCCATGCAGCGTGGGCCGCCGTCGCGGGCCCGGTGCCCCCCTCCCAGGTGGCCAGCGCGGAGATCGTCCGAACCGTCCTGACGGCCCGGTTCGGCGATCTGGAGCGGCAGGTCGGCACGCGGGGGCCGGTACGGATCCAGTGGCTCCGCGACGACCGCCGGCCGGCCCCTTCGGCGGCCCTCGTCGTCGAAGCGGTCCTCCCGCCCGGCCGCGTGAAGGCGTTCTACGATGCGGTGGAGGAGGCCGCCGCGCGCCCGTGGACCGACGAAGAGATCGACCGAGCGCGTGCCGAGGTGGAAGCCGTCTACCGGACCCTCGGGACCCCACGCCGGCGGGTCGCACGCTTCGTGCACGACTTCGTCGCCGCCGGAGAAGCGACGGACCCGCGCGCGGCGATCTGGGCCGCCCTGCCCGGGGCGAGCGCGGCGCAGGTCCGCGCCCTGGCCCGGACGATCGCCCAGGGGCGGCGAGTGCGAACGCTCGCCACCCCCGGGCCGGTCCCCGGCGAAGACGTGCAGCCGGCCGATGCGCCCGCGAGCCGGACCGCCGCCGACATCGTCCCACGATGACGCCGGCGGCCGGCGGGCCGCTATCTCGCAGGAGGATTGGGGTCCCCCAGCCGCGCGCGCAGGTGCCCTCGCCCGCGGGCGAGCCGGCTCTTGACCGTCCCGCGTGGGATCGAAAGCTCCACCGCAATGGCCTCTACGCTCCACCCTTGTATATAAAAGAGATCGAGCACCTGTCGAAACTCCTCCGGGAGATCGGCGATGGCCGCGCGCACTCGCGCGACCTCCTCGCGCCGGGCGAACAGTCGGCTGACACGGGTGCGGGGATCGGCCAGATAGGCTTTCGAGGGCGAGACGTGCTCCATGCGGGCCGCAAGCTCCCGGTAGGCCTTGCGCAGGACGTTGCGCGCAATACCGAACAGGTAGGGGCGAAACTCGCCCTGAACCCGGTCGCGCGCGGCCACCACGGCCGCGAAGGTCCGCTGCGACAGCTCGCCGGGCTCGAGCCCCGGGTGGAGGCGGGCGGCCCTTCGGGCGAAGTACGCGTGGACGTCGGCGAAGTGGCGGCGAATGAGCTGCTCGCCCGCCCGGCGATCCCCCGCCCGCCACGCCGAAAGGAGCTGCGGGTCGGTCGGTTCGGGTTCACCCGGCATTCGGATCACACGATAGACGACCGGCAGGCGTTCGATCCACGATCCGATTCACGGCCGCCTCGCCGTGTCCGAGGATGCGGCCGGCACGAAACGTCCGAGCCACAGCCCCGGCGCCTCGTTCATCGCCGCGCCGTCCGCGAGGCGCACGACAGAAAGCGCGGGCCCGCCCGACCGTGCCGTCGTCACGGCCAGGTAGGCGCCATCGGGTGAGAACTGCGGGTGTTGCGCCGACATCGTCGGCGCCGTCCGAAACACCACACGGTCGCCGGCCAGATCGATCACCGCCACCCGCGGAGCCGGCGGCTCGGCCACGACCCACGCCAGGCGCCGGCCGTCCGGCGAGAAGGCCGGGTGGTCGTACCGCCCGGTCGTCGGCCGGGCCGCGGCGAGTCGCTGAATCCGGGGCCGGCCGCCGGCGAGCCCCCGCGCGACGAACAGCCCCTCCCGCCCGCCGTCCGTCGCTCCCACGAACACGACGAGGTCCTCGGCCGGCGACGCGCGCGGCGTGCCTCGAAACCGCACGGTCCCCAGATCCACCGTGCGCGGCACCCCTTCGCCGTCGATCGGCGCGATCTTCATCGACAGGCCGCGCAGACTCGACGCCGCGTACACGACGGACCGGCCGTCGAAGGTGACGGTCGGATCGAACACGCCTTCCTTGGAGGCCGCGAGGATCCGCGCAGACGGATCCGAACGCGCGAGATCCAGCACCGCGACCGCCGGCCGCGGGCCGTCCTGCGTGCCGAACACCAGCTTCGTCCCGTCGGGCGCGAACACCGGCTGGCGCACGCCGGCGAGGTCGCGGGCCACCGTCGTGCATGGATCGGCCGCGTCCGCGTCGCACAGATCCAGCCGAAACGGCGCACCGCCGTCTGCCGCGGGCACCACGGCCAGGAACCGGCGCGTGCCCGGCCGAAACGGACCGGCATAGGCGGGACGGGACACCAGCGCACGCCGGCCCCCGCCGGCGTCCAGCCGCACCACGGACCGCGGCGGATCGCCCTCGGTGGCGACGAGCGCCCAGGGGATCCCACCGGCCCCTCGGTCCAGCGTCCGCGTGCCCCCGCGCGCACCGGCCGAACCAGCCCCTCGGTCGAGCGGCCGTGGCCCCGCGTCCGAGTCGGCCCGGGCCGACCCGGCCGGGGCCGGGCCGCACGCCGCACCGAGCATCGAGGCGACGGCGGCCGGTAGGAATCTGCGGCGCACGGACCGGCCAAGCCGCCCTACGGCGTGCGCACCCGCACCGCATCGGCGATGACGACCTTGCCCTTCGTCGTCCACACGGACAGGACCACGTCGTTCCATCCGGCCGGAAAATCGTACGTCCCGAGGACCTGCCACTGCCCCCCGCCCTGCGACTGGTCCACGTACACCGTGTCGAGCACGTTGCCGTT
>JALSIN010000258.1 GCA_026989935.1 Polyangiaceae bacterium | reverse complement strand
TGGCAACTCGTTCATCGCGACGACGGGAGGCGCGGACCCGCAGTGCGATGTGTGGGTGCAGGATTGCCCGGACGGGGAAAAGTGCATGCCGTGGGCGAACGACGGGGGCAACGCGTGGAACGCGACGAAATGCGTGCCGGTCGATCCGAATCCCAAGCAACCCGGCGACGGGTGTACGGTCCAGGGCGACGGCGTGTCGGGCATCGACGACTGCGACGTGGCCTCCATGTGCTGGAACGTGGACCCCGAGACGAACACGGGCTACTGCGTGGCCTTTTGCATGGGCACGCCCGAGGCCGCCACCTGCGCGGACCCCGAGCAAAGCTGCCTCATTGCGAACGACGGCGTGTTGATCCTGTGCCTGCCGGCGTGCGATCCGTTGCTCCAGGACTGCGAGAAAAACGAGGTCTGCCTCCCGAACACCGCCGGCGATGGTTTCGCGTGCGTGATCGATGCGTCCGGCGGCATGGGGACCGCGGGGGTGCCGTGCGAGTTCGGCAACGCCTGCAATCCGGGGCTCGTATGCGCGGGCGCCGAGTTCGTACCGGGATGCGCGGACGCGGAGGGGTGCTGTGCGCCGTATTGCGACCTGACCGATCCGGACGCCGCGCAGACCTGTGCCAACACGTACACCACTCCGGGCGCGGACTGCGTGCCGTTCTTCGAGATGGGAATGGCCCCGCCCGGCCACGAAGACGTCGGGCTTTGCATCCTGCCGCAGTGATGGGCGGCCCGCCCGCCGCGGCGAGGGGGCTGCGCGCCCCCTACCGCCGCGGGCGGGCGACCGCGAGGGGGAAGGACAGGTCCACCAGCGGGCGGCCCGCGTCGTCGTAGGCGTGCCACACGAGCGTCAGGTGGTTCGCCGTGTCCTCGGCCTTCTCGAAGTAGACGAAGCCGCGCATGTCCGTTCGGGGCTGGAGGTGGCCCCATGGCAACGCCAGGGCGTGCACGTCGCGGCTCGTCGAGCGCAAGGTGACGACGTCGTCGGAGCGCCCCATCGGGTAGCCCGCGCCGGACGGCCCGTAGCCGGCCCCATCGTCGTCTTGCACCACGGAGAAGTGGCCGCCCGCGTCGAGCAGGCGGTACCGAAAGCCGCGGTCGCTGACGAGTTCGAAGTCACCCGGTGCGAGGCGGATCGGCCGGGCGCCGAGGTTCGCCACGAGCACGTGCACCACCGTAAACTGCTCCGGGAGATCCGGCGGGTCCCCGTCCCACGAGCCGGTGGTCACCACCACCGTAAGCCCTTGCGCCGGGGCCCGGGCGACCAGGCGGTGCTCGCCCGTCGGCCCGACGAGGACGCCGCGCGGGGCGCAACCGGTCGCGCACAGGACGGCGGCCACGACCAGGGGGCGGGTGATTCGCCCGGCCGGTCGGGAGATCGAACCCATCGCGCGCGTCATGACGAGGAGGATAGCCCGCGCCCGCCTGGTCTGCCCGGACCCGTGGGGCTGACCCCGCGGCGCGCGTCCAACCCCCGCCATCCCGCGGGGGCTCGCCGTGTCGCCCACGGAGGCGGGGCCCCGAGCCGACCCGGACAAGGATTCGATTTCGCGCTTCGGACCCTCCGGCCGCGCGCGTCCGACCGTTTGGAGGCGCCGTGGGTCGTGGGCCGTGGGCATGGGGCCCCCTGCGCCCAATCCCCCGGAGGCCCGAAGGGGCCGGACGCGCCCGCTGCTGCGGCGGCTACGCGGTCGGCTCGGGGGGCGCCCCCGCCGCGGCCCCGAGGATCCGTCGCACCTCGGGCAGCCGGGCGTAGGTGGAGCGCAGCGCCGGTTCCTCGAGATCATCGAGGCGAGCGCGCACGAGGCGGGCGGCGTCTTCGAGCAGGGGGGCGGCCTCCTCGTCCCGCCCCGCTCGTGCGAGCAGGATCCCCAGGTGGTGCAGGTAGCGCGGCGCCTCCACCCGGGCCGCGCCGGCCCGCACCAGCGCCACGGCCGCCCGCGCCTGCGCGATGGCCTCCTCCAGGTCCCCACGGGCTTCGGCGAGCAGCGCGCGGACGTGGTAGGCGCGGCTTGCGGCGGTCCGCAACCCTGCGGCCTTGCTGCGTTCGGCGGCGTCGTCGGCCAGCTCCGCGGCGCGGTTTCGATCGTCGTCGTCACGGGGGCGGCGGGCCAGCACGTAGGCCAGCCGCGTGGTGGCCCGCAGCTCCGTACGGAGGTCCCCGCGCCGCCGGGCGAGCCGCGCGGCCTCGGAAAGCAGTGAGCGCGCCGCCGACGGGTCGTCGAGCTCGCCCACGACCTCGCCCAGATGCACGACGACGTCACCGATCTCGTCGCCTCGCCCGAGCTTCTCGTGCAGGTCGAGCGCGCGGCGCAGGTGGCGTTCGGCCTGCTCGTACAGGCCCAGGGCCGCATAGGTGATCCCCAGGTTGGCGAGCTTGCGGCCCGTGGCGATGCGGTCGCCGAGATCGCGGTCGATGGCGAGCGACGCCTTGAAGCACCGGATCGCCGCCTGGTACCGGGAGCTGCGGCCCGCCAGCTCCCCCAGCGCGTTCGTGAGCTCGGCCTCCAGGCGCCGGTCCCGCAGCGCCCGGGCGATCGACAGCCCCTCGTCGTAGGCGGTGTGCGCTTCGTCGAATCGCCCGGACTCGAGCAGGACCTTGCCCAGGGCCGCGAGCAGCAGCGCCCGGCGTCGTCGGCCGGCCGGATCGTCCGTGCAGTGCGCGAGCCCCCGGCGTGCGGCGGCCTCCGCCTCCTCGAACCGGCCGCGTGCCAGCAACAGTTGGCTCTTCATCCGGGCCAGCGATGGGACGAAGGGGCTCGGGTCCTCGATCGTCTCGAGGCGGCGCTCGATGCGCTCGGCGATGGGCTCCGCCCGTTGCAGCCGGTCCACGTCGATGTAGAGGCGAAGCACGCGCAGGAGTACGACCACCTCGTGGCGACCGGTCGGGTCGCCGGTGGCCAGCTCGGACAGGGCGCGCAGGTCGGCCGCCCGTGCTCGCACGTCCCCCCATCCACGCAGGATCTCCTCGCGGTCGAGCAGGGCGCCGAACCGGCGCGGGTCGTCCGGGTCCATCGCGTCGAGGGCGAGGGAAAGAAAGTAGTGCCCGCTGCGCTGCGCCCCCGCGGCCATGGCGTGCCGTGCTGCGTCCAGGGCGGGTTCGACGGCCTCGGCGGTACGCCCGGCGGCCACGAGGTGATCGGCCACGAGCCCGTCGTCCCGCCCCCGGCGAAAGTCGTCCCGCGCGCGCAGGATGTCGGCCGCGCGGCCGTGCCACAGGGCGGCCTTCTCGGCCACGATGCCGTCGCGGACCACCTCGTGCAGGCTCACCGTGGCGAAGCGCGCCGTGCGCCGGGCACCCGCCCCCTCGCGCTCGATGAACTTGGCGCGTTCGAGGCGCGCAAGGCTCGCCTCGACGCTGCGATCGAGCAGCGCCACCAGCTCCGTTTCGAGGAAGACCCGCCCGAGGATCGCCGCCGCCTGCAGGACCTCGCGGTCGCCCGCGTCCAGGTCGTCCACCCGTTCGCGCAGCACGGCCTCGACCGTCGGCGGGAGTTGGATCGTCTCGATGGGCCTGCGGATCACGAGGAAGCGCCCGTCGGCCGACCACCCCAGCGTACCGTCGTCGAGCAATCGCGCGAGGGTCTCCTCGATGAACAGGGGATTGCCGCCCGTGCGGGCGAGCACGGCGTCGGCCAGGGGCTCGGCCTGCTCGGGGGCCTCGAACCGTTGCAGGACGAGTTCCCGCCGCGCCGCCGGGTCGAGCTCCGACAGATCGAGGCGCTGCACCGTGGGAAGCTGCGCGATCGCGGCGGCGTTCGGGCCGGGCCGCGCGGTCACGATCCCGAGCAGCCGCACCGGCTGGCGCGCCTGGTTCCACGCGGTGAGCAACTCCAGGCTCTGGGGATCGAGGAAATGGGCGTTCTCCAGGACCACGATGACGGGCCGCCGGCGATCCAGGCCGCGGATCAGCCGGCGCAGGAGCCGCCAGATCCCATCGCGCACGGCCCGGGGGGCCGGGGGGGCCTGCGGCCGGTCGTCCAGGTCGAGGGCCGCGGCGAGCACGTCCGCAAGGGGCTGCGCGTCCGCCACGGCGTGCCGCTCCAACGCCGCGCGGATCTGACTGCGCGGCGTCGTACGCTCGATGGCGAGAAACTCCGCCAGCATGTCGAGGAAGACGCCGAGGGGGACGTTTCGGCGGGACCAGGTGGCGGCCGCCGACAGCACGTAGCAGCTCGTCTTGGGCAGTGACGCCAGGAATCGATGGACCAGGGCCCGCTTGCCCATGCCCGGCGGACCCACCACCAAAAGCGCCCGCGACTCTCGGGTGCCGATGGCGTCCGTCAGGGCGTCGCGCAGGACCTTGCGTTCGAGCTCCCGGCCGATGAGGCGCCCGCGACGGGCCAGGGGCCCCTTGAGGTGTCGGGCCGAGCGGGCCGGGCCGAGGAGCCGGACCGGTTCGAACAGCTCCACGAGGCCGTCGGCGCCGGTTTGTTCGGGGCCGCGGTCCACCCACGTGGCCTCGCCGAAGCGCCAGCGCGCGGACAGGCGCGTCACGAGGTCCTGGCTGACCACGATGGGGCCGTCCAGGACGTGCCGGGCGACCCGGTCGAGGGCGTCGCGCAGCGCGGGGCGCAGGTGTACGTCCACCCCGGCGCCGCCAACGTTCGTCACCGTCGCCGGCACGGACGCCACGACCGTCCCCATGGCGTAGCCCGGCGCGACCTCGGCCAGCTCGTCGCGGATCGTTCGCGCGAACCGCAGGGCGCGGTCCGGGTCGTCCTCGGTGGCCAGCAGTGCGCCGAAGACGACCAGGGCCCCCAGGCGTCCCGCTTCGAGCACCAGAGCCTCGCGTTTGACCGCGACGTTGCGGACGAGAGATTCGAAGGCGCCGCTCGCGGGCGGACGATCCAGGCCCTCGCTCGGCCGGGGATCGAGCAGGATCCGTACGGCCACGACGCGATGGGCTCCCCGGCCGGCGGGCAGGGGGCCCGCGCTGCCCACGGAATCGGCGATCTCGCGCGTGGGGGCGTCGGCCAGTCCCGCCTGCGGATCCGACGCTGGCCGGCTCGTATAGGACAGGACGAACTCCGCGAGGACCTCGTCGTCCACCACCGGGTCGGAGTGGTGCAAGAACTCCGCCAGGTCCGCGCGCATGGCCGTGGCGGACGGATACCGATCGTCCGGATCGCGCGCGAGGGCCCGCTCGACGATGGCCGCGAGCGGATCGGGGACGTGGGGGGCGAGCGCCCGCAGGGCGGGGGGCGGCTCCGTGCGCACGCGCTCGAGCGCCTTCATGCGGTCCTTGTCTCGAAAGAGCAACTCGCCCGTCAGCAGTTCGAACAGGACGATGCCCAGGGAGTAAAGATCCGAGCGGCCGTCGAGGGGGCGCCCCGTGGCCTGCTCCGGCGACATGTACGCCACCTTGCCCTTGATCGTCTCCTCGGGCGCCTCGCCTTCGCCGGCCCGGGGCCGGTCCGCCGAGTTCTGGCGCGCGGTGCGAGCGATGCCAAAGTCCAGGATCTTGACCTGTCCCGCATACGAAATCATGATGTTGTGCGGGCTGATGTCGCGGTGGACGATGCCGAGCGGGCGGCCCTCGTCGTCCTTCTTGCGGTGGGCGTAGGCCAGGCCCGATGCCACCTGGTGGGCGATGTAGGCCGCAATCACCGGCGGAAAGGCGTCGCCCACGGCGCGGACGGCCTGGAACAGTTGCATCAGGTCGATGCCGTCGATCCACTCCATCGCCAGGAAGTGGTCGTCGCGCACCTTGCCGAAGTCGAACACCTGCACGATGTTGGCGTGGTTGAGCGACAAGGCGATCTCGGCCTCGTCCACGAACATGCGCGCGAAGTCCTCCTGGCACGCAAACTCCGGCCGGATCTTCTTGACCACGAGCTGCTTGGACAGCCCTTCGGCGACGCGGCTGCGGGCCTTGTAGACCTCGGCCATGCCGCCTTCGCCGATGCGGTCGGTCAGCAGGTACCGGCCGAAGGGACGCGGGAGGGAGTCGGGCATGTCAAAGGGGCTCGATGACGAGGTTGTCGAACTCGGTGCGCGCCTGCCAGTTGTTGAACGCGAAGGAGCGGTGGCCCGGTCCCGTAAGCGGGTTCGGATCCTCGAAGACCAAGAGCTCGCGACCGTCCACCTCCCATCGGATCGTACCACCCGTGCGATACACGTCCATGTGATAGGTCCGTCCCGGTTCTGGCAGGGGGGCCGTGGAGACCACGGTCTGCCGCCCGTGCTCGCTGCGACGCGCGATCATGTTCTTCGTGCCGTCCCACCCCCCGAAGATGAGCACGTAGCCGCTGGCGACGTAGTTGACGGTGGTGGCGTAGCTCTTGCCGTCGCCGGCCAGCTCGAACTTGATGTCGCCGGACTCGGTGGTCGCGCGCGCGTCGAACGCGACGTGGACGTCGTCGGGCAACTCGCGCACGAGCCATACGGGGTGGTTCTCGAGCCCTTCGAGCACCAACCGGCCGCCCTCGATGCGGGCGCCCGGGCCCGTCGTGTGCCACGCCTCGCCCAGCGCCGAGCGCTCGAAACGGTCTTCGAAGATCGGCGTGGCGCCGACCGGGCCGACCGAGAAGGTCCGCGGCGTCTCCCGACAGGCGGAAAGGGCGATCGGCACGAGGGCCGCCAGCATGGGCAGGGAGCGGGTCACGCGGGCGGGGACCATAGCCTTCGTTCCGGGACGGGGTCGAGCAGGCGGCGGATGCAGGCCGCGACGGGCGGAGGCAGGTCCGACGGGACGAACGGCCGCGCATCCTCGGGTCCGGTCGGTGTGTCGAAGGCGGCGGGCAGGCCGGCATCGCCGAGGGCGACCTCGAGCAGGACCACGCCGGCCGCGTAGGCGTCGGTGGCGGGGCCGGCAGGAACGCGGGCCGCCCGCAGCTCGGGGGCGAGGTAGCGCAGGGAGCCGAAGCGGTCTCGGCTGCGCCCGCGCGGCACGGCCAGACCCAGGTCCGCCAGGACGAAGCGCGGGCGGGTCGGGCGAATCAGCACGTTCGCGGGTTTGACATCGCGGTGGGTGGCACCGGCTGCGGCCACGGCGGCCAGCCCCTCGCGCAGGGCGGTCGCCAGCGCCGGCAGGTCGCCGGGGCCCACCGTGCCCGCACGCAGGGCGGCCCGCAAAGAGCCCCCAGCGCAGTATTCCAGCACGACCGCCCGGGCCTCGTGCAACACGTCGTACAGGCGTACCACGTAGGGGCTGCGTATCTTGTCGAGGGTGCCGGCCTCTTCGAGGAAACGAGCTGCCAGGCGGCGTGCCGCGGATGGGTCCTCGAACGCCGTGGGGGGGAGCATGCGCTTGATCGCCACGGGCCGACCGACGCGCGTGTCCGTCGCCAGGTACACGACGGCGTGACGCCCGCGGCCGACGGGGCGGACCATGGTGTAGCGACCGCCCCCCAGGGCGGTGGTGCCCAGGCCCTCCGTGCCCTCGACGAAGGTGTCCAGCGCCGTGGGGGGGGCCGCCTCGGGTCCCAGGCGGGCCAGACCCGCGCGTGCGCGGGCGTCGTCGAGATCATAGGCGAGGACCGCCTCGTAGGCGCGGTGCGCGCCCTCACGGTCCCCCAGTGCGGTCCGCCCCTCGGCCACCAGCAGATGCGCCCGCCGGAAGATCGAGAACCCGTCGGGTGGGCGCGGGGCCTCGGCCGCCACCTGCTCGGCCAGGGCCAGCCCCAGCGCCGGCTCGAGGGCGTCGAGCAGCAGGGCCGCCAGCCCCAGGAGCAACTCCGGCCGCTGTGCCGTACCCGGGTCCGCGGCCAGGATCCCCGCCGCCGCCCTCGCGTGGCCCGCGCCGTCGAGCAGCCGCACGCGCTCGAACACGGCCGCCTCCGACGCCCCCCGCCCGAGCGCCGCGCGCAGCTCTCCGAGCAGGGCCACGGTGTCGTCGTCGGGAACATACGGGCCGCAGGTCGCCGCCACCTGGTCGAGCAGACCGGCGATCGACGGTTCGGCGGTCTGCGCCGCGACCACGCGGGCCAGGGTCACCCCTGCACCTCCAGTGGGACCACCCGTTCAGCCGCCTCGATGCGCAGGCGGTCGCCCGCGAGAAGATCGAGCCGTCGTACCCGGCGCCCACTGCCCGCAAGGACGAAGGCCGCCCCCGGTCCGGCCGACAGGACGAGCGGCCCGTCCTCGTTCGGTGCCGAGAACGCCACCTGCGGGCCGGCGGGTCCGAGGGGGACCGGGACGTCCGGGGGGACGAGCAGCACGGGCGGGTGCGGGGCGGGCGGGGCGACCCGAACCGCCGCGCCGGCCTCGCCCCAGGGGCGAAGGTGCAGCGGCGCACCGAGGCCGAGCGCCACCTCGATGGGACCGGTGATCGGAACCGCGCCGCCGGGTGGGAGGGCCGCGCCTTCCACGAAGGTGCCGGCCTGGGCGTCGAGGTCCGTGAGGGTGGGGGGGGAGGCGTCGAGGTGGACCCGGGCGTGGCGGCGTGAGATCGACGGGTCGGACAGGCGCACCGCGGCCCCGGGGGCTCGGCCAAGGTCGGCGGTCGAATGTACGAACACCTCGAGTGGGGCACCGTCGAGGCGCAACACGACCCGGGGCGGTCGAGTCCATCGGTCCCCCAGATCTCGCAGGATGCGCTCGGCCTGGGCGCGCTCGTCTGGGGGAAAGGTGCGCAGGGCGGCTTCGTCCAGCATGCGCCGGGCCGCGAGCCGTGCGCCGGCGTCCAGGTGTCGCCGTGCGTCGGCCAGGAGGGCGCGCGCGCGTTCTTCGGGGGCGCGCCGGTGCTCGTCGGCCAGCATCGCCAGTTCCATGCGCTCGATGTCCCCGGCCGCCTGGAAGCAGCGCGCCGCGTCGTCGTGGCGCCCCAGGCGCTCGTACAGTGTCCCCGCGGCCTCGTGGTCGCCCGCGCGTTCGAGGGCGCGGGCGGCCTGGTGCACGTGTCCGGCCCGCCCGGCGGCGTCGGCCCGCCGCGCCGCCTCGAGGCACGCCTGGGCGTAGGCGCGGAACAGGGCGCGCACCGCGGGGGCGTCGCCGTGGGCGCGCGCGCATGCCTCACGCAGGAGGGCGCGCCGTGCGTCCTCGTTCCGCTCCGTGCGCGCATGCTCGAGGCGAAGCGCCGCCGCCTGGGCGTGCGCCCCCACCTGTTCGAACACGCGGGCGGCCTCCTCGATCTCTCCGGCCTCTTCGAGCAAGATGGCCGCCCGCACCTCCCCGGCGCGGCGTCGCAGGCGGTCGCCGAACCCCGGCGGGTCGTCGCCGCGCCCGAACTGTGCGGGTGGAACCACCGCCTGTAGATGCTAGCACGGGGCCCCGCTATCCTCCCTTCGTGCCGCCCGAACTGCTCGAACCCGTGGTCGCGGGACAGACTCGGTTTCGGGCCTCGGGCCTCGTGACGGACCCGCGGGGCGTCGCGATCGGGCGCGAACTGCTGGCGGTCCTGTCCACCTTCGACCGGGTGGTGGGGTTCTTGGGCGCGTGCTCGCGTGAGTTGCCCTTCGGGGAGTTGTTCTCCACGCTGACGCTCGAGCGCGCGCGTCAGCCCGGCGGCGCCGACGAGTTCCTGGTCCGCTTCGCCCTGCACGACAGCTACACCCTCGACACCCTCGCCCACCTGGCCGCGCCCATGCGCGCGCACCTGTTTACGGGCGCGGGCACCGTCTACGTGCAGGCCCGCGACGTATCCGCCCCGTTCGGCTACGATCTGGCACAGCCCGTGGAGGGGCAGGGGGCCGACGTGATTGCGGTGGGGCGTTTCGATCTGCGCCGGTACCGGGTGCAGGACCGCATCGACCCCTACGACCTCGTGCTACGGCTCGAGCCGGCACCGGAGCCCGCCCCGCGCACACCCCCGGACATGGTCCTCGTGCTGGTGGCGCCGGGGCTTCGGGACCGGGTCGTGCGCACGCTGTGGCGGTCGAAGACTTCGTTCGCCGGGGCGGTCGTGGCCCTTTCGGGGAGCGCGCCGCGCCTTTTGTTGCGCGTGCGGCGGCCGTCGCTTCGGGTGTACGGGCTGCTGCGAGCGCTGCCCGGCGTGGAGTGCCTGCGGCCGGTGGGGCCGAAGATGGCGGTGGAGGTGGGGTACCGGCACCCGTTCGATCTGGAGGCCCTAGCGCCCGCCTTTGCGGAGGACGAGGCATTCTTGTTCCGGGCGCGGGCGCGGCGGGTCGAGCGCCTGTCGCCGCCGCCGCGATTCGTGGACGGCGCGCACATGGTATCGCGCCCCGACCGGATCCAACTGGCGGATTCGGGTGACTACGCGGCGACGGTGGATCTTGCGCCGGTCCGGATCGAGCTTTCCCTGCGCCGCACGAACCTGGCGCACGAGCCGCGGGGTCTGCTCGTGCCCAGGGACGGCCTCGCGCGCCTTTCGGATCTCGTGCGGTTGTTGCCCCCGCCGGTCCTGGCCTCGGCCCGCCTGTGCCTGCTGGGCGAGCGTGTGGTGTTGCTGGCCACGTCCCTCGTGGCGGATGGTCCCGGCGAGGCGGTCCTGGCCTCGGGCGCGCTGTTGCCCGTGGGGCGGCGCCTGTGGGAGGCGGCGCCGGGGGTCCTCGTACCGGACGGGTACGGTTTCGTCCCGCGGATTCGCCCCGACCTGCTGCGCGATCTGCTCGGGCTCGGGGGGCGGGACCACGCCCTGTTCGTGGGGCCGGACGAGCCCCCGCTTCGCCTGCCGGCAGAGCGGTTCGTACCGCTCGATGCGGCCTTGCTCGCCTCCGTGCGTATCGAGGACGCCGACGTGGAGGACGTGTCCCATGCCGGGGGGGGCGAGGCCACCGTGGCGTTTTCCCCCATGGGCCGGTTCGCGCTGTTCGGTGTGCCGCGGGGGGCTCGCCCCCGTGCGGTCGAACCCGAAAAGGAGGCCGATTGAGGCACGGCGTCGTCTCGTTTCGTGACGCCTTCGTCCGCCCGTTGCTCGAAGGGGGGAGGGCGCTGGTCGGGGCCCCGCTTCGGCCGCGGGACCTCGTGCGGTTGCGCCGGTCGGCTGGCCGTATCTTCGACGCGGCGACGGGGCACGCGTTGTTCGCCCGCACGGGCCGGTGGATGCCCCGGGCCGTCCTCGACCCGCCCGGTCCGGCGGACGTGGCGATCTATGCGGCGTTGCACAACCTGCTGTGTCTCGCCCACCCGGACCGCGACCGCGTGTTCGCCCGGCAGGAACGGTGGGTGGATCTGGCCGCCATGACGCTCGCCTGGTTCGACGAAGGCGCCGCGGCGCTGTCCGACGCCCCCTTGCACCTGCACATACTGCTCGAGTCGGCGCTGGCGACCCGACTCGGCGGGCGGGTTCGGCCGGCGGCGCCCAGGTGGCGGCGTGACCGGGCGCGCCTGGCGCTGACGGCCGCGCCGGAGTCGGAAAACGGCGCCGGCCGGGCGTCGGCGTGGCCCGTGCTCGCCGAGGCTCCGCTGCCGCCCATCGCCGCGCGTATGCGCACCGCCTTCGTCGTCCGCAGCCCGTGGACGGCCCTGTTGCGCGTGCAGGCACTGGGGGAGGCGCCCCTGCCGTTGTCGTCCATCGGCCGCCTGTCCTCGCGCCCCATGTGGCGTCTCGTTTGCCACGCCTGGGCCGATGGGCCGCGTTGGATCGAGCAGGGCGGGCGGATCATGGCGCGGCTGGGGGACAGTCTGCGGCAGTCGTTCGCCGTCGAACCCGCCGCGCGCCGCGGCGCCGGGTGGGTGCTCGGGGCGCTGGTCCAGGTGCACGTGCTGCGCGTGTGGCTCGATGACGCGCGCCTGGGGGCCTCGGTGGATCTCGCCGCTCCCGACGTGCAGCATTTCCTGGCCCTGCCACTTTCCCTGCCGCGCCTCGTCCGCGTGCTGGGCGATCCGCTCGCCGGGGCGGACCCGGCGCTTCGCCGGCGATGGGACGTGCACATCGAACGGCTGCGACAGGTGGTGCTGCGCGACGTCCGCCGGGAGATGCTGGATGCGGTCGTCGAGCCCGTCGTAGAAAGGACATGACCATGGAGGACCCCAAGGTACCCTCGCGCTCCGCTGCGGGCGCCACCGTCGAACCCGCGGTCGTCGATCGGCTGGGCAAGGCGGCGGCCGCATTGTCGGACCGCTTCCTCGGCAAGGAGGAGGTGATCCGTCTGATGTTCGTGAGCGTGCTGGCCGGCGAGCACCTCGTGATGATCGGCCCGCCGGGGACCGCCAAGAGCGCGCTGGTCCGCGCGTTCGCGCAAATCGTGGACGCGCGCTACTTCGACTACCTGTTGACGCGTTTTACCGAGCCCAACGAGATCTTCGGCCCGGTGGACATCAAGGCGTTTCGCGAGGGGGTGTACCGGCGGCGCACGGAGGGCATGCTGCCGGAGGCGGAGATCGTCTTCCTGGACGAGATTTTCAAGGCCAACAGCGCCATCTTGAACAGTCTGCTGTCCCTGCTCAATGCGCGGGTGTTCATGCACGGCACGCACCGGGTGCGTGTGCCGCTGCTTAGCCTGTTCGCGGCGAGCAACGAGGTTCCGACGGACGAGGCATTGTCGGCCCTGTTCGATCGTTTCTCTCTGCGCGTGCAGGTGGACTACCTCGACAGCTTCCACTTCCGCGGACTGCTGCAGAAGGGCACGCGGCTCGAGGCCATGGGGCTCGGGATCGAGGAGGCAGCCCTTTCGCCCATGGTGTCGGCCCAGGACATTCGCCGCTTGCAGCGCGTGCTGGCGGGGCGCCTTTCGTTCGACGAGGGGTTCTTGACGACCTACAAGAGCCTCGTGTTCCAGATGCGGTCGGAGGGCATCGGGCTGTCGGACCGGCGCGTGGTCAAGCTCCTCAAGCTCTTTTCGGCCTCCGCGCTGCTCGACGGCCGGACGGAGGTGGACGCCTCGGACCTGTTCGTGCTGCGCCACGTGTGGAACACGCCGGAGCAGCGCGACCTGTTGGCGGAAATCGTGGGTCCGGTCCTCGACCGCTGGTATGACGAACACCCCGAGCGGTCCCGCGTGGGGGCGGCGGCGGCGGACCTCGACGACCTGTTGGAGGAATTGGCGACCTTGCGCAAGGCGCTGTCCGCGGCGGAGGTCCTGTCGGACATGCAGCTTTTCAGCTATTTGCGCAACCTCGGCGACATCAAGGCGGCGCTCGAACGAATGCCGGAGAACCCGGCGGCGACCCGCATGGTCGGCGAGGTGGACAAGCTGCTGGAGACGTTGTTCGCGTCGGGGCGGTTCGTCTAGGCGCGGCCCCATGGAGCGAGCCGTGGATCGTACGCCCCGCGCCCTGCACCCCGAGCAAGAGCGCGCCCTCGCCGAGCGAGAGATGGCGACGCTCGCGCTTTCGGAGGTGACGGCCGTGGGGGGCGTGCTGCCCCTTCGCGCCCTGGCGTGGCAGCGCACCGTGGCGCAACTCGGGGTCGCGGTGCCGCTGGTGGTCGTGCACGACGTAGGCGGCGTGTTGGCGGGCCTCGGTCACCTCGCCCCCCAGCGCCGGGGGCGCGCGCGCTCGGAGGTCGCACGGGCGTGGCGCCGCCTGCTGCAGGACCTCGAACACACGGCGCTGGCGCGGACGCCGGCGGCCTGGAAGCATCGGGATGCCATGGTGGGTGTGGTCCTCGCGCGGGTCCTTGGCGCGTTGTTGCCACAGCTTCCCGAGGCCGTCCGGACCGCGAGCCCACGCGCAGCCTCCCTCGATCTCCAGCTGCTCGTGCGGATCGACGTGGCGGATGCGTTCGCGCGCCGGGACACGACCGACGCACAGGTCTGGATGGACACCCTCGGGCGTCACCGGTTGCTGGCGCTGCTGGAGGTGGAGCAGATCGACCTGGACGCCCTGCGCCTGTTGGGGCTGTTCGGTGGGGCCGAGTCCAGCGTGCTCGGCGGGTTCGAGCTGGCCGACCTGTACCAGACGATCCGGGATCCCGCGCTGGGCGACGTGGTGGACTTCTCCCTGGAGCTTTTGCCCTCGCTGCTGGAGGTACGCCGGCGCACCGGCCAGCAGAGCCTCGGACTCGATGGATACGCCGCCATCGAGCGCCGCGGGGCGCTCGACGACATGGTGCTCAGCCAACTCGCGTTCGACGACGACGTGTTTGAACAAAAGCTCGTGGATCGCGAGCTGTTCTTCTACACCCACGAAAAACAGCTCGACCAGGAGGACCGCCTGCACCTGGTCCTCGTGGACGGCAGCGCCTCCATGCGGGGCGTGCGCGAGGTGTTCGCCCGGGGGTTGGCGCTGGCCCTTTCGAAGCGCCTCGCCCTACTCGGCGACGCCGTTCGCCTGCGCTTTTTCGACGCGCGGATCTACGACGGCGTCACGGTCACGGGGACCGGCGGGGGGGAGGTCCCGTATGTACTGCAGTTTCGCGCCGAGCATGGCCGAAACTACGCGCGCGTCGCGGAGCAGCTTCTCGCCGAACTGTCGGGTGCGAGGTTCGGGGCGAGGCACGTGGTGGTCTACCTGTTGACCCATGGCTCGTGCCGTCTGCCCACCGATGCGGTGTACGCCATCGCGGCACGCGCCTCGTTGCACGGGGTGTTCATCTTTCCGGAGCACCCGCTCGACTTGCCGTACCTCGATGCGCTGTACCGCGTGCACGTCCTCGACGAGGCCGCCGTGTCCACCGGACAGCGCTCCGTCCATGCAAGACGCATCATCGCAGACGCCGAGCGGGGCGTGCGTGGAGACGAGGCGCGGCGATGATCGACGCAGCCAGCCACTGGGCGCGTGCGAACGCCGCACTGGCCGCCCGGCGGTACGAGGAGGCCTACGGTCACCTTCGGACCCTCGTGGGGGTGGTGGACCGGATCGACTTCGAGTACGACGAGTGGATCCGCGCGCTGCTCGATGTGTGCAGGCACCTGGGGGCGCGCCGGCGCGTCGCTGCGTGCGCGGCGTACCTGGGCGCGACGGAGGGCGGTGACCCCGAGACCCTGCAGGACGAGGTGGAGGCGGCCCGGGCGGGGGACACGGCGGCCATGACCGGCCTGCGCCAGTACGCGATCTACCTGACGGCCGCGGGGTTTTGCCGCGCGGCCGCCGTGTGGTTCGCCGAACTGGACCTTCCCATGCACCGGGCCATCGCCCTGGAGCGGGCGGGGGACGACGCGGCCGCGGTCGAGGCCTGGGACGAGGTCCTGCGGGCGGACCGGATGCGAAACCACCCGTACGAGCGATCGCTGGTGGCGGTCAACCGTGCACTGTGCCTCCATCGCCTCGGTGACGAACGAGCGCAGGCGGCGGTGCTCGATGCATCGGCCGACGTCGAGGAGATCGCCGACGGGTTCGAGCGCGCGGGGCTGCGCGAGCGCGCCTTCGACTGTTACCAACTGCTGGCGCGCGTCGGACAGGAGACGGGCACGTTCGTGAACGTGGCCGAAGGGGCCACCAACAGCATCCGGATCCTCCGATCCGATGGCCTGACCCTCGACGCCTTGCGCCTGTACGAGGCGTTCGTCGCCGTGGCCCGGGGCTTCGGCGAGTGGCACGCCATGGCCTCCGCCCTGCGCGAGGCCGCCGATGCGTGCACGACCGCCCACTTGCCCTATGCCGAGGACCTGCGGCTGCGGGCGGGGGAGGCGTGGGTCAAGTGCGCCGAGGGGAGTCGGGGGGAGGGGCTTCCGGTCAAAATCGCCGAGAACGCCTACCGTGCGGCCGCCGAGTGCTTCGCGTCGGTTCGAGCTTTTTCGAGGGTGCGCCAGGTGTATGAGGCCATTGCGTCCCTGCCGCTTTCGCCGGAGACCATCACGCGGGCACGTGCGCTCGTCGAACGCCTGGCGGACGCGCCCCCGGACCCGCCGCGGCCGGTGCCGGTGCCGGAATTCTTGAAGCAGCCACCCGAGTACGACGAGATCTGGTACGTGGATCTCGAAGAGTTCGAGCGGGGTGGGGATCCGCAACTCGTCGCCGCTGGAATCCTGGCCGACCGGCGGTATGCGGACATCGTGCGGCGACACGCCCTGTTGCTCGTGCTCGACGCGGACCGCGCGTTGTCTCCGATCGAGCGCGTCGAGCGGCTGGAGTCGATCCGAGCCTACCCCGTGCTGGCGTGCCTCGAGGCGGCGTTCGACACCCCCGACCCGGCGGTGCGCGCGGCCGTGGCGGCTGCGCTCGGGGCCCTGCGGTTCAAGCGCTCGTTCGGGTTGCTGCGCCGCGCATTGCGGGATGACGACCCGGCGGTCCGCGAGGCCGCCACGGCGTCGGTGGGGCGGCTGGTGTTCCCACATGCGTTCGAGCCGTTGTCGCGCCTGTTCTTCGAATATCGGGCCGACCCCGATGGGCGGGCGGTCGCCCGCAAGGCCCTCGGCGCCATCGGGCGCATCCAGACCGTCGAGGCCT
>JALSIN010000257.1 GCA_026989935.1 Polyangiaceae bacterium | reverse complement strand
GTTCAATGCCTCGGTCGCACTGGTCTACGCGCGCCCGCGCATCGACCCCAAGTTGCCGCACCTGCCCGTGTTGCTGCACGAGGTCGCGCACCTGTTCGGCGCGCGCGACGTCACCGACCGCACCACCGACGCCTACCGCTCGGGATCCTGGATGGCGCCGCTCGACGCACGACGCACCGGGCGCCCGTGGATCGATCCCGGCAACCGGCGCACGATCCTGCTGCGCAAGGATCGCCCCTTCGCCCCCGAAGGTCAGGAGGCCCATCGCCCATGACATCCCCCACCCCCGGCCCTTCGACCCCCGGCCCGACGACCCCATCCTCCAGGGCCCCGAGCAGTGGCGAGACGGCCGCGGGCGGTGGCGGCTCCTTCTGGCGTTTCCTCATGGGGTGGGTCGTCGTCCCGCTGTTCGTCGCCGGTTCGATCTTCGGCGCCGGCGTCCACTGCGGCGCCCGGCACACCGACGCCTGGTACACGAAGGCCGCCGTGTGGGTGCAGCAGAAGGTTGTGCCGTCCTCGAAGGCCACCGTGCGGACTCCCTAGGACCGGAAGCCCCCCCGCCCAAACGATTGCTTCTATTTCGGATCCAAACCGAGCCGGACGGTGACGACGCCCCGGTGCCCCATCCACGCGCCCGCCGACCGGGCCGGCCGGTTCACGCCCCCGTGCGCCACCGAAACGGCCAGCCGAGATCCGCCAAGGGATCCGCCGCAGGGGCATCCAGCACGGGCCCCACGCCGGCGCGCGCGAGGAACTCGAACGTGTCCTCCCAGCAGGCGCGCGCGGCCCGGGTGAGCATGAAGGCGTGGAAGGCGTGCCCGGCCCCCTCGTAGTAGCGGTCCCAGCACGTCCCGCCACGGCGTGCCACGGCGCGCGCGAGCCGGCGGGTGTCGTCGAGGAGCGGATCTTTCGTGCCCACGGGGGCGAAGATCGGCGGCAACGGGCGTTGCTCGGTTGCATCGCCCTCGACGATCCGCAGCGGGTCGGCGAAGGACGGCGCCGGCGCCGGCGGCGGGTCCGATGGGCCGAGATAGGCGTCGCGGACCTCCACGAGGCGGTCGGCGATGAAGGCCGGCAACCGACGGCGGCGCAGGAACCGCTCCGGGTCCGTCACCTGCAGCATCCCGCAGGCCGCGATGGTCGCGGACGGCACGACCGCCGTCTCGAACACGCGCCGCGCGAACGATTCGGGCCGGTCGAAGCAGGCCGCGACGGTCAACCCGAGCGCCAGGTTGCCCCCGGCGGACTCCCCCGCGACCACCAGCCGCGCCGGGTCGGCGTCGTAGCGTCCGGCGTGCCCTACGACCCAGGCGTACACCGCCGCCACGTCGTCGATGGCTGCCGGATAGCGATGGCGCGGCGCCAGACGGTAGCTGGGCACGAAGACCACGTAGCCCCGGCGCGCGAAAGCCATCCCCATCATCCAGTGGGAGTCCTTCGACAGGATGCGAAAGCCGCCGCCGTGCAGGTACAGCACGCACGGCGCCGGCCCGGTGCGACGGCGCGGCCGGTACACGTCGAGGCGGTGCTCGATGCGGCCGGTGGGGCGGTAGGGCACGTCGCGCAGGACCTCGACGTCGTGGCGGGCGGGGCGGGCGAGCGGATGCAGGCGACCGACCCTCGTGGCGGTCCGGTAGAAGCCGTCCGTGACGAACGCGCCGGCGCGGCGGCGTACGCTCCGGCCGGCCCATGCGAGGGTTCTGGCGACCACGCGCCGCGGTGGGCGATCCGCCGTCACGTCACGTCCCTCGCGTCGTCCGGCGCCGGGGGCGGCGGCGCTCGAAGCCTTCTTCGCGCCGCACCGCCATGGTGGCCAGGCGGTCCGCCTCCTCGTTGCCGTGGAGGCCGGCGTGACCGCGAATCTTGAGCAGTTCGAGGTCGGCGAAGGTTTCGGTCGCCGCCCGGATGCGCTCGATGAGGTCGAGGTGCGTCTTGGCCTTCCACCCTTGCACGAGTACGCCCAGGCTCCAGGCGCTGTCGGTGTAAAGGTGCACCCGGCGCGCACGGTCGGCCTCGGGGACCAGGGACAGGCCGCGCTCGATGGCCGTAAGCTCGGCAAAGTTGTTCGTCGCCTCGCCCAGGTACTCGGCCCGCTCCAGCACATAGTCGGGGAACTCGGCGTAGACGCCGATCCCCGCGGGGCCCGGGTTGCCGAGGCAGGCTCCGTCGGTGAACAGGACGACGGTATCCTCGTCGGCCGGCCGATCGGGCGCGCTCTTCGGGGCGGCGCGAGCGGACGAGGGCGTTCCCCCCATGGCCTCGTCGGATACGATTTCGCCCCCGATGTCCTCGAGATTCTCGACACTGCCCCGATAGGATTTTCGGGCCCCGAGCTGATACCGGATCTCCACGCGGCCGTTGCGGACGATGGGCTTGCCGCTTTCGAGCACGCGGGCGAAGACCTCCTGTCCCTTGAATTCGAAGCGTTTCCACGGCATGGGAGGCAAGCGTAAGCGCTACGACGCCAACCGAAAAGACCGGCCGACGGGCCGGTCGTCCCCGCGCCAAAGGCCCCACCCCCGATTTTTCCTAGGAAACCGGACACCGGTTGCGGCTCCCGTTGGGCTCGTCTATAAGCGGCCGGTCATGAACCCAACGCGTTCCATCCCTGTCGCCTTCGTGGCGCTATTCGGTCTTGCGTCGTGCAAGGGCGGCAGCGCGCCCGATCCCATCAAACTCGTCCCCGATCAGGCCAAGCTCATCGGCTCGGTGGACGTCAAGGGGCTTCGCACGTCGAAGTTCTACCAGGACAACAAGGACAAGTTCGAGAACGAAGACTTCAAGGAGGTCGAAGAGGCCGCCAAGGGCTGCAAGCTGGACATCGACAGCTTCGACAAGGTCATCTTTGGCGCCGATCCGGCCGGTGAGAACTTCGCCGTGGTGATCTCGGCCAAGGGCCTCGGCAACACGCAGAACCTCGAGTGCCTCGCCGCGAAGGTCAAGGAGAAGACGGGCGAGGAACGCTTCAAGGTGGTGGACAAGGACGGCTCCAAGGTGGTCGAGATCTCCGCCTCGGAGGGCGGGGGCGTTGGGCTCCCGGTGGGCAACGACCTGCTCGTGGTCACGAGCAACGGCTGGACGGCTGCCGTCAAGGAACTCATCGGAGGCAAGGGCAAGGCCGCCGTGGACGGTGCCCTCAAGGACATCGCGTCCAAGGCGCCCAAGGACAAGCAGATCTGGCTGGCCGGCCTCGTCACCTCGGACATGGCGCCGGCGCTCGCCGGGTCGCCGGTCGAGGCGATCCAGGCGATCTACGGCGGCGTGGACTTCTCGAACGGTCTTGCGATCTCCCTGGGTGGGCTGACGGACGCCCCCGAAAAGGCATCGGAGGCCCAAAAGAAGCTCCAGGAGCAGTTCGACCAGCTCAAGCCGATGATGGCCCCCATGGGGGTGCCGGCCAAGATCATCGAGAGCGTCAAGATCGAGGCGGCCGGCCAGGAGATCAAGGTCTCCATGGCGGCCTCGCCCGAGGACCTCAAGGCCCTGCAGGAGAAGGTCGGGAAGATGCTCGGCGGGATGGGCGGCCCCCCGCCGGCGGCTCCGATGCAGTCCCCCCCCGGCGCGCCCCCCCAGGCCCCACCAGCGGCCGGAGGTGCACCCGCGGCGGCCCCGGCGGACGCCCCCGCGCAGCAAGCGCACTAGCTGCGCTTGCACCCGCCGAAGGTGCGCGGTACAAGGCGCGGCCCGCGAGGGTCGCGCCTCGTTTTTCTCTCCCACTCGTAGCTGCTCTTGGCGGCCATTATCGAGGACTCCCATGAAGAAGACTCCCCTCCAACGCGTACGTGAGACCTTCGGATCGAAAGACGAGCTCGTGGCGGCCGTCGCCAAGCTCGTCGAGCCCCGTGCGGGTGAAGACGCCGCGGGTCTTTCCGCCCGGTTGCGGCGCGTCTCCAACGCCAAGCTCCTCCACTTGCACGCGGTGGGGACGAAAGTTCAGGCCCTCGGCGGCAAGGACGCCCTCGTCAAGAAGATCGCCGAGCTCAAGGGGCAGCCGAAGGACCTGCCCTACCTCGACGCTCTCGGGCGCAAGTCCCTCGGCGCCTTGCTGGACCTGCATGCCAGCCTGTCCCGCAAGGCTGCGCGGGCGAAGTAACGGGGCGTAGCCAACCCCGTCCCTGGCCGAGCGCCTCAGCGCACCTCAACGGGCTCGGCGTGCACCGCGAGGTTGCCCGCGGCGTCGTGCACGTAGATCTGCAGCCGGTGCCAGCCCGGCGACAGCGCCCCCGGCAGCAACAGGCGGAATCGCTCGTCGAAGTCGTCGGCGATCCCGTCCACGGGCGCCGCCGTGCGCAACGGCCCGTCGTCCACGCGGTAGAGCACCCGCGCGATCCTCGAGGCTGCATCCCGCACCCGCACGGTGAGCGCCCGCCCCTTCCGGTCCACCCCGACCACCTCGGGGCGGCCACGGTCCACGACCACGGGGTCGCTGACCAGTGCGTCATGGCGTGCGAAGGCCGTGCCGTTCGACGGCTCATCGGAAGCGACGACCCGCACCTCGTACACACCGTCCGGGACGGTGTCGAGTTTCCAGGTAAAGCTGGTCTTTGAAAGGGGCTTCGACGGGTCATCGAGGCGCAGCCACGCCCCTTCGGGCGCCCCCACCTTGCGCGCGTAGACGCGGTAGACGAGTTCGTCGTCGTCGCGTGCGTCGGCCTTCCAGCGGATCTTCGCCTCGGGGTCGGCCGGCTCGTCGTCCTCGTCGGGTTCCGGCAGCGTCACCTCGATGGACTTTACGAGCGGCGGCAGGTTCTCCGGCGCATGAAAGATCCGCACACCCGAAAGGCGCGCGGCCGGCCCGGCGAGCCCCACTTCCACCTGGACGAAGCGCCGCCGTCCGATCCCCGTCAGGGACCCGGAGAGCCCGTCCGGGACCGCACGCAGGGGCACGTCCTGCCAGACGGTCCACCGCGCATCGGGCTCTTCCGACGGCCCCGTCCGCACACGCGCGCGAAACGGCCCGCGCCCTTCGAGCAGCAACGTACCGAAGCGTGCCGGCTGCTTGGCGTCGAGAACGTGGGAGACGTACCGCCCCTTCATGGCCGGTCCCGTGAACAACCGCACGACGGCCGCCGCACCGGTGGTGGTCGCCAACACGTTGCCGCGATCGACGCGGCAGACCGCCGTAACCACGGCTTGTTCGAGGTCGGCCGCCGTGGCGCTCTCGCGCGGTCCCTCGATCCGGTAGACCTTGCCGTCCTTCGAGGTCGAAAGAAGCACGCCCCGCCCGGCGGCGTCCGGGGCCAGGTCGGTTCCATAGCCGCCGTCGAGCTCGAACCACCTCGTCCAAGGGGCTTCCTCGGCCCGGTCCACGTCTCGACGCCGGCCAAGGTCCACCGCGAACACTTTCACCGTGGCCTCGCGTCCTTTCTTCGTGAGGTTCATCAGCCCGGCAGCATCGGTCCCGGCCAGACTGGCGCGGGCCACCGCCTTTTCCAGGACGTCGGCCGTACCCACGCTCTTGTCGTCGAAGTCGTTGACAGCCGCGACGAGGGTTCGCCCCACGAGCACCAGCGCGCGCAACTCGTCGCCGTCGAAATCCCGCAGCACGATCCCCTCCGACGACTCCCCCATGGTCAGAAGCTTGGCCCCGGGGGACGTTCCGATCGCCAGGCGGTCCCCGACCACGGCGAGCGAGAGCAAGTGTTCCTCTTCACTGTCGAGCACCACCTCGACGTCCTTGCCGGACTTCGACATGGCGAACAGCTTGCCGCTGGGGCCCGTGGCCGCATACACGCGGTCCCCCACCACGGCCAGGTCCCAGACGAAATCGGCGGCCACCTTGGCGAACGGACGCACGCGCCCCTTGCGATCGATGCGGTGGATCGTGCCACCCGGCAAGGAGGCAGCCAGCAGGCTCCCGTCTCCCAGCGGCACCACGGCGCTGGTGACGACACCGGGGAGCGTCGCCAGGCTACGCAGCTTCGGCGGGCCCTCCCCCCGTCGCGCCGGCACGGCCTCGAACACCGCCGCCGGCTGCGACGTCCCCACAAGGACGCGTTTGCCGTCTGCACGGCACACGAAGGTGCCGCCGGCCTTTTCGATGCGACGAGCCGCGGTTCCGTACCCCTGGGTCACCACGCCTGCCGATGACAGTGTCGCGCCGTCGAACTCTCCCTCGTCGAAGTCGTCCCGTTCGCGGATCTCCAGCACGCGGGTGCCCCCCGCGCGGGCACTCGTCACGGACGCCCCGGCGACGATGGCCCCTGCCAGCAGTGACGAAAGAATCGGCATGGTGGTTCGCATGGCTGGTTCGTGTTCTCCCTAGGGGGCCGCCGTCCGCGCCGGACGTACACGGACCTTGATCGTGTGGCGGCCCTCGATGATGGACGGCATGCGTGTAACCCTGCGCGCCACCCGCTTGAAACGCAGCAACGGTTGCGTGGTCCCGTGCCCCTCCAGCGTCTCGAGCACACTGTCGGGCAGCCCCGGCAACAGTTCGCCCCGCGCTGCGAGCCCTTCGTCTGGCCGGTACACGGACACCACCAGGGTCCGCGCGTCATAGAAGCTTTCGAGCGTGTCGAGCAGGTCGTCCAGGTTGCGCGGAATCGGCCGGTAGGGGCGGACGAACTGCCCGCCTGTCACACGGATCTGGATCGTCTCGCCCGCCGCCGAGCCGGGGATCCGCACCGGCAACACCTGCACGCGCCGGCCTCCGTGATAATCGCGCAGCTGCACGCGAAGATCGAGAACCTCGCCGGCCCGGACCTCCGTCCGGTCCACGCGCACGTCCTCGATGGTCTCGAAGGATGCGCCGTAGGACAACCGCACGCTCTGGTCGATGCGTCGGATCTCGGCCACTTCGAAATCGTTGTCCAACAGGACCGCGGCCGTCACCACACCGCGGCTCGCCGCCAGCATGTTGGGAACGACTCCGGACGGAAAGAACTCCTGTTCGCGGATCGTCACGGTCCGCGGGCCGCGCCGGGTCGTCACCGCGTAGACGTGCTCGACCTCGAGGACCACCTCCGTCGCGTCACGCAGGGCCTCCTGCGCCGCCTCGGCCAGCAGGATCGCCACGAGGTTGTGGGTGAGGTTGCGGCCGACCGCCAGGCGGTTCTCGTAGATCCGGTCCGGCATGGCGGCCTCGGCTGGATCGACGCGGGTGGTGATCGGGATCGTCTCGGCGGCCAGGTCGGACCGCAGGTAGATTGCCGCCTGGCGGTCCTGGATCATCGCCCCGCGGATCGTGCCCGGGCTCGCGATCTTCACCGACCGCTCCACGCTGGGGATGATCGTGTGGACCCGCGCATCGGCGAAGGGGATCTGGGTGGGCCCGTCCCCGAACATCGGGTGGCCGAACGCGAGGATCCTCGTTCCCGTCGGGTCGGTCCACGTGACCGTGCCGTTGGGCGCGATGGCGTTCTCACCGTCGATGAGGACCACCGAGACGGAGTCCCCCGGTTCGAAGGGACGCCGCGCAGCCGAGGCGGTGCCGGCGGCGCTGCCGGCGCGCACGGGCAGGACACCGAGACGGTCCGCAGCGAGGTAGGCGGCGGCCGGCCCCAACCCGGAGATCGTGGTGGGGATCGGCAGCGCCACGAGTCCCACGGCGTCCGCCACGGTGGGCCGCCGCCGCGACGGCAGCGGCGACGTGTCGAGCCCGAGCAGGGCGTCTTGCAGGGCGCGCGTCGATCCCCGCCGCGCACGCGCCGCCTGGGCCCGCGCGGTCGGAAGCACCTCGGGCCGATGGGGCAGGCGCGAGACCGCCAGCATGTTGTCGATGGGCGTAAGGCCTCCGATGGGATCCTTGTTGAAGCGATACCCGTACGCCAGCGCCCCCACCAGCTTGCCGTCGATGAAGATGGGGCTGCCGCTCATCCCGCCGACGATGCCCGTGTGCAGAAGACGCGGATCGTTCGAGCGGAACAACACGGCGTCCTGCTTGGGCAGGTAGTTTCGCACGACGTCGATGACCTCGATGTCGAAGCGCTCGGGCCTCGTGCCGAAGAAGACCGTCTTCGCGTAGCCCCGCATGCCCGGCCGGACGTCGGACACGTCCAGGGTGGGGATCGACGGGCCGGCGGCCACCTCGCCACCGAACGCCGCGAGCCCGACCGCGAGTCCGGCCGCCCCGAGCCACCGCCGCGCCGCAGACCGGGCACCCGGGCCGTGATCAGGACGCCGACCCATGGCGCGCGCGCGCCCGCTCCATGACGCCCACCAGGTCGTCGTGCGGGCCGTAGAAGTACAAGAAGCGCTTGCGGGCCGGGTTCTTGAGCGTGGCGTCCACCTCCCCCGTCTTCGGGTCGAGGAACAACACCCGGGGCAGGTACACCCCATCGGGGGCGTAGGCGCGCACGGCCGGCACCCGGTCCTGGTCGGCGTTGACCATGACGAAGCTGCGCGACAGCTCCACCAGCTTCGATTCGAAGAAGGCGGGCCGCAGGGCCTTGCACTTCGAGCACCAGCTCGCGTGCACCACGAGCATGAGCGGACGCCCCGTCCGCGCGGCCTCGGCCAACCCGTCGTCGAGACCCACCCAGGCGATGGCGTCGTTGAAGCCGTGGGCGTCGGCCCGGGCCGCCGGAGCCGCCGGTTCGGCGTTCGACGCGGGCCCCGGGCGTTCGCCGTTGCAGGCCACGGCTGCGACGAGCGCGAGCAGGCCGGCGACACCGGTTCTTGGCGTGCGGCGAGACGTGCGCACCGTGGAGACCATAGCACCATTTGCCCCTGCGCGGCATCATGGCGCCGGCCCCGTGCGTTTCGATCCCCCGCTCCTGCCCGCCACCTTCCTGCGCCGCTACAAGCGCTTCTTCGCCGACATCGTCCTGCCCGACGGGCGCACGGCCGTGGCCCACGTGCCGAACACGGGCTCGTTGCTCGGCGTCGCGCGCCCCTCGATCCCCGCCCTCGTGCGCCCCGCCGACCGCCCCGGCCGCAAACTCCCCTTCGGCCTCGTCGCCCTGCGCCCCGGCGCGGCCTACGTCGGCGTGGACACCCAACTTGCCATGAAGCTCGCCCGCGAGGCACTCGAGTGCGGGGTCGTGCCCGAGCTGGGCGGCTTCGACGCGTTGCGGCCCGAAGTGCGGTACGGCCCGGGGGACCGCAGCCGCATCGACTTTCTGCTGTCCTGGGGCGGCCGGCGACCGGCGGCGGCCTACGTCGAGGTCAAGAACACCACCCTGGTACGGCCCGGCCCGGACGGGCGCGAGGCGGCGTTTCCAGACGCCCCCACCGCCCGCGGGCGCAAGCACCTCGAAGACCTCGCCTGGGCCGTACGCCGGGGGCACCGCGCGGCCCTCGTCTTCACGGTCCAGCGGGCCGACTGCGACGTGTTCGCCCCCGCCGCCGACATCGATCCGGCCTACGCAGAAGGGCTCGCCCGGGCGATGCGCGCCGGCGTCGAGGTCTACGCGCTCGCGCCGCGCCGGGTCGGCCGGCACGGGCTTCGCCTCACGCGCCGCCTGCCCGTGTCGGTCCCGTAGCAGCCCGCGCTCCGGCGCGCCCGGCATCAAGAGCCCGCACCCACTGCGAAAGGGATGACGGCGGCGCCGGGCGCTGCGCGAGCAGCCGCCGCAGTCGTTCGAGCCGGACCTCCACGGGCACGCGAAGCTCCGGCGCGCGGCGGGCGAGCCACGACGGAACGCCCTCGTCCGACGCGTCCACGGCGTCCAGGCCATGCAGCTCCAGGTGGACCACGCCGCCACCGAGGAAGGCGCGCGCAAGGTGAGCGCGAAGCGGGCGCGGTCCGGCGAGCAGGAAGGTCCCGACCATCGGCAGGCGCAGGCGTGGGCTCACCGAGATCGGCAGCGACCAAAGGCCCGCCCCCACACGCCGCGGAGCGAGCCGCAGGAAGTCGCGCACGGGGATCGCGGGCCGCGACGCCGACGGCCGCCCCACCGCCCGCAGGCCCACCTGCACCAGCCGCCGCGCCACGAAGTAGGCCGGCGACGGCAGCGCGCTCGAGTCGTACGCAAAGCCGGCTTCGTCCAGGGTTGCCAGCATGGCGGCCGTGGCTGCGTACCCCGGCGCCCGAAACCCCACGGGCACGACCCCCAGCCGTTCGAGGGCCGCGATGCCTCGGTCGAGGTCGCGCCGAAAGGTGTCGGCGGGCGCGTCGGCGATGCGGTAGTCGTGCGCGTACCCGTGGTGCGCGATCTCGTGCCCCTCGGCGACCGCCCGGCGCAGCGCCGCCGCCGCCGGCCCGTCCCGGTCGAGGGCCGCCTCGACGATGCGCCCGATACAGAAGAAGGTGGCCGTCCCCCCGGCATCGGCCAGCAGGTCCAGCAGCCGATCGAGGCCCCGGGCGAGCACCGGATCGTCGGGCCGGGGCGCGGGCCGCCCGCCGTAGACGGCCTCGTAGCACGCAAGATCGTCCAGATCGACGCTGACGGCGGTGCGCGGCAACGGGTGTACGCGGCCGGTCACGGCTCCTCCCGGGCAGGGTCGGGCGCCTTCGGCACGGCGGGGTCCCCCGGGGGCGGTTCGGCCAGGGCCCGGCGCAGGGCGAGGAGGTTCCGGAGGACCTTGGGCACGCGGCGCAGCAGGTGGATCGAAGGCGCGCGCTTCTCCCGAACCTCCACGGGGATCTCCAGCACCCGCAGTCCCATCCGCTCGGCCCGCAGCACCAGTTCGCTCGCGAACACGTCGTGCTCGACACGACACGCCCGGACGACCGGTTCGAGCGTCGTGCGCACGGCAGCCTTCAGACCGTGCGTGTCGGTCCCGCAAAACCCGAACAACAGGCGCAGCAGGCGGTTGTAGACCCGGGTGGCCACACGACGCAGCACGGGGCGCGCGTCCCTGGCGCCGGGCATCGCCTTGGATCCCACCACCAGGTCCGCCCGGCCCGCCCGCAACGCCGCCAGCGCCCGCGCGTGGAAGTCGGCGTCGCACAGGTCGATCTCCTCGCACAGCACGAACCGCCCCCGTGCCGCGAGCAACCCGGCGCGCAGCGCGGCGCCGTAGTTTGCGGTGTCCACGTGGATCGCCCGCACGTACCCGAGCCGCTGCGACAGGGACTGTGCGAGCGCGAGCGTGCCGTCCGTGCTGCCGTTTTCGGCGTACAGGATCTCGAACGCGTCCGTACGGCGCCCGAGCGACGCCGCGAGATCGCGCGTGCTGTCCTCGAGCATCGCGGCCTCGTTGTAGACGGGTACGACCACCGTCACCTCCGGGGGCGGACCGGCCTCGGCCACGATCTAGTCCTCCTCCGCGGCGTCGAGCCCGTCGGCGATGCAGTCTTCCATGGAGTTGTACGTCCACCGCCCGTACCGGCCACGCGCCTCGATGTCGTGGCGCCGCAGGTAGGCGAAGACGGTGTCCCGCGCCGGCCCCCACCGGTCGTCGAACACGACGTAGGCGCCCGGGATCCGGCGCCGCTCGACGAACGCGATGTCCGCGGGGGACGCGATCATCCCGACGCGCACGAGGCCCTCGGCCACGGCGGCCGGGTCGTGCGGCCGCGCCCGATCGGCCAGCTCGACGTACAGGGAGCCACGCCCTTCGGGGACCAGGGGCGGGTGGGCGTTGCTGTACGACCCGACGCGAAAGAACGGCAGGTCGCGGTCGGGCACGTAGATCCAGTGCTCCGGCCGCCGCGGCGGCACCCGCAGGGCGACGTCCAGGTAGTGCCAGTCCACGGCGCACAGGGCCGCGGCCGCGTCGCGGACCTCGGCCGGGGCCCCCTCGCACATGGCCACGAGGGACGGCAGGGGGACCGTCGCGATCAGGCGATCGTAGCGGTACTCGGTGCCGTCCGCGGCCCGGGCGCGCCGCGCGAGCGGATCGACGGCCGTCAGCGCCGTGTTCGTGCGCACCCGCGCCGGTCCGAGGGCCCGGGCGAGCGCCTCGGCCAGCGCCCCGATCCCCCCCGCCTTCGGGTACAGGAAGGTGGCGTTGTACCCGACGGGCGCCGACGAAACGCCGAGCGCCCCCGCGACCACCTGGTCCACCGTGGGGTCGGGCAGGAAGCGCCCCATCCACGCGGCAGTCAGTTCACGAAGCGGCCGGTCCCAGAGCTTTTCGTTGTACGGGACGAAGAAGATCTCGGCCATCGAGCGCCCGAAGCGGCGCAAGATGAACTCTTCGAAGGTGGCCGGCGGCGCGCCGGCCCGGGCGTCGTCGATACGGGCCTGCACGAAGTCGGTGAGACACGCGCGCACGAGCTCGCCCGGCAGCGCGCCGAGATTCGTCTGAAACGGGTACGGGACGTCCACCCCCGCCACGTACACGGCGGCCCGGCGCTCGATGGTGACCCACCGGTCCGGCGGCAGGTGCTCGAAGACGAAGGACCGGACCCGATCGGAGCGAAGATGCAGCCAGTGGCCGGTGCAGTCGAAGGTATAGCCGTCCCGGCGCCGGGAGGCCGCCTTGCCGCCGACGTGGCCGGCCGCCTCCAGCACGACGACCCGGCTGCGACGGGCGCACGCGACGGCCGCGGACAGACCGCACAAGCCCGCGCCGGCCACGAGCACGTCCACGCGGTCTTCGGTCACGACGCCTCCGTCCGCGCCTCGGGCCTCGGCCCACGGCGGGCCTTCCTTGGAGCGTGCGCAGGGGGCACGCGCCGAAGATACCTGGACAGCCCGATCCCCGCCATGCAAGACTCCGCGCGCATGGAGTTCCAAGTCCTCGGGGGCCTTGCGCTCATCGACGAGCGACCACCGCGCTCCGGGCCGATCCGCACCTTCCGCGCGCGCTTCGCGGACGCCCCGCCGGACGGCCCGATCACGCACTTCGTGAAGGTACGCATGCCCGAACGAGGCGACGCCGGGGACTTGCGCGCCGCACAGTTCGATCACGAGGCCAAGCTGCTCGACCTGGTCGAGCACACCGCGATCCCATCGCTGCACGCCCGCGGCGAGCAGGCCGGGGTCGAATACATCGCCATGGACTATATCGAGGGGGTCCCGCTTGCGGACCTCGTCTTCGGCCGGGACGGCGAGCCTCCGGGCCTGACCCGCCCGCAGGCGGTGTTCGTGGCCGCGCAGATCGCCGACGCGCTGCGCCACGTCCACGCGCTGTGCGTCGTGGACGACGACGGGCGCGAGGTCCCGATCCACGCGCTGCACCGGGACGTGACCCCCGACAACATCCTCATCAACGAGCACGGCGAGGCGTTCCTCGTGGACTTCGGCATCGCCCACAGCGACCTGCTTCCGCCACGGTTTCACACGCCCCTGGCCGGTACGATGGGATACATGGCCCCCGAGCGCCTGCGGGGCCCTGCGGCCTCGTCGATCCAAAGCGACCTGTTCGCGCTCGCCGTGGTCCTGTGGGAGATGATCCGCGGCGAACGCTGTTTCCCCGGGGAGGACCGCATCGCGGTGCTCGACGCGGTGACCTCGTTCGACATGCGCCGCACCTCGCACCGGATCCCGGGCCTGAGCAGCCGGCTGTCGGACGTCCTGCGCAAGAACCTCGACCCATCGCCCGAGCGTCGTTACAAGGACGCCTACGAGGTGCTGCGCCGGCTGTCGCAGGCCACGGAGGCCGAGGGCGCCGAGCAGGCCCGGATGGAGCTTGCGGCCCGTGTGCGGCGGCGCCTTTCCAGGGCTGGCTGAGCGCCGTGGCGTCGCCCCGCGGCCGGTGGTTCGAACCCCTCGGCGCCCCGGTGGCGCTGCTGCTGTTCGTGACGTTGGCCTACTTCGTGGGCCGACCCGGCTGGAACCAAAACAGCCGCCTGGCGCTGGTGCGCGCCCTGGTCGATCGGGGCACGGTGGCCATCGACGCCGACGCCCACCCGACCGGCGACCGCGCGCGCCGGGCCGGCCACGCCTACAGTGACAAGGCCCCCGGGGCGAGCCTCGCCGCGGTGCCGGCCTACGCGCTGTTCGACGGCGCGCGGCGCCTGGCCGGCGCCGACCCGCCCGCCATGACCGCCCGCGACGCGCTCGGCCGCGAGATCCCACCCGGCGACGCCGACGCGGCCCGCCTGCCGCCGGGGGCCACGGTGTCGTTCAACGCCACCCACCGGGCCGCCCTGTACGTCTGCGCCCTCGCGGCCGCCGCGCTCCCGACGGTGGCGGCCGCGTGGGCCGTCGCGGCCCTTGCCCTCCTGGCCGGGGCGAACCGGCGCGACGCGGTGGGCGCGGCGGTCCTGTACGTCGTCGCGACCCCGGCGCTCGCCTACGGCACGAACTTCTACGGCCACCAACTCGCCGCCGGCACCCTCGCCGCCGCGGCGGTTCTCGTCCTGCGCCGCGGCCCGAGGCCGGCCGCCGAGGGACTGTGGGCCGGCGCCCTGCTGGGGTGGTGTGTCGCCGCCGAGTATCCCACCGCCCCCGCCGCCGCGGCGCTTTGGCTCTACGGGTCGCACCGCCGGGGGCCGCGCTTCGCCGGGGCGGCCGCCGCCACCGGAGGGCTGTGGGCGCTGGGGCTCGCCGCCTACCATACCGCGGCCTTCGGAAGCCCCTTCGCCACGGGCTACGACGCCGTCGAGCTGCCGCGTTTCGCCGAGGGCATGCGGCATCGCTACGGGCTCGGGCTGCCGGATCCGTCCGTGGCCTTCGCCCTGCTGTTCGGCAGCTACCGCGGCCTCTTCGTCGCCGCCCCCGTCGCGATCCTCGCCGCCTTCGGGCTTGCCGTGGCCGTTGCGCGGCGCCGGGCGGCGGCCGTGCTCTCGGCCGCGATGTTCGTCTACTTTTGGCTCCTAAACGCCGGCTACTACATGTGGGACGGCGGCTCGGCGGCCGTCGGCAGGCACATGCTGCCCGGCCTTCCGTTCCTGTGCGTGGGGCTCGGCCAGGCGCTGGCACGCTACCGGGGCGCCGTCCTCGTCGTCGGATCCGTGTCGATCCTGCACGCTACGGCCTTCGCCACCGCCGGGCCCGAAGCCCCCGCCTTCGGCTCGGCCCTGTACGACTACGCCCTGCCGCGCCTTTGGAACGCGGCGCCCCGGCTCGACACGCCGGCGGGCAACCTGGGGCTCGTGTTGGGCCTGCCCGGCGTGGTGAGCCTCGCCCCCCTGGGACTCGTCTGGTGGCTGCGGTGGCCGAGGCGGCCCGCCGCGACCACCCGCTAGAATCGCCCGGTGGCGGCGAGCCCGAACGTACCGCTGGCGACGTCGAAGACGGGCGCGATGGCGGCGAGACCCGCCTTCTGCTTGGCCTTGAGGTTCGCGTCGCGGCGCCGCTTGACGCCCAAGCCGACCAGCGCACCCCCGCCGCCTGCGAGCCCCAGGCCCGTGGCGAACACGATCCACCCGGCGATACGAAGCCGGCGTGCCGATGCCTCCTCGTCGATGGCGGCCGAAAAACCCGCGCTTCCCAGCAGCCCGAGCCCCACGAAGATCGACAAAGCGCCCACCCCGATCATGGCCGCCCCGCCGCCGATCATCCCCTTGCTGGACTTGTAAAGGGGCGCCACCTCGGGGTCGGTCGTGAGGATCTCGCGGTACTTTCGCTTTTGCTGGCGCCGTTGTTCTCGCCGTGCGGCCCGATCGTCGGCGGGCGCGGCGCTCGACGTGGCCTCGTGCTGCTCGATCTTCGCCTGGATCTCGGCGATCTTGGCCTCGGCTTTCGCCACCTCCGCCTTTGCCTGCTCCGTGGGCTCGTACAGCGCCTTGTACTCCTCGACGTACCGTTCGAGCAGCCCCTTGGCCTGCTTGAGGTACGTGACGTCCTGCTCGAGTTCGAACTGCTTCTCCTTGGCGGCCGCGATGTTGTAGACGAGGTTGTTGCGGATCTCGCGGTTTTCGGGGATCGGCTCCACCATCGCGTATGCCTTCGTCCAAAGCTCCACGGCCCCGGCGTAGTCGAGCGTCTCGTAGCGCGCCCGCCCCTCCTGGTACAGGCGACGCACTTCCTCGATGTTCGACGACTTCGAGGCCGAAGGTCCGGCCGCGGCCAGGACAGGCACCGGCGGTGCCGCGGCGACCGCGAGGGCGATCACAGCCCCCAAAAGGCGCACCGGTCCAGACGAAGTGACAACCCAGGATGGCTTCGGCATCATGGTGGCGGAGGATAGCGAATGTTGCCCACATCGTGTACGCCCGCGGCCCATTCCCCGCCCCCCAGCCATCGAAACGGCTCGGTCGCCGCGGCGGCCCTGGGCCTTTGGGCTCTTTTCGCCCCCGCACCGGCGCTCGCGGGCCCCCTTTGGGGCTCGGCAGGGACCCCTCGGTGGTGGGCGGCCGTGGCGGGGCTGGCCGTCGGCACCGGTCTCGCCATCCTACAGATCCGTCGCCGGGCCCGATAGCGCGGGAGACCCTCAAGGCGACCGGCCGGGGGACGATGCCCCCCACGG
>JALSIN010000256.1 GCA_026989935.1 Polyangiaceae bacterium | reverse complement strand
ATGTGGACGGCAACCGTTCCTTCCGCCGATGCCGCGCTTCTCAACACCATCGAAGCACTCCCGGCACCCAGCGTATCGGCTCGGTTGCTTCCGGTGCCCTTGGCATTCGGTTGCTTGACACGAAAAGGGTGTTCAGTAAACTATAATAAATTTTCGATATGTCACTTGACACTATATTCGTCGATCCGGCCATCGGCCGCACGGCTGAACATTTGACCATCTGGAGGCAACATGCCTCACATGAATCGAAAGCCGTTGGGCATACCCGGGGATCGAGCGGCACCGAGTGTGCGCGAGACCTGCCAGCTGCTCGGGATTTCGCGGGCGTGGGCCTGCGAACCCATGCGGCGTGGGAAGCTCCGGAGCGTGAAGCTCGGCGGTCGACGGCGCATTCCCGTCCAGTGGGTCGTCGAGATCCTCGAACGCCGTGGCACTTGGGGTTCCGACAGACCGTGCCGTCGCCATCGCCGTATGAGCAGAGACGCAGAGACGTCGAAGCCCGAAGGTCGTGCCCTTGTGACCCGGGGCATCGCCGTGGCGCTCGCGGGTCGACAAGGGAGGAAACGCCAGGACGACACATGGGCGGAACATGTGCCGTGCGGCGGGCCTGCCCAGGGCCGATACCGGACGTGCTCGGTTTCGGCGGTCCGGCTCTCGGTGCCATGAAGGTCGCTCATCCGATGCCTGGATGTGAGGCTCCGGTTTGCCGGCGCGACCGGGTCGCTGCGGAGTGTCGGATGCGCGACCACCGGTATGCCCGGATGCCGATCCATGGTCGGTATCTTCCGCTTTGCCTGGGCCGACGGAAGAGCTCGCGCGTGCGGGACGCCGAGATCGCGCGCCCGCGCCCGCCGCACGGCTAGCGCCACCGGCGACCTCCTATGAGCAACCGTGCCGAAAGGCGCGTCCCGCGGAACGATCCGTTCGCCGACGACGGCCGGCCGGCGTAAGTCCTCCCGGGCCAGATGTCGCTGGCCGTGCCGACCCGCGCTCCGAGGGCGAAATCTCCGGGCCGATTGCAGAGCGGGCACGCTTTTTCGTTGTCGTCCGAACCGTTTTCCAACCAAAGGGCGTGGTGCCGATCAAAGATACAAACCAGATGCCATTGATCCGACCACAATATTTTCATAAACTCTGCTCATACCTCGCAACATATTGCACAGAGAACCGGAGGGAGGCATGTCCCAGGAGTGGCCACCACGACTAGCGGTCCCCGATTGGCTTCGATCCGCGACCCAGCGGACGATGGACGAGCAGCTTCCCCTGCGGGAGATCCTGACCGATTCGCTTTACTATCCTACGTCGGGGAACAGACGGCGATCCGACAAAGCCCTTGGGTGGCGATGTCCTCAGCTTCGTCTATGTGGACTACGGGTTCACGCGCCAGGAGGTGAGAGCCCGCATCCGAGAACCCGGTCTGCAGGGTTACCGCCTCGTCGGCGTGAGGGAGATCCGCAAGGGGGAGCTCACGCCGAACGGGTGGAAGCGCATTCCGCCCGAGCCCAAAGACGGCGATCCGCGGCGTGTGCGCTGGCTCATCAGACCACCTTCCTGCGATTGGTACGTGTTCGAACGCGAGGAGGACTACGACGACGCCCACGGTCCCGAGCGGCTGAGCCTCCCGTCTCTCTGCGCCGATGGCGCGGCCGCCTTACAGGCGCTCTACATTCCCAACGGGGTCGCGGCCCTGGTGATCGCCATCATCCAGCCGGGCCACGGTTTCGGTGGCAACTGGAGCAATTTCGAAGACCCCGCGCAGATTCTGGGACGGTCGGTGCTGCGGCACAATCCCGCCGGCATACCGAAAGTTCTGCCATACAGGGGCATCGGGCGGCAGGAGTGCAACGAGGAACCATGCTGGCCCCAATAGGGTAGGCTGTTGGCTTGGCTGCGCAACAACGGCCACAAGTACATAAGCGCATGGGGCGTGTGCGATCATCCTCCCGCCGATCAGGAGGGGGACGAAGATATCGAGCGGTACCTCTGGGGGTTCTAGCCTCGCGAGCACCCGAGGAACCTGAAGGCACCCGGGCGAAACCCGCGAGTGCGGACCACCGTGTCGATGGCGCAGGCCGCGACACATCGGTGCCATATCTCGGGCTGTCCGGCCGCGGTTGCGCCCCCGTCCAGTCGAGCAGATCGGGTCCTCCGCCACCGACGCGGAAGCACGGAGGAGCGGCGGCCCGCGTGCGGTCCTGTCGGCGGCTTCGCGCTGCATCGCATCTCCTACAACGGCGGAAGGCGTTCGACCTGCCAGCCCGTCCCGTACGCGAAATACGGGCAGCCATTGGCGGTGAGCACGATACCGACGCGACAGCGACGCAGGGCGTCCCGATGCGCATCGGGAATCCCCCCGACCCAGCCATCCGTCAGAATCAGGGCACGGCGCACGCGGTTGGTCACCATGTGATCGGTGACGCAGGCGATGCTGGTTCCGCCCGTGGACCGGACCACGCCGTAGCGAAGGGC
>JALSIN010000255.1 GCA_026989935.1 Polyangiaceae bacterium | reverse complement strand
CCCGTGGTTGCGTCCCCGCCCGACGCGCCGCTGGATCCACCGGTGCCGCTCGACGCGCCGCCGCCCGACGATCCCGCCCCGCCGGTCCCCGCCGCCGGATCGAGGACGAGGTCGGCGCACTGGTAGTAGAGGTCCGTCCCGCCCGCCGGTCCCCACGGGGGCTTGTCCGTCATCACCTGGATGAGCTGGAGGGTGCACGTCTGGCAGGGCATGTCCGGCAGCGTGACGTCGTGGGCGTAGAACTGCTTGCCGTCCTCGTGGGGGATCCCATCCGCGAGCACGAGCACGCCCGGCGTGTACAGGTCGTCGTAGCCTGCCGGATCCGCCAGGTCGTCGTCCCCGTCCGGATCGAACGCGATCCGGAAATGCCCCGGGTGGCCGACGAACTCGTCCCACCGCACGGTGATCGTCTCCCCCGGTGCGAAGACGGTGCGCTCCCCCTCGCCGGGGGGATTGCCCGCCCGCCCGCAGGGGGGATCCTTGAGGTCGAGCTGGAACTGGTTCGCCGCCGGGTAACGCTGCGGCGGTGAGGTCAGCTCGACGTGGGCGAACGCGACGGCGGTGAGGGCGAGGACGGAGGCGGCGAACACCACACGAGCCTACCGCGTCCAGGCTGCGAAGACGGCGCCGCCCGGCGGGGCCACCCCCACGCCCCCCTGCGGCGCGAGCGCCGGCAGGTTCGGCGGGAGTTCGGCGCGCGCGCGGCCGCGCTCGACGAAGGCCCCGGGGGCGGTGGCGAGGAAGACGGTCGGCCGTCCGGCCGGGGCCTCCACCCGGGCGCCGCGGGCCAGTGCGAGGTGGGCGCCCTCGACGGTCCCCGCCCCGCCCCACGGCAGGCACCGCGGCCGGCGGTCCGCCCGCAGCACCCGCGCCGCTTTGGCAAGGTGCAGCGGCCGCCCGCGCCCGTAGTCGTACAGGCGCAAGGTGGCGTCCGTGGGCTGCTGTACCTCTGCGAGGAACAGGCCCGGGCCGAGGGTGTGCGGGACCCCCGCCGGCAGCAGCACCACGTCGCCCGGGCGCGGGCGCAGCAGGGACAGGCGCGACAGGACGTCCGGCGCCGCGTACGCACCCGCCCCGGCCGCCGCCCGGACCAGCTCCTCGGCCGAGGTCCCGGGGGCCAGACCGGCCCGGATCCAGGCTCCTTCGCCGGCCGAAAGCACGATCCATGCCTCCTCCTTGCCCGTCGTCCCGGGGCCGAGGTCGCCGTCGTCGGGATGGACCTGGACGCTCAGGGGCCGGGCCGTGTCGAGCAGCTTGACCAGCAGGCCCAGGGGCGCGTCGAGCCAGCTCGAAAGCGGCCGGCCGCCGACGTAGCTCGGTCGCTCGGGCAGCGTGGACAGCACCCACGCCTCCCCGATCGGGCCGGCGGCGTCCGGGCCCGGCGCCAGGCGCCGTCCGCCCCAGGGGCGCGCGACGAGGTGGCGCGGGTCGTCGTCGGGCAAAAGGAGCACCGGAACCATGCCTGCACCAGCCTATCAGCCCGGCAGGACGGGCCGTTTTCGCGTAACCTTCGCCGCGGTCGAACCGTCCCTGGAGACGCCCATGCCGCACGACCGCGACGACGCCCCGCCGGCCCCCGAGGTCCCCGATGCTGCCGGGGGCCCTTCCGCTGCTTCCGGCGACGTCCCACGCCGGCGCTTCCTGCTCGGTGCCACGGGCCTGCTCGGCGCCGGCGTGGCCGCCGCCGCCGGCGTGCCCATCGTCGGCGCCGCCGTCTACCCGCTGGACCACGAAGTCACGTCGGGCGGCGGCGACTTCATCCCGGCCGGGCCGTCCGGCGCCTTCGGCGACGACCCCGTGCGCGTGGATCTGCACGCCGACCGCCGCGACGCCTGGAACCGCTTCGAGGATGTGCGCGTCGGTTCGGCCTGGGTCCTGCGCCTCGAAGGCAGGCTCGTGGCCTTCTCCACGGTCTGCCCCCACCTCGGTTGCGCCATCGACTACGACCCGAAGGCCCGTCGCTTCGTCTGCCCCTGCCACAACAGCGTGTTCGAACTGGACGGCACGGTGGTCGAGGGACCGTCCCCGCGCCCGATGGACCGCCTCGACGTGCGCCAGGAGGAGAAGCTCGTGCAGATCCGTTACCAGCGCTTCAAGCAGGGCGTAAAAGAGAAGGTGCCGCTGTGAGCCGCGCCCGCAAGGTCCTCGACTGGCTCGACGAGCGCGCCGGGATCTACGCCCTGTGGGACCAGGCGGCGAACGAGCCGGTCCCGGGCGGGGCCCGGTTGCGCTACGTGTTCGGCAGCGTGCTCGTCTACCTGTTCATGCAGCAGGTGGTCCTGGGCATCGTGCTCGCGAGCTACTACAGCCCGTCGGCCACGGACGCCTGGGCCTCGGTCGCCCACCTGCAGGACCAGGTCACCGCGGGGTGGTTCCTGCGCGGGCTCCACGGCCACGGCGCCTCGGCCATGGTCGTGGTGCTCGTGCTGCACCTTGTGCAGGTGGTGTGGGCCGGCGCCTACCGCAAGCCCCGCGAGCTCAACTGGTGGACGGGGCTTGCCATGGGCGGCCTGGTGTTCGCCTTCGCCCTGACCGGGTACCTGCTGCCGTGGGACCAGAAGGGCTACTGGGCCACGCAGGTGGCCACCGGGATCCTGGGATCGGTCCCCGGCGGCGAGCCGCTGCGGATCCTGCTGCAGGGGGGGCACGAGTACGGCAACCTCACGATCACGCGCTTCTTCGCCCTGCACGTGTTCGTGCTGCCGGGCCTCTTGCTGCTGCTGCTCGTGGCGCACATCGGGCTCTTTCGGCGCCACGGGGTGACGCCGCCGGCGCACCTGTCCGAGTCGGAGCTTGCGCGGGCCGACCGCTTCATCCCGCACCAGATCTTCTACGACGTGCTGGCGATGGCGGTCACGGCGGGGATCCTCGTGGCCTGGACGATCCGATCCCACGGGGCCGAGCTGTTCGCCCCGGCGCAGCCGGCCTCGAACTTCCCGGCGCGTCCCGAGTGGTACTTCCTGTTCCTGTTCCAGCTCCTCAAGTACTTCGAGGGGCCCCTGGTGCTCGTCGGGACCGTCGTGATCCCCGGGGCGGCGACGGCCTTCCTCGTGGCGTTGCCCTTCCTCGACCGCGCGCAGAGCCGCCGGCCGAAGGAGCGGATGCCGGTGCTCGCGGGGATGGGGGCGCTGCTGGCCGGCGTCGTGGCCCTGGGGGTGGCCGCCAAGGTGGAGGACGCCGGCGACGAGGCCTTCCAGAAGGCGCTGGCCGAGGCGCGGGCCGAGGCCGAGCGGGCGCGGGCGCTGGCGGCCGGCGGCGTCCTGCCGGAGGGGGGTGAGGCCGTCTTCCGCAACGACCCGCAGTACGAGGCGCGGCGGATCTACGCCGAGCGCTGCGCCGGGTGCCATGGCCGCTTCATGGAGGGCGGCGACGACGCCCCGGCCCTGGTGGACTTCGGCAGCCGGGCGTGGCTGGCCCGCCTGGTGCGCAACCCCAGGGCCCCGGAGTTCTTCGGCAAGACGGAGCACGATACGATGGATCCGTATTCGCCGGAGGATCTGCCGGACGACCAGCTCGCTGCCGTGGTCGAGTACATCGTCTCGACGATGGGCGACGAGATCGCCCCCCCCGCGGACCCGGCCCTGGCCGCCAAGGGCAAGAAGCTGTGGGAGGACGAGCTCGAGTGCAACAGTTGCCACGAGATCGAGGCGGGTGCCGAGGGCGACGGGCCCAACCTCTACGGCCACGGGACCGTGGCCTGGATCGCCGGCCTCATCGCGAACCCCAAGGACCCGCGCTACTTCGGCGAGGAGGCGCAGATGCCCGCCTTCGGCGAGAAGCTCGACGAGGCGGAGATTCAGGCCCTGGCCAGGCTCGTGGCGGCGCAGCGCGCATCCGGCGCCAAGGCCGGCGCTTCCGCGGGCCAGCATGATTGAATACCGTCGCCCGCGGGGGCGTCCAAGCCGCCGCAGGCAGACCGTCCAACGACGTTTCGACCCACGACCTCGAACCCAGGAGCATCTCTCATGAAGACCCGCACCCTTTTCGTCTCGCTTCTTTTCGCCGCCGGCGCCGGTCTCGTCGCGGGCAGCGCCGTAGCCCACGAGGACGAGGCCCCGGCTCCGTGCACCACCAAGTCCTTCAAGACGAAGCAGGTCGAGAAGGCCTGCAAGGCGGGCGGGCGCAAGGCCGCCAAGACCCTCATGAAGAAGGTCGTCAAGAAGGCCAAGGCCGCCGGCGAGAAGGTCAACTGCAAGACCTGCCACACCTCACTCAAGACCTTCGAGTACAAGCCCGAGGCCGTGGACCTGCTCAAGAAGTGGCTGTAGTTCCGGGGCGGCCGCGGCGCGGTCGCTTTCGGGCGCGGCTTCGGAGGGCCTGCGAAGCCGCGCCCGCCTGTTTCGTCCGAAAGATCCTTTGGTAAGGAGGGGGCCCGCCGGCGAGGGGGGAGGTCGAGATCGCGCGGTGCGGGGCCAGGCGGCGGTCGGGGCGGACCGAACGGGCGATGCTGCCCCTTGTCTGTCCAGGAAAGGGTGTTATCCTGTCCCTTGCGATGCGGACGAGATCCTCGATGGGGGATGCCGCCCGAGGCGCATGGGGAGCCTGGGAGGTTCACGCGAAGCCCCAACACGGTTCTTTCCGCGGTCGTGGTCCGTTGGCGATCGCGGCCTTGCTCGCGACCGGGTGCTTCGAGGAGACGGAGCCGCCCGACGGCTCGGGGGCCACGTCGGGGGCGACGGAGACGATGGGCACGAGCGGTGGAACGCAGACCGGCGGGACCACCACGACGACCACGACGGGGCCGACCACGACCACGTCTTCGTCGGGCGGAGACACGGGCGGTGGAATGGGCGGGGCCCAGTGCGAGCCGCTGCCGCCCCCGCAGGGAGGTGCGGTCCTGACCGTCGGACCGCAGGACGCGGCCATGCTTCCGCAGATCGTCCTCGGCGCCGAGACGGGCACGACGATCCTCCTCGAGCCGGGGAGCTATCAGGTGTCCAGCGGAAGCGGAAACTTCATCACGGTCGCCAAGGACGGGATCTCGATCCGCTCCCAGACGGGCAACCGAGACGACGTGCGCTTGGACCTGACCGGCGCCTCGTTCGAGGCGGCGTTCTACGTGCAGGCCAGCGACGTTACGATCGCGGAGATCACGATCAGGAACCCCGGCCAGCATGCGATCCACGTGGTGCCTCCCATGGACCGGGACATCACGGGCCTTCGCGTCTACGGGGTGCTCATCGAGGACGCCACCCGCCAGGCGATCAAGATCAATCCCCCGGGGAACGACGCGAACTCCACCTACGCCGACGACGGCGAGGTGGCCTGCTCCACGGTGCGGCTGACGGACGCGGGCCGTCCGAACGTCTTCAAGTCGGGGATCAACTGCCACGCCGGGGCGGTGTACGGCCTGGCCGTGCGCGGCTGGCGGGTGCGGGACAACACGTTCGAGGGGCTGTGGTGCACAGACGCCCTGGCCCCCTTCGCCGTGATCTTCCAGTCGAACGCCCGGGACAACGTGATCGAGCGCAACCGGCTCTACGACTGTGCGCGGGGGCTGGCGTTCGGGCTTTTCGAGACGAACGGCGGCGCGGCGGCGCGCGACTACACGGGTGAGCCCCCGCCGCCCGATTGCTCCTACAACGCGGGCCACGTCGAGCACTTCGGCGGCGTCATCCGCAACAACTTCGTGTGGGCGGGCGGAACCGGCATCTGGAGCAGCTCGTACAAGGTGGACGTGGGGATCGGCCTGGCCCAGGCTTGTGGGGCGCAGGTGGTCCACAACACGGTCTACACGACGGACGCGGCCGCGGTCGGATCCATCGACTACCGGTTCTCGAACACCACCGGGACGGTCGGCAACAACCTCGTCAGCCACGACCTGGTCGCGCGCGACGGGGTGATCCTGGGAAACGATCCGGCCGCGGGCGTCTTCCTGACCGGGAACATCACGAACGTCGCGCCGGGAGACCTCGTCGATCCGGACGGGGGTGATCTGCACCTTACGCTCGGCGCCTCCGCCAGGGACGCGGGGGAGATCCTTCAGTCCCCGGTGGCCGACGACATCGACGGCGATCCGCGGGACGACGGCACGCCGGACGTGGGCGCGGACGAGTTCGTGCCGTAGACCTCCGGCGGAGGGCTGGGCGCGTCCACCGAGGCGTCCCGGCTCGGAGGGGGGAGGGCGAGAAAGGCCCGGTGCAGCTCGTAGAGGTCCTCGGGGGCGCGGGCTCGGTACGCGATCGTGCCGTCCGTCCGGACCAGCGCCACGAGGGGGGCGGCGCCCGGGGCGAAGGGGGCCTGGCTCGGGTGGATCGGCGCACGCGGGTCCACGGCCACGACGGGGGCCTCGACCCGTAGGACCCGCAGCAGGGCGTCCGCCGAGGCGGAGCCCGGCCCCGTGCCGCCCGTGCCGGAGGTCTGCACGGCGGTCTCGGGGACGAGGATCCGCGCGTCGAGGCGGCCGGCGTACTTGGCGGCGACCGCGTCGGCGTCCCGGGCCAGCTCCCCGAAGCGGGGATCGTCCGGCCGGCCGGCGACCACCACGGTGGGACGGCCCGTAGCACAGGGGCCGCAGGTGGGAGCGCCCGTGCGCAGGTCCCGGCCGACCACGGGGCGGAAGCGGTCCACCTCGGGGGCCGGCGGCGGTGCCGGGGCCGGCGCAGGCGGTTCGACCCGGCGGGCGGGGGCGTCGCGCGGGGGCTCGCCGGGTGCGTGGCAGGCCGCCGCCGCGCACAGGGCCAACGCGGCGATCCTGGGGCGGGCGGGTCCCACGGCGGCCCATCGTGACCCTCCGGGGGGCGGCCCGCAAGGGCGTTGTCCGGGGCGGTGGCGCGATGGTCCGCAGTCGCGGGGGCTGCGACGTCGAGGGCGGCCCGCACGGGGCGGCCCTCGGGGGGCGGGCTGGGGTAGGATCCGCGCCATGGACACCTCCCGCCGGCAGCTCCTCCGGGCGGGGCTTGCGGCGTCGGTCGCGGGCCGGGCCCGGCTCGCGGCGGCGACACCGCGGCCGTTTCGCCGTCCCGCCGCCGACACGCCGCCCGCCTCGCCGCCGGACCGCGCGGCCCGCCTCGCGTCGAGCCCGCTGGCGGCCCACGAGGCCCTCGCCGAGGCCGCCGTCGAGGCCGCCCGGTCGCTCGGCGCCAGCTACGCCGAGGCACGCCTGGCCGAGAACACCTGGGAGACGCTCGCCCTGCGCGACACGAACGTATCCCACGTGGGACGAAGCGTGTCGCGGGGGATCGGGTTGCGCGTGTTGGTGGGGCAGGGCTGGGGCTTCGCCGCCACCGCCGACCTGGGCCGCGCCGTCGCCAAGCGACTCGCCCGGACCGCCGTGGAGGTTGCGCGGGCCCAGGACGCCCTGCGCCGCGCCTTCGGGCACGCCCGCCCCGTGACCCTGGCGCCCGTCGCCGCCGTGGAGGGACGGTGGGTCTCCCCCCACGAGAAGGATCCGTTCGAGGTGCCCGTGGCCGACAAGGCGGCGCTGTTCGCCGAGGCGGCCCGGCGCGCCCTCGCCGTGCCCGGCGTCGCGCGGGTGCACGCGGGGGTCACCGCCGTGCGCGAGGAAAAGCTCGTGGTCACGAGCGACGGCGTGAAGGTGCACCAGCGGTACGTGCGGGTGTACCCGCGGTTTTCGGCCGTGGCGGTGGATCGGCGCCGCGGCCGCTTCGACGAGCGCGCCCACGAGGCCCCGCCGATGCTGGCCGGTTGGGAGTACGTGGAGGACCTGGCCCTCGTGGACGCTGCGCCGGAGATCGCCGAGCAGGCGGTGCAGAAACTCCACGCCGCCGTCGTCGAGCCCGGGACGATGCACGTGGTCCTGGCGCCGTCGAACCTGTGGCTGACGATCCACGAGAGCATCGGCCACCCGACGGAGCTCGACCGGGCCGTGGGCATGGAGGCCAATTTCGCCGGTACGAGCTTCCTGCGCCCCGAGGACACCGGGACCCGGCGCATCGGCAGCGAGCTCGTGAACCTGGTGGCCGACCGCACCCAGGCGGGCGGGCTCGCCACGACGGCCTGGGACGACGAGGGGGTGCCCGCGGGGCGTTGGCCCATCGTCGAGCGCGGCGTCTTCGTCGGCTGGCAGACCACCCGCGAGCAGGCCGCCTGGATCGGCGAGGCGCGAAGCCGCGGCTGCGCCCACGCCGACGCCTTCGACAGCGTGCCCTTCCAGCGCATGCCCAACCTGAGCCTCCAACCAGGGACGGAAGGTCTGACCACGGAGGACCTCATCGCCGCCACGGACCGCGGGGTCTACATCAGCGGGCGCGGGAGCTGGTCCATCGATCACCAGCGCTACAACTTCCAGTTCGGCGGGCAGTTCTTCTGGGAGATCGAAAACGGGCGCCTTACCCGGCCCCTGCGGGACGTGGCCTATCAGGCCAACACCATCGACTTTTGGTCGTCCTGCGACATGATCGGCGGGGCGGGGACGTACCGGCTCGGGGGCACGTTCAGCGACGGCAAGGGGGAGCCCGGGCAGTCCAACGCCGTCAGCCACGGCTGCCCGCCGGCCCGCTTCCGGGCGCGCGTGCTCGTGGCGGGAGGAGGCGCCTGATGCCCGGCCGCAGCGACCTGCGGGCCCTCGCCCGCGACCTGTTGCGCGCTGCGAGCTTGCCCGAGACCGTCGTGTGGGTGCGCGCCCGCGCCGTCGGGCATACGCGCTGGTTCCACGAGGGGCCCACGACCGCGGGCGAGTCGGAGCGGGTGGACGTGCACGTCACCGCCGCCATGGACGGGCGTTCGGCCTCCGTCCGCGGTGTGGCCGAACGCCTGGCCGACGCGCGGGCGCTGCTTTCCGAGGCCGAAGCCCTGGCCCGGCTGGCGCCGAAGGACCCGGAGCACGTGCCGCCCGTGGGGGCGGTGAAGGTGCCGCGCGTGCGTCGCTTCGACCGGCGCCTGGCCGCGGCCGGCCCGGAAGGACGGCGCAAGCTGGTCGCGCCGGCCATCGAGCGCGCGCTCGCGCGGGGGGTGCAGCCTTCCGGGTTCTGCCGCGTGGAGGTGCAGCGCACGGTCGTGGCCGACTCGGCCGGGCTCGACGCCTACGACGAGGGCACCGAGATCGCGCTGTCGCTGACCTGCCGCACCCCGGACGGCACCGGCAGCAGCAAGGGGGGCGTCGTGTCCCACCGCCTGCGCGGGATCGATCCGGCGGCCCTGGGCGAGCGCGTGGCGGCCGCCGCCGAGCGGGCCCGTGCGCCGCGGCCCATCGACCCGGGCCGCTACACCGTCGTGCTGGCCCCCGAGGCCGCGGCGGACCTACTCGCCTTCTTGCGGGTGGCGATGAGCCTGCGGGCGGCCGAGGAGGGACGAAGCGCCTTCTCGGCCCCGGGCGGGCGCACGAAGATCGGAGAGCGCCTGTTCGACGAGCGCGTGACGATCGGGTCCGACCCGGCCGACCCGCGCCACCCGTCGAGCCCCCTGGGTCCCGGCGGATACCCCGTGCGCAGGACGGTGTGGGTCGATCGCGGCCGCCTGGTGGCGCTGCCCGTCGGGCGGGCCTGGGCGGCCCGGCGGGGCCTTGCGCCGCGGCCCATGGGGTCGTCGATGTTCGTGGCCGGGGGCAAGGGCGATGCGCAGAGCCTCGTCCGCACCGTCCAGCGGGGGATCTACGTGACGCGCTTTTGGTACAACCGTGTCCTCGCGGCGCGGTCCCTGACGGTCACCGGCATGACGCGCGACGGCACGTTCTGGATCGAAGACGGGGCGATCGCCCACCCGATCAAGAACCTGCGCTACAACGAGTCGCCGCTGCGGGTGCTGGCGAACCTCGTGGCCCTCGGCACCCCCGTGCGGTCCGGCCTTTCACGGGCCGTGCTCGTCGTGCCGCCCATGGTCGTGCGCGATTTTACCTTTTCGAGCACCAGCGACGCCGTCTGATCCGGCGGCTCCGTCGCGCCGGGCGCGGGCGTCCGCCAGCAGGTCGGCGTAGGTGATCGCGCCCGTCCGCGCCCGCCGCACGTGCCGGAGGTCGTCGAGGAGGGCCGACAAGCGGTCGTCGCGGGGGGGCTCGCCCGTGGCCAGGTCGAAGGCGGCCAGCACGTCGGACAGGACGATCCGGTCGAGGGGGCGGCCGGGTACGAACGATGCGCCGCCGTCGGCGCGCGCGCGGGCGACGAAGCCGTGTTGCAGGAGCACACGCAAGACGGCGGCGACGTCCTCGACCGGCAGCCCGAAGCGCTCGGCGAGGGCGTGGGCGTCGAGGGGGGCACCGCGCCGGTCGAAGTTGTCGGCGATGGCGAGCAGCAGCCGCGCGGCCACCGGGGCGGCGCAGCGCACGGGACCGTCGGGGGTGCGCGGGCGAGGCAGCCACCCCGAAAGGCGCAGTGTGCGGCGGTGGTGCAGGAGGTAGACCACCTCGGCCCCCACGAGCACGGCCAGCCACGAGATGTACGACCACAGCAGGAAGACGGGCAGCAGCGCCAGCGGGCCGTAGATCGACTCGTACAGGCCGAGGGCGCGTTCGAGGTACAGGCCGAACAGGCCGCGGGCCGCCTCGAGCAACGCGGCGGCGAGCACGGCGCCGCCCAGCGCGGCGAGCCAGGCGACCTTCGTGCGCGGGACGAGCACGTAGAGCATCCACAGGGCGGCCGCCGTGGCCGCGCGCGGCAGCAGGTCGGCCGGGTCGGCGAAGCCGGCGCGCAGACTGTACAGCGCCACGAGCGGCCCCAGGGTGGCGAGCGTATAGAACAGGGTGAACTTCACCACGAAGCCGTGCCGGCGCTCGGCCCGGAAGACACGGCTTATCGTGGCCTCGAGGCTGGCGAAGGCCAGGTAGGCCACCGCCAGGGCGGCGAGGAACCCGGCGACGCCCAGCTCCCGCGCGGAGACGCCGCGGGCCAGGTCGATCACGTTGCGGGCCGTCCCCGCCGGGTCGGCGTTCGCCGGCATCCACGTGGCGAAGGTGCGCGCGAGCAGGCGTTCGGCCTCCTCCGGGCCGAGGGCGCCCAGCCCCGCCAGCGCCACGCCCACGGCCGGCGCCACCGCCAGCGCCGTCTGCAGGGTGAGCACGGCCGCCATGGTGGGCAGGCGGTCCTCGTGCAGCGACCGGCGCACGAGGAACACGAGCGCCAGGTAGGCGGCGCGCGGTCGGCTCGCGCCCGGCTCGGGGTCGTGGGGCCACACCAGCGGCGCGATCCGCCGCCGCACGAGCGTTCGCAGGCGGTCGAACGACACGGTCGCGGGGAGCATAACGGCTCGGGGCGTCCGGCACCCGCGGCCGTCGTGCCGGACGGACGTTCAACCGCCGGCGCCGTCCCCCGCGACGGCCGCGGGACGCCGGCGCGCCGCGGCGCGACGCTTGCGGACGGCCGCGCGCAGCGGCTCGGCGAGGGGTTCGAGGGCCTTCTTCAGGGCTCCGAGCTGCAGCTCGAGCGCGGTCACCTGCTCGGGGTCGAGGTCCTCGATGTCGGGCAGGACCTCCGCCAGCTTGTGGGCCAGGCGCAGGGCCGTCGTGATCGTGGCGAGGCGGACCTCCTCGGGGGACTTGGGGTGCAGCACCGGGTTGAAGCGCTTGCGCAGCTCCGTCACGGGACGCCCCTCGTCGAACACCGCCCGGCGCAGCTCGTCGAGCACGGCGGGGGGCCGTCCGTCGCCGCCCTCGCCGTCCGTCGCCCGTGTGTCGTTGGCCGCCTTCGCCGCCCGCTCGTAGTAGCCGATCGCCTCGTAGCTCGGGATCGCGTGGGTGATCCCGTCACGCTCGAGCACCTGCGGGGCGTGGGTTTGCAGGGCGTGGTACGAGGCCGTCAGCTTGTCCACCGTCGCCTTGCGCAGGGACAGCTCGTCGCGGCAGTAGGTGTAGAGGTCCTCGTAGCCCCAGTCGCGGTAGGCGGCGGTCTTGCGCACCTCCACGAGGACCTCGGCCAGGTCCACCCACGACCGTTTGAAGCGGCGGGTGCAGCGCAGGACGGACAGGCGCAGGGGGTCGGCGCCCGTCTTCTCGAGGACCGCCAGCAGGTCGTCGATCTTCTTGGTGCGCGAGGCCATGGCCGCGGGGACGCTAGCAGACGCGCCCGCGGGCCGGCAGCGCGGGCGACGGGGGCGCGCGGCGGCGCATTCGCCGAACGGGGCTGCTACCGTGGTTGCCGTGCCTGCGCGCCACGAACGCACGCGCCCGCTCCGGACCGGGGCGGGGTGGACGCGGCCGTTTCGTTTCGGGATGGATCCGCGGCCGGATCCGCGGGCGCCGATCGCCCCCGGGACGATCCTCGGGGGGCGCTACCGGGTGGTGGCCCTGTTGGGGGAGGGGGGGATGGGACGTGTGTACGAGGCCGAGCACGTGCGGCTCGGCCGCAAGGTGGCCCTCAAGGTCCTGCGGCGCGACCAGGCGCGCGACGAGGCGACCGTGCGGCGGTTCGAGCAGGAGGCGCGGGCCGCCGGCGCCATCGGCCACCCGGCCATCGTGGGGATCGAGGACTTCGATCGGACGGACGACGGCGAGGTGTTCCTGGCCATGGAGCTGCTCGAAGGGCGCACCCTGGAGGAGGCCCTGGCCGACGGCGGCACCCTCGACGAGGCGGTCGCGTGGCTGGCCGACGTGGCCGAGGGCCTCGCGGCGGCCCACGAGGCCGGCGTGCTGCACCGGGACGTCAAGCCCGGCAACGTCTTCGTGATCGGCGGGCCCGGCGACCGGACCCGCGCGAAGATCCTGGACTTTGGGATCGCCAAGCTGGTGGACGACGAGCACGCGGTGCGCACGGAGATGGGCACCGTCCTGGGCACGCCGTACTACCTCGCCCCCGAGCGCGCCCAGGGCAAGCGGCTCGACCCGCGGGCGGACCTCTACAGCCTGGGCGTCATCCTGTACGAGGTGCTCACCGGAAACGTGCCCTTCGTGGACGACAGCTTCATGGGGGTGCTCGCCAAGCACATGCGGGAGCCGCCCCTCGACCCGCGCCAGGCGGCGCCCGAACGGCCGATCCCGGACGAGCTCGCGAACCTTACGATGGCCCTGCTGGCCAAGTCGCCGGACGATCGGCCGCAGACGGCCGCGGCGGTCGCGGCCTCGCTTCGCCGGATCCTCGCCGAGCACGGCCCGGTGCTCGCGACGATCCCCTTTGGGCCGCGTGGGCGGACGGCCTCGCCCGACGAGCCCACCATGGCGGTGGCGGCCGGCCCGGCCGAGACCACGACGCCGCCGGCCGAGGCGCTGCCGAGCCCCTTCGCTCCCGGGCCGGGGATCTCCGCCGGGTCGGCCCCGGCGAGCGCGGTCACGACCCGTCTCGAACCCGCCGCCGAGCCCGAGCCGACACCGGCTGCGACCGACCCCGCGGGTTCGGAGCCCGATCCCGCGCCGCGTCGCCGCCCGTGGCTCGCCGTGCTGGGGATCGCCGGGGCCGGCGCCGCGGCGGCCGCGCTCTATGCCGGGGCTGGGGCGGCGGACCGCGCCCGGGCGCCCGTGTCGCCGCCCGCCTCGAACCCGCCGCGGGCCGCGGTCGCACCCGCCGCGGTCCCCGCGCGGATCGAGCGCCCCATGGGGGCTGTGGATCCCGCGGCCCCGGGCCCGGGGTCGAAGGATCCCGGCGGCCCGGGCCGCGTCGCCCACGCTCCGGCCGACCCGAAGGGGGCGGCTGCCGCCACCGGGGCACCGGTGCCGCCGCCCGCGCCGGCGCGGTCCGACGCCGTCGGGTCCGCCGGATCCGCGCCGGCCGATCCCCCCCGCAAGAAGCGCCCGCGCCGCCGCAAGCGCCGCCGCCCGCCGCCCGCCGCGCCCGCCGCCGGCGAGGCGAAGGCTCCGTCCCCGCCCCCCTTGCCGCCGCCCCCGGAGCTCAAGGATGACGTGTACGATGACAAGTAAGGCCCCGTTGCCCGTCGCATTCGACCGCCCTTCGATCCCCCGCCGCGGCCTGCCCCTCGTCCTCGCCGGGATGCTGGCGTGGAGCGCCGTCCCGGTGGCCGCACGGGCGGCCGCGCCCCCGGCCGCCGCAGAGGTATCCGAACCGGCGGCCTCGTCCGGGCCCGCCTCGGACGAGGCGGGGGCCGACCCCCGTGGCGCCGAAGGGCCGGCCGCGGCCGCCGAGGCGCCGCGGGCGAGTGCGGCCGACGGGACGGGGCGGGCCGCTGTCCCCTCCGCGGCCGACGTGCGCGCGGCCCTCGACGCCGGCGATCTCACGACGGCCCGGCAACTCGCCGCATCGCGCCGGGCGGCGCGGCCGGACGATCCCGACGCGCACGCGCTCGAGGCCGAGGTGCTCGAAGCCATGGGGGACCTGGAAGGCGCGATCGAGGCGCGCAAGGCCCAGCGGGCCCACCTGCCGGAGGGATCCGAGGCGCGGGCCGCCGTGGACGAGATCCTCGCGCGCCTGCGGGCCCGGCAGCGGGGCCGGGTGGCGGACGAGCCCCCGTCCCGCCGCGCGGCCGAGGGCCCGGCGCCCCCGCCGCCCACCGCGGGCAAGGCCCCGCCCGCGGACGAGCCGCCGCCCCCGCGCCGCGACCGGATCGTGACCAAGTGGTACTTTTGGGTGACCGTCACCGCCATCGTGGCCAGCGCCGCCGCGATCACCGGGATCGCGATCAAGGCGGCGCGGACCGGGCGCGAAGACGCCCTCGACGCCCAGGCCGCCGTCCGGCCGCCCGCCGGGGTGCCCGTCCTGCGCTTTTGAGGTCGCGCGTGCAGCCCGCCTCGATGAACCGGTGTGCGCCGCGGCCCAGCCAGCGTGTCCGCCGGGCCTGCGGCGCCGTGTGCACGTTGCTCGCCTGCGCGGGCGAGCCGCCGCCCCGGCCCGATCCGATCGTGCGGCCCCCGCCGGCCCGGTCGCCGGGGGAGCGCGCCGATCGCTGGACCTTCGCCGATGGTGCGCGCATCGAGGCCGTGGTGTTCGACCCGGAGCCGGTCGCCCCGGGGGCGGCGCTGACCGTGTCCGTGCGCACGGCCGCGGCCGACGGAGGGCGCTTCGAGCTGGCGCTCGCGGAGCCGGCCGACGCGGCGTGGCAGGTGGTGGCGTACGGCCCGGAGGGGTACCGGCGCCTTCGTCCCGAGGAGGACGAACCGCCGGGCGTGCGCTGGGAGGTGGCGGCCCAGCCCGGCCCGACGGTCCTGCGTGTCCCGGAGGACTACGCCCCGTCGAGTGCGGTCGTGCTGGCCCGGCGCCGGGTGGGGCCGGCGCTCGTGGCGGCCGTCTCCGGACCGCGGCGGGAGGACGGGGTGGCGGTGCTCGGGGTGGCGGCCGTGGCGGCGCGCCCGCGCCGGATCCGGGCGCGGCGGCTTGCGAGGGCGCCGGTGCTCGACGGGACCCTCGCGCCCGGCGAGTGGCCGGGCCCACCGGTCGCGCTGGTGGAAAGTCGCACGGGGCGGCGGGGGACGGCGCCTGCGGCCCGTGTCTTCGTGGGGTGGACGCCCGAGGCGCTGTTCGTGGCCGCGCAGATCGACGACCCGGACGTCTGGGGCACGTTCACGGAGCGGGACGCCCGCCTGTGGACGCAGGAGGCGTTCGAGGTCTTCGTGGGCGCGCCGGCGCCGAGCCGACGCTACGTGGAACTGCAGGTCTCGCCCCGCTGCGTGGTGTTCGATGCGGCCTTCGAGGCCCACCGCGAGGGCGGCCCCGAGGCCGACCTGGACACGACGCCGGCCTGCCGGGTGCGCGGCACCCTGGACCGCCGCGGGGACCGCGACGAGGGCTGGACGGTGGAGTGGGCGCTGCCCATGGCGCAGCTTTGCGCCTTCACGGACCTTTCCTGCGAGGCGTCCGCTGGCCTGGTGGTGGCCATGAACGCCTTCGTCCTCGATCGCCCGCGCCGCGGTCCGGCCACGGCCCTTGCGCTGTCGCCCACGCGGGTCCCGGACTTCCACGCCATGGAAGCGGCGGCGCGCCTGGAGCTCGTGCCGTGAACGGATCGGTTCGAACCTGGTTCGCCGGGGGGGGGCTGGTCGCCTGCGCCTGTGCGCCGGCGGGTTCACAGGTGCGCACGTCGCTGGCGCGCGTGGCGCAGGTGCGATCGATCCGGGTGACGGTGGACCCGGCCGCCTCCGGGGCCTACGGCCGACACGGACCGTTCACCCCGAACGCCGTGGAGCGGGCCGTCGCCGCCCGGCTCGAGCGGCGGGGGCTTCGCCTCGACCCCGCCCTGTCGAGCGCGATGCGGGACGTGGCCCGGTTCGCTCCGAGCCGCCACCGCGTACCGGCCCCGTTGGTGGAAGGGGTGCTCGCGCGGCACGGGATCCCGGACCCGCCCCCGCGCCTGCTCGTCGTGGAGTCCGAGGCCGACCTGCGAGGCGCCTGCCGGGCCGGCGGCGGCGCCTGCGACGACCTCGCCCGCACCCTCGATGAGGCCGTGGTCGGGTTGGGCCCGTTGTCCGCCGCGGCGGTGGTGGGGCTCGGCGCCGTGGGGCGCGGGGC
>JALSIN010000254.1 GCA_026989935.1 Polyangiaceae bacterium | reverse complement strand
TTCGTCGTCAACGACACCATGACCCCCTACATGCAGCCCTACATCGACGCCGGCATGGTCTTCGTCGCCGCCAAGCTCGTCGCAGGCGCCGGCCTCGACTCGATCAAGCCGCTGGCCATGACCTACCAGGGGACCACTCCGATGATCCCCCTGCAGCTTACCGCCGTCGCCACCGAGCCCCACCTGACCGTCACCGCCCTCATCTACGCCAACGGCGACGAATACCGCCCCATCGGCCACCCCCTCGCCACCATCGACGAGACCCGCCTGTCTCAGGACAGCCAGGGCCGCCTCAACTATCCCATGCTCCTGGCCCGCACCATCGACGAGGCCGGCGGCGACGCCTTCGTCGTCGAGTACGCCGGCCCGCCCCCGAGCCCCGGTCCCGCCCCCGAGGACGACCCCTCCGGCTGCTGCTCCGACGGCGAGGACTGGTGCTTCATCGGCGGCGACGGCCTGTGCCAGTGCCCGGGCCAGGCCTTCGACGAGGGCGACTGCAGCCAGATCCCCGGCCTGGTCGAGGGCGCCGCCCTCGTCTCCGACCTGCAGTCGAAGTACACCCGCATGACCCGCCTTACGACCCGGCTGTCCGCCGAGGAGATGACCTTCGACCCCGCTTTCGAGCCCGCGGGGAACCTGCCCCAAAACGGCCGCCTCCGCCTCGACGGGCGCTACACCTCCGTCCTCGGCTGCGAGGCCGACATCCTCGACACGACCACCGCCGAAGCCATCGACGCCATCGAGGACTGCGCGGCCGTCTACTGCGGCCAGGGCCAGTGCGTGCAGACCGAGCAGGGCGTCGGCTGCGCCTGCGACGCGGGCTACGTGGCGCGGGTGTTCACCGACCTCGACGGGGCACCCTCCGTGACCTGCGTGCCCGAAACGCCCCCCGTGATCCTCGACAAGGACGTGGCCCTGCCCGACCCGTGCGACGCGGTAAGCTGCGGCGCGGGCCAGTGCGTCAACCTCGGCGGCTTCGCGGCCTGCCGCTGCGACGGGGCCAGCGGCGCCGCACCCGCCCAGGGCGAACTGGTCCCGACCTGCAGCCCGATCACCGCCATGAGCGGCTCGCCCGGCGCCGAGAACTTCACGAACGCGCGGGCCGACCTGGCGATCTGCTTCGCGGCCCCGCCCACGTGTGGGCCGGACGGGTGGCTCGTGCCGCGCGCCGCGGCGGAGTTGCCTCCCAACGGCGTCCTTTGCGACTCGTCCATGCCCGACCCGGCCGACCTCGTCGAGCCGCCCGACCCCTACGACGACTCGTGCGGCGCGACCAGCGGCGACTTCACGGGCGGCTCCGGTGGGGGCGGGGGCACCGGCGGCGGGACCGGCGGCGGGGGGGCCTCCGGCGGCGGTGAAAAGGACGGCGCCGGGGCCGGCTGCGCCTGCACGCCCGACCGGGGCCCCACCGGTATGCTCGGCGGGCTGTTCGGCCTGGCGATCCTTTCCCTGACGCGCCTTCGCCGCCGGCGCACGGGGTAGCACCACGGCCTGGTGCCGCCCACCCGACGCCCCCGGCGACCGCCGGGGGCGTTTTCGTGTACTCGCGAAAATGCGCGGCATGTGACCCCTGCGCGAAGGACGCGGCCCTTCGGGCCCCGGCGAAGGCCAGGCCGCAAAGACGCCCCCAACCCGCCCCGGACGGACAAATCCACCCACGAGGCGGTTTGAATAGTGCAAACATCGTCCCGCACGCAACGATAGTTATTTTTGGTAGATATATTATGTATGATGCGTGGTGATGCAGGAAACCCACTCGACCCTCTTTTCGCGCACCGATGGCATGAGCCCTCGAGCGGGGCGCCATCCTCGATCGGGGGAAGGTCCCCTGAACGACGCGCGGACCCGGACCTGAAAGGCTGACCATGCTTCCTCGCCCCCTCCGATCGTCCCATCTTGTCCTTTGGGCCACCTCGGCCGTGCTGGCCGCCGTGGCGGCGCCCCGCCCGGTCGATGCTTGCGGCTGCTTGTCGCCGCCTGCGGTCACCGAAGGGGACTACGCCGTCAACCAGCAGGCCGAGCAGATCATCTTCGAGGTCGGAGAGTCCACCGTCACCGCCCACGTCCTCATCCGCTACCAGGGTGACCCGGCCCAGTTCGCCTGGATCGTCCCCGTCCCCAACCAGCCCCAGCTCGCGATCACCGAGCCCACCGTCTTCGGCCTGCTCGACCGGAGAACCCGGCCGCCGGTGCCGGTCGAGGACCTGTCCGCTTGCCCAGGTTCGGCCTATATCTGCCGAAAGCACGACAACCCATGTTACGACGACGACGACGGCATGGTCTTCGTCGCCCCGAACTTCGACGCGGGCGCAGGCGGGGGCGACGATCCGCCCGGCGGCGTGGACGTTCTCGACATGCAGATCGTCGGCGACTACGAGACCGTCACCTTCGCCGCCTCCGACGCCGCCCTCGCCGTCCAGTGGCTGCAGGACAACGGCTTCGTCGTCAACGACACCATGACCCCCTACATGCAGC
>JALSIN010000253.1 GCA_026989935.1 Polyangiaceae bacterium | reverse complement strand
GCGGGTGATCCGGCCGGGATCGGCCCCGACCTGCTGCTGTGGCTCGGGGCGCGCGGGCACCTGTCGCCGGGCGACCGGGTAGCGGCGGATCCTGCGGTGCTCGCCGCGCGCGCCGCCGCCCTCCCGCCGGACTTCGCCCCGGGCGGCCTCGACGCGCTGGCGCCGCACCTGGACCCGGCCCTGTGCGAGCCCGGATCCCCGCCGCACGCGCTGCTCGAACGGGCCGTCTCGCACGTCCTCGGACACCCGGGCACCGCCCTCGTGACGGCCCCGATCCACAAGGCCGCCATGCCGCCGGGCGCCTTCCCGTTCCCGGGGCACACGGAGTTTCTCGCCGCGCGCGACGGCGGGCGGGCGGTCACCATGGCGATGATGGGCCCCCGCCTTCGCGTGGCGCTCGTGACCGTGCACGTGCCGCTGGCCCGGGTGCCCCGCCTGGTGACCGCCGAGGCCGTGGCCCGGGCCGGCCGGCACCTGGCGGCCGCCCTGCGCGACCACCTGGGCGTCGCCGCGCCGGTCGTCGGGGTGTGCGGCCTCAACCCCCACGCGGGCGAGGACGGGCGGTTCGGCCCCGAGGACGCGACGGTCGTCGCGGCCGGCGTCGCCGGGGCCCGCGCCGCCGCGCCGTTCGCCCGCTTCGAGGGGCCCCTGCCCGCCGACGGGGCGATGTTCCAGGCCCACGAGGGGGCGTACGACGGCCTCGTGTGCATGTACCACGACCAGGGACTCGCGCCGTTCAAGCTCGCCCACGTACGCTGCGGGGTCAACGTCACCTTGGGTCTTTCGTTCCTGCGCACCTCCCCGGACCACGGCACGGCGCGGGCGCGAGCCGGCACGGGGCGGATCTTCCCCACGAGCATGCTCGCGGCGGTGCGCTATGCCCGCGGGGACGACCCGATCTGGGAGGCCGCCGGATGAGCGCCCCGCGACCGCCCAAGAAGCGCGGCGTCGTGCGCAAGCCGGCCGCGCCCGAGGCCGGCGCGCCGCCCCCGCCCCGACCCCTTCCATCGGCGGTGGGCCCGGCCCCGGCCCCCCGGGGCGACGCCACCCGGCCGCACCTCATCCGCGTCCGCGGCGCCCGCACCCACAACCTGCGCGGCGTGGACGTGGACCTGCCCCGCGACCGCCTCGTGGTGATCACCGGCCCCTCCGGCTCGGGCAAGAGCAGCCTGGCCTTCGACACGATCTACGCCGAGGGGCGCCGCCGCTACGTGGAGACGCTGTCCCCCGCGGCGCGCACCCTGCTCGACCGGCTCCCGGCCCCCGACGTGGATCTGGTGGACGGCTTGAGCCCCTGCGTCGCCCTCGAGCAGAGCGCGGCCGGGCGCACGCCGCGTTCCACCCTCGGGACGCTCACCGACGTCTACGACTACCTGCGCCTGCTGTTCGCGCGCCTCGGGACCGTCGTGGACCCCCGCACGGGCGCCCCCGTGCGCCGCACCACCCGCGAGGACGTCGCCCGCGAGATCCTGGCGCTGCCGGAGGGGACGCGGCTGTCCATCGTCGCCCCGGTCGTCGAAGACGCCCCCGGCGACCACGCGGCCCGCCTCGCCGACCTGCTGCGCCGGGGGTTCGCCCGGATCGCCGTGGACGGGACCGTCCTCGACCCGGCCGCACCGCCTGCGCTCGCGCCCGACGAGCCCCACACGGTGGAGGTCTACGTGGACCGGCTCGTCGTGCGCCCCGGGATCGAGACCCGTTTGCGGGAGGCCCTGGACCTGTGCGCCGAGCTGACCGGCGGCACGATCCGCGTGGTCCCGCTCGAAGGCGAGGAACGCACGTACCGCGAGCACTACACCGTGGACGGGCGCGGCGGCCGGATCGACGAGGTGGCGCCGTCGCTGTTCTCGTTCAACCACCCCGACGGCTGGTGCCCCGCCTGCAAGGGGATCGGGGCGCGCCCGTCCGTCCTGGCCGAACGGATCGTGCCGGACCCGTCCCGCAGCCTCGCCGACGGCGCCGTGCTGCCCACCGCGCCGCTGCTGCGCCGGTCGATCGCGCGGGCCCTCGACCGGGCGGTGCGCGCCCTCGAGATCCCCGAGGACGTGCCCTTCGAGGCCCTGCCCCCCGAGGCGCGCATCGGCCTGTTCGAGGGCCCGGGTGGCGACACCCCGGCGTTCGAGGGGCTCGTCCCCCTGGTCCTGCGCAAGCTGCAGGAGGTCCGCGACGCCCACGACGCGAACCCGGAGCTGGTCGCGGAGGTCGAGCGGCTGGCCGAGGACGAGCGCTGCCCCACCTGCCAGGGGACGCGCCTGCGACCGGAGGCTCTTTGCGTGCGCGTGGCCGGCCGGTCGATCGCCGACGTGGCGGCGGGCACCGTGCCGGAGGTGGCGGCGTTCCTGCGCGCCATCGAGCCGGACGAGCACGCCCGGGACGTCGCCGCGGTGATCGTCGAGCCCGCCCTGCGGCGCCTCGGGTTCCTGGAAGCCATCGGCCTGTCCTACCTGACGCTCGACCGGGCGGCCACCACCCTGTCGGGCGGGGAGTTC
>JALSIN010000252.1 GCA_026989935.1 Polyangiaceae bacterium | reverse complement strand
TGAACGGCAGCTCGGCCCGGACGTTCGCCTCCACCACCGCCGGATGGACCACGAGGCCCGCCGCCACGTCGGCGGCGAGATTGAGCACCGCATCCGTCGCCAGGAAGGCCTCGGTGATCGCAAGACGCCGGTTCGAGCTGTCGTCGAGTGTGCGCTCGAGCCACTGGTTCGCGTGGGTCTCGCGCGGGCTCGCGGCGAGGCTGTGGACGAACCGCGCGAGCCCACAGATCCGCTCGCTGCGCATGGGGTTGCGCTTGTAGGCCATGGCGCTCGACCCCACCTGCTTGCGACCGAACGGTTCCTCGATCTCGCGCTCGTGGGCCAGCAGGCGCACGTCCACCGCCATCTTCGCCAGCGAGCCGGCCACGTCCGCCAGGGCGGACACGATCCAGGTGTCGATCTTGCGCGTGTAGGTCTGCCCGCAGACGGGCACGACCCGCGCAAAGCCCATGGCCTCGGCGATCTTGCGGTCGAGGGCGCGTACCTTGTCGTGGTCGCCGTCGAACAGCGCAAGATAGGATGCCTGGGTCCCCGTCGTCCCCTTCGCCCCGCGAAACGGCAGCGTCCGCACCAGTTCGTCGAGGCAATCGAAGTCGAGGACGAGGTCGTACAGCCAAAGGCAGGCCCGCTTGCCCACCGTCGTGAGTTGGGCGGGTTGGAAGTGCGTGTAGGCCAGCGCCGGCAGGTCCGCGTGGGCCAGCGCGAAGGCCCGCAGGTGTTCGAGGACCGTGTAGAGGCGGTCGAGCAGCAGGTCGAGGCCCCGGCGGTAGAGCACCAGGTCGGCGTTGTCGGCCACGAAGCAGCTCGTCGCCCCCAGGTGGATGATCCGGGCGGCGTCGGGCCCGGCCACCTCCCCGAAGTGGTGCACGTGCGCCATCACGTCGTGGCGAAGCTCCGCCTCCAGGGCCGCCACGCGGGCAAGGTCCAGCCGGTCCCGCGCCCGTTCGAGCGCCTCGACCTGGGCCTGGGAGATCGGGACCCCGAGGCTGCGCTCGGCCTTCGCCAGCGCGATCCACAGGTCACGAAAGACCAGCGCCCGGCGCCGGTCGGTGAAGTTTGCGACCATCTCGGCCGTGGCGTAGCGGGTCGAAAGCGGGCTGCGGTACGTGATCTCGTCGGGCATGGTCGGCCGGCGCAGTCTACCGGGGCGAAGATGGCGCGATTTGCGCCAATCGGTGCGGGAATCGAACCGCCGCGGCGGTGGTACACCCAGGGACCCATGAACCCTGCGGACCGCCAGCGCTTCGAGGCCGTCGTGCTCCCCGAGCTCGACACGATGCACGCCGTGGCGCTGCGCCTGACCCGCAACCCGGTGGAGGCCGAGGACCTGGTGCAAGAGGCCTGCGTGCGCGCGTTTCGCTTCTGGGGATCGTTTCGACCGGGCACGAGCGTACGCGCCTGGCTCGTGACGATCGTGCGCAACACGTTCATCAACCGCTACCACCGGGACCGCCGGCGGCGCCGCAACGAGGACGCCGTCGAGCACGCGGCCCAGGTCGTCCGCCACGACCCCCTGGCCGCACCGGTGCCGGCCCCCGACCAGGCGACCGAGGCTCGCCGCCTGCGCGAGCACGTCCTGGCCGCGCTGGACCTCTTGCCCGAGGATTACCGCGTGGCCGTGACCCTGGCGGACCTGCAAGGCTTCTCCTACCGTGAAATCGCCGAGGCCATGGAATGCCCCATCGGCACGGTCATGTCCCGGATCCATCGCGGACGGAAGATGCTTCGCACCCTCCTGGCCGAGCCCGCCCGCGCCCTGGGCATCGCCCCCCCCGAGCCAGCCTCCGCCGAGCCCGCGGCGGAGGCCCCCGTTCGTCTCGACGACTACCGCAAACGAGGCACGCCATGACGTCCGATCGCACGCCTTCCGCCTGCCAGGAGTTCGCCGGCCTGCTCCAGCCCTACGTGGACGGGGAGCTGGGCGGCGAGGACGTCCCGCGCGTGGCCGAACACCTCGAAGGCTGCGCTGGTTGCCGCGCCGTGGCCCGCGAGCAGGCCTGGGTCCGCACCGTACTGCGGCAGGCCGGCCCCCACCGCGCGCCGCCACACCTCGCGGCCGCCGTCCGGGCGACCCTCGCCGACCTGGAAGACGGCGGCCGGTCGCCAGCATCGTGGCTGGACGCGGCCCGGCGCCGGGCCGGGGCGTTCTTGCGGGGGGGGCTCGTGATGCTCCCCGCCGGCGCCGTGGCCCTCGGCATCGTCGCGCTGGCCCGTTACGATCTGCTGCCGGGGCCGAAGCCCCCCGCCGCCAGCGAGATGGCGGCCCAGGCCGCCCCCGCGGCCCCCGCCGCGCCCGCGCCGGCCGAGGGCGCCCCTCCCGAGCCCCTGCCGCCGGAGGTGCAGGCACGCCTTGCGGCACTCGAGCCCAAGGTCGGCTTCCCCGTCCACGCCCCGGCCGCCGGCGTCGAGCTGGTGTCCGCGCGCGCCTACGCTCCCCCCGCCCCGCGCCCCCCGGCGCCGCGGGCCAGGCTGGAGCTTCGCGTGCCAATGCCCGACGGCGGCCCCCCCGTCGTCGTCGAGGACGTCCAGGCCCGCGCCGCACAGGTTTTGGACGGCACGGCCGAGGTGCTCGTGCGGGACGGCCGACGTTTCCAGCTCGCGCGCGGCGAGGGCGGGCGCCCCACCGTGCACTTCCAGGCGGCGGGAATCCACCACGCGCTGTCGCTCGAAACACCGCTCGACCGCGGGCGCCCCCTGCGGGGCCTCGACCCATCGGTCGTGGCACAGCACGGCCCCGAGGCAGCCTTGCTGCTGCACGTGGCCGAGCGGATCGCCCGCGCCGTCGAACGGCGTCGCCGCCCGACCCGTGACGGACGGCTGCGATAGCACGAGCCCCGGCCGGCCCGAGGTCGGACACACGCGCCCTTGGGGCTAGGCACAAGGCCCGTGAGCCGATACCCTGCGGGTCGTGTTCTCCGCGCTCATCATCGACGCCGACGATCAAGCGGTTTCGGCCATTCAGGCGGCCCTGTCCCCCTTTGGCTTCGAGTTTCAAAGGACCCACGAGGCCCCCGAGGCCATGAGCCTCGCGCGGACGGCCACGCCCGACGTGATCTTCCTGCGCGTCGAGCTGCCGAGCGTGTCGGGCTTTTCGGTGTGCAACAAGCTACGCCGCAACGACGAGACCAAGTACATCCCACTGGTGATGTACGCCTCGGACATCACGCAAGACGTCTTCGACCAGCACCGGAGCCTCAAGACCCACGCCGACCAGTACCTTCGCATGCCGCTGTCTGCGGAGGACGTGGAAGCCGCGGTGCGCGCGCTCATCAACCTGCCGGCGCCCCAGGCCCCCGCCGATGCGGGTACGGACGGGGGGGACGATCTCATCGAGATGGACTTCGAGGACATGAACATCGAGATCGACACGTCCGATGCCTCCACGACCGGCGGCGAGATCCCCGGTGACGGGCCGGCCCCCGAGGTCGCCGCCGAGCCCGAGCACGAAAACGGCGAGGTGGACGTGGCCGCGCTCATCGAAGAGGAGCTCGAAGGTGAATTCGAGGCGGCCATGTTGGACGAAGAACCCGCGGCGCCCGTGGATTCGCCCCCTCTCGAAGCCGCCAGCAACGGTCCCGAAGCCACGACGGAATCGGCCGATGGCGAACCTGCCTACGAGGGGGACCAGGCGACCGCCGCCCCCGCGGAGCCGGTGCCCGCCCCGTCCGACGAGCAAGCGCCCGAAGCGGGCGCCCCCGTGGAGGAACTCGTGGAAGAAGCCGTGGAGGTCGCCGAGCCCCCGGAACACGGAGTGTCCGAGCCCGTCGAGACCGCGACGGACGCGACCGAGGAACCCGCCGCGGCGCCGATGCGAAGCGAGCCTGCAGCGGCCTCGTCGGGCGAGTTCGCGGCCCAGCGCGAGGTCCTGCGCCTCAAGGCGCAGCTCAACGCCAAGGATCGCGAGATTCTCTCCCTCAAGGAGGAGATCGAGGCCCAGCAGCGCTCGGTCCTCGACGCCAGGCACAAGCAGCGTCAGTTCCAGCAGCAGATCGCCGACCTCGAGGCCCAGCTTTTGTCGGCCCAGGAGGGGCTCATCACGGCGCAGGAGCAGGCCGAGGCCGCCCAGCGTGACAAGGCCACGATCTTGAAGCGCGAGGAGGGGCACAAGGCGCGCATCGAGGGCCTGTCCAAGAAGGTCCGCGAGCTCGAAGCGGAGCTCGAGGCGGCGCGGGAGACCGAGCAAGCCCGGGTGGCGAAGGCCGAGGCGCGCGCCGAACAGGCCGAGGCGCGCGCGGCGGAGTTGTCGGCGGACCTCGAAAAGGCCCAGCACGACCTGTCGAGCGTGCGTTCGGAGCTGGCCTTCTCCGAGCAGCGGCTCGAGGAGGCCAACGAACGAACCGAGGCCCTGTCGAAGGCCAAGGCCGAGCTCGCGGACTCCGTGGCCGGCCTGGAGGCGGAGCTTGCCGAGGTGCGGCGCAAGGCCGAGGCGGATCTGGCCGAAGCCGCCGAGCGCGCCGAGCGGGACAAGCGCGAGGCGCTCGAGGCCCAGGCGGCCGAGCACCAGCGGGAGCTCGAGTTCGAGGAGAGCCAGCGGCGCAGCGAGGCCGAGCGCCTGCGGGCGCAGATCGACGAGGCCTCCCAGAAGGCGGCCGGGCTCGAACAGGCCGTCGCCGAGCTCGAACAGGCCCGCGCCGAGCTGCGGGCCGAGGTCGAGCGCCTGCAAGGGGAGGTGGCGGACCTGCGTGAGAAGCTCGAACGGGAGGCGGCCGAGCGCGCGGCGCGGGACGAGCGGATCGAGCAGTTGGAGTCCGAGCGGGCCGCGCTCGACCAGCGGGTCCAGGCCCTCGTGGCGGTGGAGCGCGAGGCCAAGGTCGCCGTCGCGGTGGCGCTTTCGGCCCTCGACCGGGCCGAGTCCTGACGAGCCCGCTCCGTGGCGCGCGTCTACGGCGACACCTCGGCGCTCAAGCCGAGCCAGGCTCGGGCGCTTACGCGCCTGCACGAGCGGACGGTCCCCGCCGACCGGGTGGTCGGTCCGCCGCTCGCCCGCACACTGCTCGACCTCTCGGCGGCCCTCCACCGCCGGATCGGCCTGTACGTCGATCGCCGCGGCCGCGTGCAGCGGGTCGTCCTCGGCTCGGCCCATGCCCTCGACCTGCCGGAATTCACCCGCGTCCGCGGGGCCCGGGGCCGCCTGCGCGGCGTTCGTCTGGTCGCCACGCAGCTCGCCGATGTGCCCATGTCGGACGAAGAACGCGCCGACTTGCTCAAGCTGCGGTTCGATCTGCTGGCGCTGCTGTCGCCGAGCCCGGCCGGCCCCCAGGTGCGCATCGCCCACCTCGCCCCAGCGCCGGACGGATCCGTGGGGGTGCGCGCGCTGCCCCGGATCCCCGTCTCCGTGCTCGATCGCCTGGCGGACGGCACGCTCGATCCGGCCGAGGCCGCCCGGCACCCCGACGCCCCCGGGGACCTGCGCGCGTTCCTCGAACGCCTCGACGCCGATCTCGCGGCCGCCCAACCCGTCGCGTCCGCCGAGCGGCGGGGCGTGCGTGCGGTGGCGTTGTTCGTCCACCAGGGCGGCCCCACCGCGGACGCCCGGCGCGCGGAGCTGCGGGCGCTCGCCCGGACGGCCGGCATGGACCTGGTGGAGATCGTCGAACAGCGGCGCCCCGCCCCCGACCCGCGCACCTTCCTCGGGCGGGGCCGCCTGCGCGCCGCCCTGATGCGCGCCCTCGAGCTCGACGCCGAGCTGCTCGTGTGCGACCCGGAGTTGTCGCCCTCGCAGGCCCGCACGATCGCGGGCGAGACGGATCTTTCGGTCCTGGATCGCACCATGCTGATCCTCGACATCTTCGCCAAGCACGCCCGTTCCGCCGAGGGCAAGCTGCAGGTGGAGCTGGCGCAGCTACGCCACAACATGCCGTTTCTCGTGGGCCGCGGCACGATGATGTCGCGCCTTGCGGGGGGCATCGGCGGCCGCGGCCCCGGTGAGACGAAGCTCGAGGTCGATCGCCGGCGGGCGCGGCAGCGGATCGCGGACCTGGAGCGCCGCCTGGCCCGCATCGCCAGGCGCCGGGCCCAGCGCCGCCGCAGCCGCACACGGCACGCGATCCCCGTCGTGGCGATCGTGGGTTACACGAACGCCGGCAAGAGCACCTTGCTCAACACGCTGACCGGCAGCGAGGTGCTCGCCGAGGACAAGCTGTTCGCGACCCTCGATCCCACGGTCCGCCGCCTGCGCTTTCCGCGGGAGCGCGAGGTGGTGCTGCTCGACACCGTGGGCTTCATCCGGGACCTGCCGCCGGATCTTCGCCGTGCGTTCGCGGCGACCTTGGAGGAGATCGCGGACGCCGACCTGCTGCTGCACGTGGTGGACGCCGCGGACCCCGACCGCCGCCAGCAGATGGAGACGGTCCGCGCCGTGCTCGCGGATCTGGGGGCGGACGCGGTGGACTCGATCCTCGTGTTCAACAAGATCGACACGCTGTCGGCCGAAGTGCGCGAGGGGCTGGCCGAGCGCTTTCCGGACGCGAGCTTCGTCTCGGCCCTCGACCGCGCCTCGACGCGCGGGCTCGTGCGCCGCATCGAGGACTTCCTGTGGTCCCGGGGGAGCCTCGAACGCCCCCAGGCGCCGCCGGGCGGCGTGCGCTAACCGACGCCGGCCACGGTCAGGACCACCGCGCCGGCCAGCAACGAAAGCCCGGTCCACGCGGCGACGACCGCGCCCAGGCGCCGGTCGCCCAATACGAAGGACAGGCCGATCTTGACGACCGTGTTGGAGGCGGCGCCCACCCCCACCATGGCCGCCGCCCGGCCCACGCCGACGGTCCCCTCGCGCAGCAACGACGCGGCGCTGAGCGTGATCGCATCCACGTCGGTCAGCCCGGCCACCGCGCTCGCCAGGTAGGTGCCGCCGGCGCCGAGGTAGGCGTCGGCGGCCCGCACCGCCACGTTGATCCCGGCAAACAGGGCCCCGAACCAAAGGGCCCCACCCAGCTCGAACGGGTTGGACAGGTGCACGGGCTCGGCCTCCCCCTCGCCCGTCCCGGGCCCGCGCGCGAGCAACCATGCGGTGCCGGCGGCGCCGACGACGGACGCGACGGCCACCGCGCCCGCCAGGTGTCGGCCGAGGGCGGGCGCCACCACGGCCGCCTCGAGGCCGATCCGCGGGAACATGACCGTGCACGCGGCGACGATCCCGGCCGCCAGGACGCGCCGCAGCGCCGGCTGTCGCTTGCAGCGGCCGGAGAAGGCGACGGTCACGGCCGTGGAGGACACGAGCCCCCCCACGACGCCGGTCAGCCACAGCCCGCGCCGCCCGAGGATCCGCGCGGCCACGTAGCCCACGAACGAGATCGCCGCGACCAGCACCACCATCCAGCCGATGTGCCGGGGGTTGAGCGCCTGCCACGGGCCCAAGCCCTCGTCGGGCAGAAGCGGCAGCACGATCCCCGCCACGATGAGAAACTTCGTCGTGGCCACCACGTCCTCTTGCAGCAGGCGGCTGGCGAAGCGACGAAACACCGGCTTGGCCGAAAGCAGCGCCATGATCGCCACGCCCAGGGAGAAGCCGACGGACAGGCGGCTTTCGATCGAAAGCGGAAGGTCCGGCGAGCACGTGAAGGCCCCCAGGAGCGTCGCCCCCACGAGCGCCAGCTCCGTGGTGAGCCCGGAGGACGGCTCCTTCGCGGCCGACCGGTACGCGGCGACCGCCAGCGCCCCCACCGCCACGATGGTCCCCACGAGGATCCAGACGCCGTAGCTTGCGGCGAGCAGGGCCGCCACGCCACCGGTCAGGGACGCCAGCGTGAAGGTGCGGGCCCCCGCCGGGTGGCGGCGCGGGGGACCGCCCCCCTCGTCCTCGACGGGGCGCTCGCGTTCGAGGCCGATGAGCAGGCCGACCGCCGCGGCGACGACGAGGGACACGGTCGGCTCGTAGTCGGCGAGCGTCACGGGTCCACCTCCCGGGTCGCGCACGCGAGCGCCGTGGGCAGCCCCCGCGCCAGCACCTCGGGGTCCGCGAGCAGGTCGGCGAGCCGGTCCGACAGCACGCGGTAGACCTCGCGGGCGGGCTCCTCCAGCGCCGCCAGGTGGGCGGCCACGGCGGCCCGGTCGCCGCGGGCGAGCGGACCGGAGATCCCCGCGGGCCCCAGGGCTTCGAGGTTCGCCGCGCTGCTTCGCAGCAGGGGGTCGAGGGCGCAGGCGAGGGCCGGGGCGACGGTGTCCCCCACCGCGCCGCCCCCCACGGCGCGCAGCACGGCCAGGTGATTGGCCACCAGGGCGCACGCGGCGTGGTAGGCGCGCCGGCCCCGCGCATCGAGCCCGGAGAGATCGACGATCCGCTCGGGCGGCAGCAGGCGGCGGGCGAAGGCCACGGCGGGCCCGTCCCCTTCGACGCCGAAGGAGGCCCGGGCCAGGTCGTCCGCCTCGGGCCGCTCGCGGCGCAGGCTGCAGATCGGATGCAGGGTGCCCACCGGGTGGCCCGCGCGGGAGAACGCGCCGAGGGCCTCGTCCGACGCGGCGATCCGGGCCCCGGAGGCGTGCAGGACGGGGACGCGGCGGTCCACGCCGGCGGCGGCGAAGGCCCGGGCCAGGTCCCGGGCCACCGCGGGCAGGGCCGGGTCCGCCACGGCGAGGTAGACCGCCGCCGGCGGGGCGGACGCGGCGGTGCGGGAAAGGCGCGCGAGCTCGGCCGGGTCCCGCGCCCGCACCTTGCGCACGGCCCAGCCCCGCTCCACGAAGAAGGGCGCCGCGTGGGTGCCCACGTGCCCGGTGCCCACCACGGCGACCCAGCCGGCGAGCCCCGCCCGCAGGTGCCGCACGACGGCGGCGGGGACCCATTGCTCCACGGTGGCCCAGTCGCCGGCGGCGAGGGCCGCCCGGATCCGGGTGCTCGACACGGCCGGCAGCGGGCCGCTTTCGCCCGGGGCCGCCCGCGGCACGACGATCGGGTCGTAGCGGGCCTCGAGGTCGCAAAATCGGTGGTAGCGGGCCCGGGCGGCGGGGGTCGCCAGGTCCGCCCCGATCACCAGGCGCAGGCGCACGCCGGGCAGCCGCCGCGCCAGGGCTTCGAGCAGTTCCCAGGAGGTGCCCCGCCCGCCGCGGGCGGCCAGCTCGGCCTCGACGTCGAGCACCGCCGCCCGGGGGGCGAGGGGGCGAAAGGCCATCTTGGTCCAGGCGTGGCGCACGGCGAACGGGCGCGCCCGCTTGCCCCACACGTGGCGAAACACCGGCACGACGAGCACCCGGTCGCAAAGCCCCCGTGCCACGAGGTACGGCACGATGGCCAGGTGGCCCAGGTGCGGCGGGTCGAAGGTCCCGCCGAGGACCGCGTAGACCGGGCGGCGGCTCACGACGATCGGGAGTATCGCAAGAACGGGCGCCTGCGTTCGGCGAAGGACCTGCGGTTCCTTTCTTCCCGTTCGAGCAGGGCCTCCACGGCGGTCCCGTCGTCGAGGGCCCGGCGCAGGAACGGGCCGCCCGCCAGGAGATCCAGGGCCGGCCGGTCCGACACGAACTCGTACGGCTCGGTGCGCAGCGCGAAGGCCTCGCCGGCGAGCCGGCGCACCGCCTGCAGGATTGCCACGGTGGTGCGCAGGCTTCGCACGGCCCGGCGGCACCGCACGTGCAGTTGCAGCCCCCCGCAGGCCCGGCCCGCGTGCTTGTGGAACGTGGGCTCGAACACCACGGGCCGCACCGCGAGCCCGGGAAGGTCCGCCGGATCGAGCGCCGCCGCCAGCGCCCGGCCGTCCAGGTACGGCGCCCCGAACAGCTCGAACGGGCGGGTGGTCCCGCGCCCCTCGGACAGGTTCGTCCCCTCGAGCAGGCACTGGCCCGGGTAGACGGTGGCCGTGTCGAGGGTGGGCATGTTCGGGGACGGCATCACCCAGGGCAGGCCGGTCGCATCGAACATGGCGTTCGGATCCCACCCCTCGCAGGTCACCACCGAAAGGCCGGCCGGATCCGCGCGCCCGCGCTCGGTGACCGCGAGGGTCACCAGCTCCCCCAGGGACAGCCCGTGCCGGACCGGCACGTCGTGCAGCCCCACGAAGCTGTCGTAGCCCGGCTCGACGGCGGCGCCTTCGAGGGTGTCGGCCCCTCCGCCCAGAGGGTTCGGCCGGTCGAGGACGAAGACCTCGATCCCCGCCGCGAGGGCGACCTCGGCCGCCAGCACCACGGTCCAAGCATAGGTGTAGTAACGCACCCCGATGTCCGCGAGATCACACACTAAAACGTCCGCGCCATGGAAGTGCTCGGGGCGCGGCGCGAGGCTTGCTGGATCGTCCCCATAGAGGCTGTGGACGGGCACGTCGCCGTCGGCCGCGTCGGTCACGGCGACCATGTCCTGGGCGGCACCGAAGACGCCGTGCTCGGGGCCGAACAGGGACACCAGGCGCGCCCCCCGGTCGGCGAGCACGTCCCGGGCGTGGCGCAGGTCGGCGGTGACCGAGGCCGGGTGGGCGAGCAGGGCGACGCGACGCCCGTCGAAGGTCGGCCCGTCCCCGCCGGCCAGCCGGTCGAGGCCCGTCCGTACCTTCGGGGAGGGGGCCGTCATGGCGCGAAGGCTAACACCTCGCCGATTTCTTGCGCAGGCGGGGCCGGCCGGGCTCCCATCGGGGCATGTCGCCGCGACCGATCCCCTCGCCCGCCGTCTCCTCCTTCTGGCAGGCCCCCCCACCCCCGGATCGCGCACGCACGAACAGCTACGACCCCACACGCCTGTTGCCCCGCGACGCGCGCGACCTGTGGGCCATCGACCGGCGGCGGCGGCCGCGAACCCGGACCTCGGGACCGTGGGCGCCCAAGCCGGGGGCCGGCCTCCACCCGGACGCCCTGTGGGGGATCCTGACCGTGGCGACGCGCCGCTGGGGTGGGCGTCTTGCCCACCTTCCGGTGGTGGTCTGCTCGGTGTCGGACGCGGGTTGTGTCCTGCGCCTGGTCCCGCCGACCGAGAAGTGCCCGCCCGTCGTCGAGGCCCTCGCCCGCCTGTGCTCGACCTCCCTGCTCGACGCCGTCTCGCTGCTCGCGAGTGCCCCGCGGGTGTTCGAGGACGTGCGGCGGCGAACGGAAGAGGTGGGGGACGGAACCGTCGAAGGGGCGCTTTCCGTCCACGCCCCCGGCCGCGAAGCCACCCTCGAGATCGCGTGCGTCCCCTTGTGCGACCCGCGGGAAGGGGTCTTGGGCGTGCGGTTCGTGTCCGCACCCGACCGCGCGGTCTTGCCGGTCGATCACCCGGTCCTGCCGCTGGCCACCCCGGTCGGTGGAAACGCGGTTCCAGCCCCTGCGGTCGAGCCCCACCGGTAGCGCCGCCGGGTGGGGGCCACGGGCGTTTTTCGGCCGACGGGACCGATTTTGCCGCCGTCCGCCTCCCCGCGCCGCGGCCTGCACGCCCGTTGACACGGCGCGCGGATTGTATCTATCGTTTGCCGGGCGTTTTCTTGCACGCGCCCAGCGCTTCGTCCCGCCCCTACTTTGCCGAGGATCTCGCCTTGAGCACCAAGAAGAAACCCGGAACCGACCTTGCGGCCCTCAAGGCGCGGCTTGCCAAGAAGACCGGCAAGGCCGCGCCCAACGTGCCGCCGCCCGGACAACCCGCTGAGCCGCCGGCCGAGGACGTGCCCCCCCCCGGCCAGGTCGTCGAGGCCGCCCCCGCGGCCGAGGACGTGCCGCCCCCGGGCCAGGTGGCCGAGTCGGCGGCGCCGGCGGACGTGCCGCCCCCGGGCCAGGTCGCCGAACCCCCGCCTCCGGCGGACGTGCCCCCCCCGGGCCACGTGGCCGAACCCGCGCCGGAGCCGGAGCCCGCCCCGCCCCAGGACGAGCCGTTCGGTGGCGGCACGGCCTTCGATCCCTCGGCCGGGGTCATCGACGTCGGGGGGGACATCACCGCCAAGAGCAACCGGGGGCTGATGGCCGTGGTGGCGGTGGCCGGGATCGGCTTCGGCGCCATGGTGGGCTACCTGCTGCACCAGATCTCGAGCAAGAAGGAGTTCGTCGAGGTCGGGCGCAAAAAGGGTGCCGAGATGCACGCCGAGGTCAAGCAGGTGGCCGACGCCCGCAAGACCGTCGCCCTGCAGATCAAGGACATCAAGGCGCTGGCGCAACAGGACCCGAAGAAAGCCGCTGCCCAGATCCAGTCGCTACTGGCCGAGACCTTCGAGAAGCACCCGAAGGTGGACACCCTGTTCGGCTGGCAGCTCGCGGCCGTCCACCCCACCGGCGTCAAGAAGGTCTTCGACCTGTACGAGGACGCCAACGGCCTCAAGAGCGACCTGATGTACCTGGCCGGGTTCCTGGAGCAGTACGGGGACGCGATCAAGTCTGGCGGCCCCGCGATGTTCGGCGTGTTCGCCAACGAAAAGGGCGCCAAGCTGGTGGAACTGGTGCAGCCCCTTTGTGACCTGGAGACGAAAAAGCCCTGCGAGGGCAAGCAGGCCGCCAAGGCGGTGGGCTACCTCGTGCGCGAGTCCATCGGGGCGGAGCCGGTCCCGGTCCCGCGCGGCGTGGGGGACAAGCAGGTGGTGCCCTTGGTGCCCGACGGCCAGATCTTCAACTACGCCATCGGGATGGAGCCCAACAAGAACGCCCAGGTGGTGTTCAACTCCCTGATGCGGCGCATCGACGCCCGGCTCGAGAACATGGCCAAGGCGGAGAAGATCGCGCTGACGGCCCTGAAGAACTATGCGGAGAACCCCACGGTGGACGGTGAGGATGTCCAGCCGGACCCGGGCGGCGGCTGACGGGCGGGTCCTCTGGATCGTCAACCCGCGAAGAGCTGGCCTCCTGGGCTGGCTCTTCCGCTATCTCGCCTACACCTCGTTGGCCGTGGCCGTGGGTCTCGTCGGCCTGCTCGTCGTGATCGTGCGCCACTACGAGAAGACCCTGCCGGACATCGCGCAGGTGACCGAGTATCACCGCACCGCCCCCGGGGTGTCACGGATCCTCGCCGCCGACGGCACCTTGCTCGCCGAGCTGGCCCGCGAGCACCGCGCCTACGCCCCGATGGACGAGATCCCCGAGCGGATCGCCCAGGCGTTCGTGGCCGTGGAGGACCGTCGCTTCTACGAGCACGGCGGCCTCGACTACCGGGGCCTTGCTCGCGCGCTGGTCACGAACCTGCGATCGGGCGGCTTCGTGCAGGGGGGCAGCACGATCACCCAGCAGGTGGCCAAGAGCCTCGTGGGGTCCGAGCAGACCCTCGACCGCAAGATCCGCGAGGCCCTGTTCGCCGTCCAGCTCGAAAACGCGCTGTCGAAGGATCGCATCCTCGAGATCTACCTCAACAAGATCTACCTGGGAGATGGCGCCTACGGCGTGGCGGCGGCGGCCAGCCGGTACTTCGGCCGCCGGCTGGACGAGCTTTCGCTCGGGCAGGCGGCGCTGTTGGCCGGGCTCGCCCGAGCGCCGTCGGCCTACAACCCGCGCCGGCACCCCGACCGCGCCCGATCCCGCCGCAAGACCGTCCTGGACGCGATGGTCGCGGCGGGCTACGTGACCGCGGACGAAGCGGCGGCGGCGGCGGACGAGCCCATCGAGCTGGCCCAGCCCACCGACGTGTTCCGCCGGCGCGCGCCGTTCTTCGCCGAGACGGTCCGGCAGGCCTTGGCGGCCCGCTTCGGTGAGCGGGTGATCCTCGAAGACGGGTTGCGGGTCGAGACCCCGCTCGACCCCTTCGCGCAGGCCCAGGCCCGAGCGGCAGTGGACGACGCGGTGCGCCGGCTCGACCACCGGCAGGGTTTTCGAGGCCCCGAAGCACACCTGGCGACGGCGCCCCTGCGCGAACGATTCGGCCGGCGATGCGCCGAACGCTACGGCCCCACCCCCTTCGCCCCACCCGGCGCGATGCGGCTGGCCCTGGTCGTCGAGGTGACTCGCTACGCGGCCTCGGTGGCCTGCGGCGAGGCCCGCGCCCACCTGCCGCTGCGCTACGCCGCCTGGGCGGCCCCCTACGACCCCGACTCGGGGGAGAACGGCCGCCGGATCGCGGACCTTCGGGAAAGCCTGGAGCCGGGGGACGTGGTGTGGGTCCGCGTCCGATCGGACGAGCACCGCCGCTCGACAGATCCGGCCGACCGCCCGCTGGTCGCGCTGGACCAGACGCCGAAGGTGGAGGCCGCGCTGTACTCCATGGAGCTCGACACCGGCTACGTGTTCGCAATCCAAGGAGGCCACGACTTCGACCGCAGCCAGTTCGATCGCACGACGAAGGCCTGCCGCCAGCCCGGCAGCGTGTTCAAGGCGATCTATTACGCGCTCGCCCTCGACACGGGGCGCTGGACCATGGCTTCGATCCTGGAGGACAAACCCTACCAGCCGGAGCCGGGCGAGGCATGGAACCCGCAGAACATCCACGGCACGGCCGAGGGGGAGGTTCTGCTGCGAAACGCCTTCATCCACAGCCTGAATCTGCCGTCCATCCGGCTGTTCCAGCGCCTGGGCGCCGATTCGGTGGTGGCCTTCGCCCGCGCCCTCGGCATCGAAAGCCCCCTCATCGCCGACAAGGCATTGTCCCTCGGGGCCTCCTGCGTGCGCATGGAGGAACTCGCGCGGGCCTTCGCGATCTTCGCGCGCGGGGGCACCTGGGTGGACCCGACCCTCGTGCGGCGCGTCCTCGACAAGCACGGCGCGACCCTGCTCGACAGGCGCCATCCCTACGACCCCCACATGTCGCTCGCGGATCGCTTTCACCGCGCCCTGGCCCTCGCGCGCACACCGCCGCGCCGGGTCGTCGATCCACGGACCGCCTTCCTCGCCACCCAGATGATGGTGGACGTGGTGCGGCACGGGATCGGGATGCGGGCGCAGCGCATCGGCGTCCCCGCGGGCGGGAAGTCGGGCACCGCCTCGAAGGGCACGTTTACGACCGACACCTGGTTCGTGGGCTTCACCTCGCGGTACGTCACGGTCGCCTGGATGGGGGACGATCGCTACGAACGCAGCCTCGGCGACGAGGAGGCCAGCTACACGACCGCCACCCCCCTTTGGACCGACTACATGAAGCCCGTGGTCGAGGGGGTGCCCCACACGAAGCTGCCCCTCCACACGCCGCAGGGGATCGTGCGGCGGGTCGTGGACGAGCGCACGGGCGCCCCCCCTCTCCCCGGCCAGCGCACCGCCACCTTGTACTTTCGCACCGACGCCGCGGCACGGCCACCGGCGCCGTAGCCCACCACGGCGCTACGGCGACTCGGTGCCGGCGCACTCGACGATGTTGCCGTCCTTGTCGTAGCAGACGTCGCTGCCGCCCACGACGTCCTGCAGGCTCTCATCGAGTTCTTCCTTCTTGCCGGTGTTCGGCAGGCGCTCGCCGATGCGGGCCTCGGTCTTGCCGTCCACCACGACCAGCGCGATGACCCCGTGCACCTCGCTCATGTCGAACGCGCGCACCTTCTCACCGCCGAGCGCGTCCCACTCCAGGTAGCGAAGCACGATGTTGCCCGTATCCGGATCCTGCTTGACCTTCTCCTGCGGGCTGAGACCGAACCACTTCTTGAACTTTTCTTCGACGATCTGCGCAAAGCTCTTGCCCGGCCACGTGTCGAGGGAGTACGCGTAGAAGATCTTCCACAGCTCTCCGTCCTTGAAGAAGTAGAACTTCTTGAGGGTGGGGTTCGACCGCACCCAGATCATCTCCTCGTTCGCGTCGTCCTCGTACTCGTACTGGATGAGGCTGACCCCCCAGCGGTGGCGGGACGCCGAGGCGAACTTGACGTGGTTGGCCTTGAGGGCCTTGAGTTGCTCCTCACGCCATGCCCGATTGCGGTCCTGTTCCAGCGGGCTGCTCGCCTTCTTCTGGCGCCGCTCGTACTCCGCCTCGATGTCCCGGGCCAGGACCTTGAGGACCTGCTTGGGGCTCATGCCCCAACGAAACGGCCCCATCAGCGTGCGCACGCCGTAGGCCGCGCTGACCTTCGGCTTGGGGTCCACCATCTTGCAGGTGCGCTTCTTGCCGCGGCCCCGGCACTTCTTGACCGGCTTGGCCCGCGGCGGCAGCTTCGGCAGATCGGCGGCCTCGGCGGGGGCCTCGTCCATCCCCCCCTCGCTGTCCTCCCCCAGCCCCAGGTCCTCGTCCTCGTCGCTCGACCACTCGTCGCCCCCCAACGCCTCGTCATCGTTCGCCGCGGCGACCGAGGGACCGAGCAGGTTCGCCCCCGCTTCCGGCTCATTGGAATCGGCGTTCTTCTTGCAAGCGGGAGAAAAGAGGAGGGCGAGAGCGAGGGGGAGCGAATGGAGCGGGAACGAAGCGCGCAACATGACGGTCTCCGGGTGAAAGTCGGCGCGACGCTACCACGCGCTGCTTGCGCCGAAAAGCCCCCCGGCCCCCTTCCCCGGGTCAGCCGCCGATCGCGGTGGGTTGGGCGGATGGGTCCGGCCGAGCGATGCTCACGGTCGCGGCCGTCAAGGCGTCCGGGTTGACCACCACGTCGAGTTCGGGCCCCTCCACCGAGCCGTGGCACCCGCCGCACACGCCGTCGAACAGGCCCCGGTCCACCCCCAGGCTCGTGGCCT
>JALSIN010000251.1 GCA_026989935.1 Polyangiaceae bacterium | reverse complement strand
GTCCCCTCCCCCCACGGCGCGACACGACGAAGTCGGCCGGTTCGAGGAAGGTATCGAGATCGAGCACGGCCATCAGGCGTTCTTCGTCGCGCACGAGCTTTTGAATGAACCGACGGCGGGCCGCCGACATGGTCTCCGGAACCGGCTCGTCGGCATCGGGTGACAATCCCACCACCTGCCGCACCTCGTCCACGACCAGTGCATAGGGTTCGTCGTCGTGGCGCACGATGAGCATACGGGACTCGCGCCCGCGGACGTGGCTGGAGATCCCGAGCCGCGTGGCCACGTCCACGACCGGCATGATGCGCCCGCGGACGTTTCCAATACCCACGACGAACGGTGCGGTCTTCGGCACGAGCGTGGTGTCGAACACCTTGCTGATCTCCTCGATGCAAGCAATGGGCAACGCGTACCACTCGACCCCCACGCGGAAGACGGCGAAACGCTCGATGCGGCCGGGGCCGGTCGCCGCGTAACCGTGGGCGAAGATGTCCTCGGTGGGCGCAGGGGTCCCGCTGGTCGCGAGCTGAGACCACAGATCCCGTTGCACGTCACGTTCTTCAGCCACGCGTCCGTTCCTCCAGCGTACCCATACGCGGTCTGGTGCTGCGGGCCACCTCCCGCAGGGCGTCCTGCACCAGCGCCGCCACGTCGAGCAGCAAGACGGTTCGATTTGCGCCCAGTTCCGTGGCGCCTGCCACCCCCACGACGCGCCGTAGAGCCCGCCCCAGGGGCTTGACGACCACGTCCTGCTGCCCGCGAAGCATATCCACCACGAGCCCCACCCGGTGCTGGGCGACCCCGATCACGACCACATGGATCTGGGTCGGATCGACGAAACCCAGTTCGGCCCCGGGGAGGTCGAACAAGCGCGAAAGATGCAGCAGCGGCAGTGTACGCCCGTGCATCGTGATGACCTCCTGCCCCTCGACCGTCAAGATGTCCTCTTCGGTGATGAGCGTGGCCTCCAGCACGGAACTCAGCGGCAGACAGAAGGTCTCGCCGGCCACGTCCACCACGAGCGCCTGGATGATCGCGAGCGACACGGGCAACGTCACCGAGAACTTCGTGCCCTTGCCGGGCTCGGTCTGAACGTCGATCATGCCGCTCAAGTTCGTCACGTTGGTCTTAACCACGTCCATGCCCACCCCACGACCGCTGACATCCGTCGTCTCGTCCCGGGTGGAAAAGCCCGGCAGGAAGATGAGATCCAGGGCTGCCGACGGGGACAGTTCCATCGCCTCGGCCGGCTCGATGAGCCCCCGAGCCACCGCCCGCTCCACGAGGACGTGCCAGTCCATGCCCCGCCCGTCGTCCTCGACCTCGATCACCACACGGTTGCCCTTGGGAAACGCCCGCAGGTCGATGCGGCCCACTGCGGGCTTGCCCGCGGCGACGCGCTCGCTCGGCGGCTCGATACCGTGATCGATGCAGTTTCGCACCATGTGCACCAGGGGCGAACTGATCTCCTCCGCAATCAGCTTGTCGAGTTCCGTGTCCGCTCCGGCCACCACCAGCCGCACATCCTTGTCGGTCTCCCGGGCGATCTTGCGCACCACCCGTCCAAGCTTGTCGAAGATGTTGCCGATGGGCACCATGCGAACGTCCAAGATGGCCTGTTGCAGCATCGAGAGCTTGCGCTCCATCGTGCGCACCTGGAGGCGAAGGTTGCGCGCCAACTCGCCTGTGATCGCAGGCTCGAATTCCGCCACGATGTCGTCGAGGCTGGCCTGGACGACACCGAGTTCGCCCACCAGGTTCATGAGCGCATCGAGGCGCCGAAGGTCCACCCGCACGGTCTGACTGAGACTGCGCACCCCGACGTCGTCCCCGGCGCCGTCCTCGGCGGTCGCATCGAAGACCGGAACGGGCGCCTTGACCGCGGGCGGACCGGGTCGCGCAGGGGCCTCGTGGGCGGAGGCCGCCGGGGGCGGCCCCGGCGCAGGCACCGCGTTCTCGCCGGGTTCCCCGGACGGAGCCGCCGTCCCATCCTCCTGTCCTTCCAGGGCATGCACCGTCACGAAATCATTGGCCACGGCCTCGGCCACCTCCGACAACGAGCACTTCGTTCCCAACAAGATGTCGAGGGCAATCCGGTCGGGTTCGGCCTCGTCCATGCTCGGCAGGTACGTGACGACCTCCCCGAAGGCCTTGAGTTCGCCCTTGAGCGCTTCAATCCCCACGTCGAGGTCCGCGAGGGCGAACCGGGCGTGCACTCGGAGGATGCGCCGGCCCAGGCGTACGTTTTCTCGCAGGCGGTGCTCCTCGTACTCGGTCAGGACACCCAGTACGGAGGGGTCGAGCCCCGGAAGGAACGCCGTCTCGTCGTCCTCCCCACCACCGTCGCCGAGCTTCCCGAGCCGGTCCAGCAGATCCGCCGGGATGGGCACCTCACGTTCCCCCGCCGCATAGGCCGCAAGCTGCCGCGCGAAGGCATCGACGGCGGCGAACAGATCGTCGAGTACCTCGGGCGAGAGCTTCGCCTTACCCAGGCGCACGCGGTCGAGCGCCGCTTCGAGTACGTGACTCGTCTGCGACAC
>JALSIN010000250.1 GCA_026989935.1 Polyangiaceae bacterium | reverse complement strand
AAAAAGCCGGTCCTGCTCATCATCATCGTGGCCAACGTGCTGCTCGGCGGTGGAGCCGCGGCCTTCTTCTTCCTGCGCGGCGGCAGCGGCCACGCAAAGGCCGCCGAGCACGCCCCCAAGAAAGAGGCGCACCTCGAACCGGCGGCCCCCGGCGCCGTCGGCCCCATCGTCGAGATGAAGCCGATCTTGGTCAACCTCAACGAGCCGGAAGGGACACGCTACCTAAAGACCACGATCGCCGTACAACTGGCGAACGAGAAGCTCGAGCCCGAGGTGAAGAAGCGCGAGGCGGTGATCCAGGACCACTTCCTGCGCACGCTCTCCGACCTGACCTTCCGCCAGACGATGGGCAACAAGAACAAGCTGGCGATCAAGCAAAAGCTCCTGGAGCGTTTCAACGACGCCATGGGTACCGAAGCAGGGACGGCCATCCACTTCACGCAGTTCGTCGTGCAATAGATCCAATGACCGCTGAGCCCCTGCTTTCGCGTGAAGAGATCGAGGCCATCGTCGAGCTGCGGGCCCCGACCACGCCCGGCCAGATCCCCGTCCGGCCGGTGGACCTGCTTGCAGCCGACCGCTTCCTGCACGACGTCCTGCCGCTGCTCGAGGTGGGGTTTTCGCGCGCGGCCACGGCGGCCACGAGCGTCTTGACATCCCTGCTGGGCGTGGCGGCCGAGGTCACATCAGAGCCCACCGAGATCCTCACCGGTCGCGGTCTATTCGAGGTCCTGGCGCCGGCCCAGGCCCTGGTGGGGCTTCGCACGCGCGGCGGCCACGCCGACGGGCACGCCCTCATCGCGGTCGATGCCCACCTGACCTATCGGCTGCTCGAACGCCTGTTCGGCAGCAGCGGATCCGCCGACGCCCCGACGGTCCTCGAACGGCCACCGACGCGGCTCGAGCGCCAGATGCTCCTGCAGAACCTCACCCCCTTGATCGATGCCTTCCAGGCGGCGCTCGAACCGCGCGGTTACTTCTCGTTTGCCCCCTCGTCGGTTGAAAGCGACCTTGCCATGCTGCCGGGGTTTTCGGCGGATGTAACCGTCATGCACGTCCCGTTTTCTGTGGCGTTGGGCGGTGGTTACGCAAGCTTCAGCCTCGCGCTTACGGCCCCCCTGCTCGAACCGATGCGCGATCGGACCGCCGCGCCGCCGGCCGGGGTCCAGGGCGAAACCCTGGCCGAAGTGCTACCCGCCGTCCCCTGCACCCTGGTGGCGGAACTCGGCGCAACGGAGCTGTCGCTGGCCGATCTGGCCGAGCTCTCCCCCGGACAGATCCTCCACCTCGATCGTGGGCCCGGCGACGAGATCGCCGTCTACGTCGAGGGGCGCACCAAATTCTTCGGCATCGCGGTGGCCGACGGCGGTGCCCTCGCGGTGGAACTGACAAGGAGCAACCAGCCATGAACGACGATCCGAACGATCCTCTCAGCACGCTGTACGACGTGCCGGTACGCGTCAGCGTCGAGCTCGGCCGAGCCGAGCTGCCCCTGTCGAAGGTGGCAACCCTGGGCCCCGGAGCCGTCGTCGAGTTGGGCAAGGGCGCGGGCGAAAGCCTCGATGTGCGTATCAACGGCAAACTCGTCGCCCGCGGGGAGGCCGTCGTCGTCGGCGAGAAGTACGGGATCCGCATCGTCGAGATCGTCCGCGGGCGGGGCGCGACGGCCACGCCCCCCCAGCCGTCCACGGCCGACAAGGAGACGGAACATGCCGCGTAGATCCATTTCACTTGCCGCTGCGGCCATCGTCGGCCACCTGTGCCTCGTTCCGGCGATGGCCCTCGCGGGTCGCCTCGCGGTCTCCGTCGAGGAGCGGCCCGACGGTGCGGTGATCCACCTGCGCACCGACGACGAGACGATCCCGGAGCCGGACATCGCCCGTTCCCCCAGAGGGATGCTGTTGTTCTTCCCCGGACAGAGCGTGGAGGCCGAACGGATTTACAGCAAGAGCCGGCGCCTCCGGTTCGTCCAGACGGGGACGGCCCGGGGACGGGCGGCCGTGCGCGTGGTGCAACGTCCGTCGGCACGCGGTCACCTGCGCGAGTACGCTCACCTGCGCCCCGTGCCGGGCGGCTACGACATCGAAGTGATCGACAGCTACCCGCCAGCCCTCGAGAAGACCTCCATGGCAGAAGCCGACGCCACGCCAGACACATCTGCCACGGTCAACCACACAAAGGCCGAAGCCGGCGCCACGGACACCCACGAACGGGCCGCAGCCCTGGCCGCCCTCGTCCCGGAGGCGGCGCCCCAGTCCCCGCCCGAGATCGTGTCCGACCCTGCGCCGCCCCCGGCGACGGAGGGGGACATCGTAGCGAGCAACGATGCCCCGAAGGCACCATCCGAACCGAACCTCGACAACGAACCGGAGCCGACGGCCAATCCGGGGCCGGCGCCTTTCGACACGCAGCCCCTCCCCAACACACCGGCCCGGGCACAGGTTCTCGATCTCGACACCCCGGCGCCACCGGACGCCGCGTCATGGTGGATGGGTGGCTTGTTGCTGCTCGTCGGGGGCGCCGGGCTCGCGGTCGCGACCCGCGCGCGCAGCCGACGTGGCGGATCCCTCGAGGTGCGCGAGAAAGTTCAATTAGGTCCGAAACAGTCCGTCGTGTGCGTGCGCGTGGGTGGTCGGGACCTCCTCATCGGCGCGACCGAGCACACGGTGGCGCTGCTGGCCGAGTTGGACGCCGATTCGGCCGATCCGCCGACCGCCCCTGCCAATCCCCCGGTCTCCGGTACCGACGGGAAGCAGCCCGACGCGCCCCCCACGAACGACGCCACCGCGGCGAAGCTCGCGGCCTTCAAACGTCGCCTCGCCGAGGCCATGGCCGACCCCGCCACCTCCACGGATCCCCCGACGCCGGATACCAGCGGCGTCTCGACGGGAGTGGAGTTCTCGATCCCCAGCCGCGATCCGGCGTGGGTGCGCCACCGCGAGGTCGCGTGACGAAGGTGCGTTGGCTCCTGCCCTGTGCCCTGTGCCTGCTGCCGCAGGTGGCCTGGGCAGCTCCGGCCGCGGCCGAACCGGCCCAAACGGCCCTCGACGCCCTCGCCGTGGCCGACCCCGGCGCCGGGCCCACTTCGGGGGCAGGAACGGCGCTTCGGATCCTGATCGTGATGACGGCGCTTTCGCTCCTGCCGGCGATCGTCCTCACGATGACGTGCTTTACGCGGATCATCATCGTGTTCTCGTTTCTGCGCCAGGCACTCGGGGTGCAGGGCATGCCGCCGACGCAGGTGATGACGGGCATGGCTCTGTTCCTGACGATGTTCGTGATGGCGCCCGTGGGCGCGAAGATCCACGAGCAATCCATCGAGCCCCTGATGAACGAGGCGATCCCCGCCGAGGTCGCCCTCGCCCGCGCGAAGGAGCCGCTTGCGCAATTCATGCTCGCCCACACACGCGCGGAAGACCTGCGGCTGTTCTATGACGTGTCGAACCGGCCCAAGCCCAAGCGACGCGCCGACGTGGACTTTTTCGTCCTCGTGCCCGCCTTCACCCTCAGCGAGGTCAAGACCGCCTTCCAGATGGGCTTTTTGGTGCTGGTCCCGTTCCTCGTGGTGGACCTCGTGGTCTCGAGCGTCCTGATGGCCATGGGCATGATCATGCTGCCCCCGGCGCTCGTGGCCCTTCCGATCAAGGTGATGCTGTTCGTGCTCGCCGACGGCTGGGCCATCGTGATCGGCAGCCTCGTGCGGAGTTTGTCGTGACCCCGGAGTTCGTCCTCGAGGTGATGCACCGCGCGGTGTGGGTCTGCGTCGAGCTTGCGGCGCCGCTGCTCGTCGTGGGGGTGACGGTGGGGCTGCTGATGGGCCTCGTCCAGGCGGCCACGCAGATCTCCGAGCCGGCGCTGACGTTCGTCCCCAAGCTCGCGGCGCTGGGGCTCGCGCTGGCCATCGCCGGTCCGTTCCTACTCGATCGCCTGACCGGCTTCGGACGCACGATGTTCGGAGCCATCGCCGACGTGGGCCCCTAGACGCCATGGACCGGACCACCGCGGCGCTGGCGTCGATCCTGCCCGCACTGGACACCTGGCTGCCGCTGTTCGTGGTGGCGATGGCCCGCGTGGGGGGGCTCGTGCTGGCCCTGCCCATACTGCGCTCCCGTATCCTGCCCCGCACCGCCAAGATCACCGTCGTCGCCGGGCTGTCGGCGGGGCTCGTGGCCGCCACGGATCCCACCCCACTGGTGCACATCGCCCTGGGCAGCCCCGGCGCGGTGGCGGCCGCCGCGGCCGGTGAACTGCTGTTCGGGCTCGCCGTCGGCTTCGTGGTGTCCCTCGGGATCGCGGCCGCCCGCATCGCCGGGTCGATCGCCGGCATCGACATGGGCCTGTCCTTCTCGGCCGTGGCCGATCCCACCTCGGGCGGACAGTCCACCGCCGCCGCGGCCCTCTATCTACAACTCGCGATCCAACTGTTCCTGGCCCTGGGGCTGGACCACGCCACGATCCGGGCCCTCGCGGCCGGGCTTGCGAAGCACCCGCTCGGGGCGGCGGTCACGCGACCCGCCGACTTCTTCGATCTGGTGGGACTCGGCGGCCGCGTATTCGAGGCGGGGTGGCGACTGGCGCTACCGGTGAGCGCAGCGTTGCTCGCCCTCAAGGTAGCCATGGCGATGCTCGCTCGGGTGGCACCCAGGCTGCAAATCTTCAACCTGGCCTTTGCCCTTTCGATCCTCACCGGGCTGTTCGTGCTGCGATCGGCGCTGGGCGGGATCGCCGAGGCCCTCGCAGCACACCTGCGGTCGTTCGTCGAATTGGCGGCCATGCTCGCCGCGGGGGGATGACACGACTTTGCGCCCCGGTGGGGGCTACCGCACCGTCGCCTGCCCGCCCGCAACGGCCAGTTCTGTCGCAAATACGTCGCTCGGATCCAGACGAGGATTTTGCGCCATCCGCAACCGCCCCCGGCGCAATGGGTCGAGGGACGGGCGTCCAAGCGTGGCCAGGGCGGTCCGGCGCAGCGCCCCCACGAGCGATTCGGCCGCCGGCGGCAGCGGCTGTGGCGCGCGCACGGCGTACAGGCGCCCCCCTTCGGCCACCACCCGGATCTCGTAGAGCCCGCCCCCGTCGAGCGGCCACACGACCCCTTCGAGCGGCCCCCAGGCGCCGCCGACCCGGTCGAGGGCCAGGGTGCGCCGACCCGGTCGGATCTCGAACACGCTCGCGAAGGCCCGCAGCGCCACCGCACCCAGGCCTGCCGGCACGCCGGGCACGATCCCTCGCGCCACGCACAGGGCCCACGGGGCGCCCGCAGGATCGGCCGGGGCCTCCAGCAGGGCCCAGTCGAGGCGCAGCGTCACGAAGTCGGCGGCCCAGGGCTCGTCCGCGGCGAACCGCCCCACCCGCTCGGCGAAGGCACACGCCAGCGGCTCGAACCGAGCACGCCCCGCCGCGCCGCCGAACAGTCGGCCGGCCAGCTCGTCGAGCGCCTCCCGGACGGCCTCGCCGGGGTTCACCGCCCCACCGCGTGGGCTTCGAGGGCCCGCACGAAGGTGTCGAAGAAGTCGCGGGCATCGTGGGGGCCGGGGGCCGCCTCGGGGTGGAACTGCACCGCGGCGACGGGCCGGTCGGCCAGCGTCATCCCGGCGACGGTCTCGTCGAACAGGTTGACCGCCGACACACGGGCGCCGTCCCCGAGGGATCCCGGATCCACCGCGAAACCGTGGTTTTGCGAGGTGATCGCCACCTTGCGCGTGCCCGCCGTCCGAACGGGGTGGTTGGCACCGTGGTGCCCGAACTTCAGCTTGAACGTCGCGCCGCCCAGCGCCAGGGCGAGCACCTGGTGGCCGAGGCAGATCCCGTAGACGGGCAGGTCCGGCGCCCGGTCGAGCACCTGGCGCACGGTGGCGACGACGTCCGGCAGGGCCGCCGGGTCACCGGGTCCGTTGGACAGGAACAATCCGTGGGGCTCGTGGCGCAGGATCGCATCGGCCGTGGCCGACGACGGCACGACCACGGGCTCGACCCCCGCCGACCGCAGGCAGCGCAGGATGTTGCGCTTGACCCCCAGATCCATCACCACCACGCGAAAACGCGGCGCCGGCACGGGCTTCGTCCCGTCCACGTGGTAGACGCCGTCGCGCCAGGTGTAGGGCTCTTTCGTCGAGACCTCGTGGGCCAGCGCGCGCCCCTCCATCGGCGGGGCCTCGCACGCGAGCGCGCGCAGCCGCTCGACGTCCGTGCTCTCGGTGGACAGGGCCCCGCGCATGGCGCCGCGGGTGCGCAGGTGCCGGGTCAGCGCGCGGGTGTCCACCTCGCCGATGGCGGGCACTCCCCGTGCGGCCAGCCACGCGGGAAGGTCCGCGGTGGAGCGGTGGTTCGACGCGCGCTTCGACGCCGCGCGCACGATGAGCCCCTCGGCGCCGAGGCCGTCGCTCTCCTCGTCGTCCGGGTTCGTGCCCACGTTTCCGATCTGCACCGACGTCATGCACACGAGCTGTCCAGCATAGGATGGATCCGTCAGGATCTCCTGGTACCCCGTCATCGCGGTGTTGAAGACCACCTCGCCCGTGACGGTGGCGCGCGCCCCGAAGCCAAGGCCGCGGAACACGCGGCCGTCTTCGAGCACGAGGAGGGCGGGGCCATGGTAGGGTGGTTCGAGGACGGTCATGGCAAGGGGGCGCTTTCGGGGAGAAGGTCGCAGGCGTCGAGAAGAACGGCCATCCGCACCGCCACACCCAGGGTCACCTGACGCAGGATCCGCGAGGCCGGGCCGTCCGCGACGGCGTCGGCCAGTTCGACGCCGCGGTTGATCGGGCCGGGATGGAGCACGACGCACCCCGGCGCGGCCCGCGCAAGACGGTCGGCGGACAGGCCGTAGGTATGGTGGTAGTCGTCGTCGTCGATCCGCAGGTCCGCGGCCAGGCGCTCGCGCTGGATCCGCAACATGACCACGGCGTGCGCGCCGGCGACGGCCTCGTCGAAGTCGCGCAGGGGCGTCACCCCGAGGCGCGCGGCCGTCTGCTCGGAGAACAGGGCCGCGGGCCCGACCGCGCGCACCGTGGCCCCGAGTCGCCCCAGGGCGAGGATGTCCGAATGGGCCACGCGGCCGTGGTCGATGTCCCCGCAGACGACCACCACGGTCCCGGAAAGAGGGTCCGGGCGGTCGAGCGGCCGGCCGAGGGCCTCGACGATGGTCCACGCATCGAGCAGCGCCTGGGTGGGATGCTCGTTGCAGCCGTCGCCGGCGTTGACCACGCGGGCGACGAGCCCGCCGGCGAGCCGGTGCGGCAGGCGCTCGGTCCGGTTGCGCACGACGAACACGTCGGCCCCCATGGCGTCGAGGTTGCGCGCGGCGTCCACGATCGTCTCGCCCTTGGCGACGGAGGTGTGGTCGGAGGCGACGAAGTCGAGCACGTCTGCCCCGAGGCGCTGGGCCGCCAGGGTGAAGCTGCTACGCGTGCGGGTGCTGGGCTCCCCGAAAAAGTTGACCACGGTTCGACCTTCGAGCAGCGGCCGACGCCGCGGGGGGGGGCCCTCGACGAGCGAGAGAAAGCCACGGGCCGCCGACAGCAGGCGCACGATGGCGGCGGCGTCGAGCGACTCGATCCCCAGCAGGTCCCGGCCCGGGCGGCGGCCGGCGGCGGCGGGCGACGCCGCAGAAAGACCCCGTTCGAAGGTGCCCACGTTCGACGGCGGACGATGGCCTCGGGGCCCGCGACCGTCAAGATGCGCATTTGTCGCACTCAGGGGGGACGGGGCGCCCCATCGACGCGGCCGGTGGGGGAGCGTTAGGCTGCCCGGCGATGGCCCCAGGCGACCCACGGCGCCTTCGCGCCGCGGCCCTGCTCATCGGCGACGAACTGCTGACGGGCAAGATCCGCGACGAGAACGGCTGGTTCCTCGCGCGCTTCCTCCGCGCCCGGGGGATCGAACTGGCGGAGATGGCGATCGTGGGCGACGGCGCGGACGCCATCGTCGCGGCGGTGCAACGGCTTACGGGTGGGCACGACGTGGTGTTCACCTCCGGCGGCGTGGGCCCGACGCACGACGATCGGACCCTCGAGGCCGTCGCGCGCGCCACCGGTCGCCCGCTACGCCGCAACGCCGCGATGGAGGCGCTGCTGCGGGAGCACTACGGCCCGCGGATCACCGACGCGGCATTGTCCATGGCCGACCTGCCCGAGGGAACCGAACCCTGCGCACTGCCGGGATGGCCGGTGCTGCGCCTTGCGCTGCCGAAACCGAGGCCGTGCCGCCTCTACATCCTGCCCGGCGTGCCCGCCTTGTTTCGGTCCAAGCTCGAGGCCCTCGCCCGGATCCCGGGCGAGCTACCCGAAGACCCCGGATGGGTGCTGGAAACCCTCGATCTCGCCGTGGACGAGCACGAGCTGTCCGAACCTCTTGCGGACATCGCGCAGCGCTACCCGCAGGTTGCGATCGGATCGTACCCTCGCTGGGTCCGGGACGAGCGCGGCTCCCTGTGCGCCCGCGTCCGGGTGACCTTCGAGGCCCCGGTCGAGCAGGCCACCGCCGCCCGCGCCGCGCGGGACGAGGTTCATGATCGCTTCGGCGACCGGGAGGTGCGCGACCGCCCGGCCTAGGGCAGCCGGCGGGCACGCGCCGCGGTTCATTTGTGCGGATCGGCCTGCTAGGGTTGTGGACCATGGCACGCTGCCGAACCGTCGCCGTCGCGAGCGCCCTCGCGCTGGGCCTTTGCACCGCCTGCATTCCCGACGAGGATAAAAAGCCCAAGTGGCAGGAGCCCCCGGCCGCCTGGAATCCGAAGGGCGCCGAGCACCTGACGTTCAACGAGAAGGGCCTCGATGCCTTCAACAGCCTCTCGCCGGCCGACCGCCAGGCTTGGGTGGCCTCCATGAAGGAGAAGCCCGGGAGCTTCGTGGGCCAGGCGATCTTCAAGCAAGGCTCGGAACTGGGCGAGAAGATGGACGACTACGCCCTCGGGACGTACGAGATCGTCACGGACCTGCCCGATCCGATCCTCTACGAGATCACGCTCCACTACCGGCTGTACACGACCCCGGAAAAAGGCAAGGGGATTCCGCCGAACGCGTACATCGAGTTCAAGGGGACCCTGGCGGACCTCGAGTACCAGTCGGATGCGAAGCCGCGCAAGATCAACTTGAAGATCAAGGCGGACGAGATCAAGGTCCTCGGCCCCACGCGGTAGGTCCCCGAGCGTGCTCCCAACCGTCGGATCGCCCCTGTTGTGGGCGTCGTTTCTCGCCGGCGTCCTCGTCCTCATCGCGATCGACCTGGGCGTGTTCAACCGCACGGCGCATCGGGTGTCCGTGCGGGAGGCGGCCGTCTGGTCGCTCGTATGGGTGGTCCTCAGCCTCGTGTTCAACGCCTTCGTGTGGTTTCGCTTCGGCGCCCGTCCCGCCCTGGAGTTCCTTTCGGCCTATCTGGTCGAAAAATCCCTGAGCGTTGACAACCTGTTCGTATTCCTCGTCATCTTCCGCTACATGGATGTGCGGCGCGAGCTGATGCACCGCGTGCTGTTCGCGGGGATCTTGGGCGCCCTCCTCCTGCGCGGTCTGTTCATCTTCGCGGGCATCGAACTCATCGCGCACTTTAGCTGGACGCTGTACGTCTTCGGCGGATTCTTGCTTCTTACGGGATTCAAGCTCCTTTTGCCGGGAGAGGAGCAGTTCGACCCATCGGAGAATCTGGCCTACCGCATCGCGCGCAAGGTCATGCGAATCACCCGCACCTATGACGGCACGCGTTTCTTCGTGCGCCACGACGGACGCCTTCACGCCACGCCGTTGTTCTTGGTGCTGCTGATGATCGAGACCTCGGACGTGGTCTTCGCCCTCGACTCGATTCCCGCGGTGTTCGGGATCTCCCTCGATCCGTTCATCGTCTTTTCGAGCAACGTCTGTGCGGTGATGGGGCTTCGCGCCATGTTCTTCCTGCTGCAGCACGTGCTCGACCGATTCGCCTACCTCAAGTACGGGCTCGGGCTGGTGCTCGCCTTCATCGGCGGCAAGATGATCGTCGAGCGGGGGGTACTCGATCTCCTGCCCCCCGTCCACGTGCCCATCGGTGTGTCCCTCGGGGTCGTGGCCGGCCTGTTGGTGTTGTCGATCCTCGTGTCGCTGCTGTTCCCCCCCGAGGGACCAACCCTCGCCGAGCAACTCGCCGAGCACCCGGAGGCATCGCTGCTGCTGTCGAAAGACGAGTTGGCCGCACGGACCGGTTCGCTCCAGACGGCCGCCAGCGGGACGCACCCGGGATCCTCCCACGCATCCATCCCGCAGCCGCCCGGACCGCCGGACAGCAGCGGGGCGGGTTGAACGCGCGGCCCCCTTTCCCATTTTTGCGGAGAGGTTCGATCTCCGTCATCGCCGGTAGCGGAAGATCCGGGTTCGGCCGCCGATCTCGAACACGAACCCGAAGGTGAATTCGATGCGCTCCGAGCCCGGGTCCACGAGACCGGCGGGCGGATTCGGGAAGGGAGCCGCTGCTCGCACGGCCCGGATCGCCTCCTCGTCGAGGTGGTCGGCGCCGGAGGGACGCACCAGCGTCACCTTGGCGAGCGCCCCGTCCGCCCGCAGCGAAAGGCCCAGGATCGTCACGCGCGTGGACGTGCCGTATACGCTGCCATCGGGATCGCGCGCCCGGTGGACCGGCTCCGGGTGCCACTGCTGGGCGACCATGTCGCGCACCCGGTTGAAGAACGAGGCGTACTTCCAGCGCCGTGAATTGAGCAGCGTGGCGTCGCCCTCCTCCACGTCGCGCAGGTCGTCGTAGGTCCCCGGACGCCCCACGGCACGGCGGGCGAGTTCCGGCGAGCCGGCGAGCGCCGCCATCGCCCCGGCGACCCGCCCCCCGCCCGCCTCGGCGGCGTAGGCCCCCTGCTCTCCGCGGGCCGCGTCGAGGGGAGATGCGGCCTGCCCGGGCGCCGGAGGACGCGATCGGGTTGGGCGCAGGGAAATTGGCGGCGCCTGGGGTGCGGCGGGCGCCTGGGGCGCGGGGCGCGCGCTTCGCTGCCTTGCCCGGCCCCCCTGCCCCGCCGACGGGGCCGCCGGCCGCCCCGCCGGGGCCCGCTGCTCACGCTCGACCTTGGAATCGAACTCCGACAGGAAACGCGCGTCGTCCGGGCGCACCTCGCGTTCGAGGGCGTCGAGTCGCACGAGCTTGCCGTCCGGCGGCGGTTCGGGCCGCCGGTTCGCCTCGTCCTTGCGGGACTCGTCCGGCTCGTCCTCGGCCCCCTCCGGCGCGAAGTCCGATGGCAGCAGCGCCACCTCGAGGACCTCTCCAGCGGGCATCGGCAACGAGGCCCACTTCCAGTGGAGGACGCGATCGGCCGCCGGCCACAACAAAAGGTGCACGATCAGCGACGCGAGCACGGCCGCGCCCACCGTCGGCCAGACGGACCTTTGGGAACGATCCACGGTGCGTTGCGAGTATAGCCCGGCCAGCCCCCGGCGCACCGAGCCGCAGGCGTGCTAGCCGGTCTCGGTACGAGCCGAGCCCGCCGTCTCGAACCGCCCCATGGCGCGGTACTTGCCATACCGGGCCTTTTTGCGGGCCTGCGGCGTCATCGCGTCGAGCTCCGAAAGGTGGCGCGCGACGGCATCGGCAAGGGCTCGGGCGGTCTCGGCCAGACCGCGGTGGGCGCCGCCGACCGCCTCCGGCACAATCTCGTCGCAGACCCCGAGCCGGCGCAGGTCGTGTGCGGACAGCTTGAGCTGGTCCGCAGCCTTCTGCTCGGCATCGGGATCCTTCCAGAGGATCGAAGCACACCCGCGCGGCGAGATCACGGAGTAGACGGCGTGCTCGAGCATCAAGATGCGGTCGGTCAACCCGATGGCGAGCGCGCCGCCCGAGCCCCCTTCCCCGATGACCACGCTCACGGTGGGCACGTCCAGCCCCGCCATCTGCTCCAGACTCGCGGCGATGGCCTCCGACTGCCCGCGCTCCTCGGCGCCGATGCCCGGGTAGGCTCCCGCCGTATCGATGAGCGTGACGATGGGCAGGCCGAACCGCTCGGCCATCGCCATCAACCGCTGCGCCTTGCGATAGCCCTCCGGACGGGCCATGCCGAAGTTGCGGTAGAGGTTTTCCTTCGTGTTGCGGCCCTTTTGGTGGCCGATGAGCACGATGGGGCGGCCGCGGAATCGCCCGACGCCCCCGACGATGGCCGGGTCGTCCGCGAACGCACGGTCTCCCTTGAGTTCCATCCAATCCGTCAGCAGCTCGCCCACGTAGTCGAGCGTGTAGGGGCGATCCGGGTGCTTGGCAAGCTGGACCTGCTCCCACGGCGACAAGGTGGCGAAGCGCTCCTGCTGCAACCGGCGGGCCTTCTCCTCGAGACGCGCGATCTCGTCGGCGATCTCGTCGTTGGCCTCCGAAAGGTCCTTGAGTTCACGGATCTTGCTCTCGAGCTCGAGGATCGGGCGCTCGAAGTCCAGGACGCGGTTCGTCACGATCCCTCTCTTCCCAAGAACGCCTCGACCCGGCGCCACGGAAAGTCGCGCGGGGACGCGATGTGGATCACCTCCCCGGGAAGCTGCGTGCGCAGGTAGGTCCGCTGGCGCCGTGCGAACTGGCGGGTGCGTACGATCACGTCGTTGAACGCCTCCTCCACGGTGCGGCGGCCCTCGACGGCGTCGAGGAGTTGTCGGTAGCCCAGGCTGGTCATCGCCTTGTGGCCCCGATGATACCCGGCCGCATGGAGCTTCTCCACCTCCTCCAGGAACCCGGCCGCACGCATGCGCATCACGCGGCGCTCGATGGCCCGGTCCACCGCCTCGACGCCCGGATCGAGCACGACGGTCAAAAGGCGCACGCGGGGGCGCGGGGGCGATCGGCGGCGGATCTGACTGATCGGCCCCTTGGCCGCCTCGCACAGGAACAGGGCCCGCAGGACGCGAACGACGTTTCGCGGATCGATGGCCGCGGCCGTGGCCGGATCCACCGCGACCAGCGCGCGATGGGCCGAGCCGGGCATGGTGGCCTCGCGGGCCCGCCAGGCGGCCTCGAAGGCTGCCCGCCGCGGGTCCGACGGCGGTACGTCGGCGCCGGGCATCGGTGACGGAGCCAGGACCACCGAGCGCAGGTAAAAGCCCGTCCCGCCCACGAAGAGACGGTCACCGGCCTGGATCCGCCGCCAGGCGGCGCGCGCGTACGCCCCGGCGGAAAACGCCTCGTCCGGATCCACCAGATCGAGCAACTCGTGGCGTACCTGCCGGCGTGCCACTTCGTCCGGTTTGGCCGAACCGATGTCGAGCCCGCGGTAGACCTTCACCGAGTCGCACACGTTGACGGCGCTGCCCAGACGCGCCGCGACGGCCCGGCCCAGGCGCGCCTTGCCGGCGGCGGTCGGGCCGCAGATTGCGACGATCGCCGGCAGGTCCGCCACCTCGCCAGCCCCGGCGCTCACGGCCCGCCTCCCCGCACCTTCCCCAGGAGATCCGCCGCCGTAAACACCCGCACCCCGGGCACCTCGCCCCCGTCCGCCGCCGCGAGCGCCTCGACGAGCCACGCTCGCGCAGTGCGCGCAGAGACCCCGGTGGGAACCTTCGCGCCTTCGGCGAGGAACCGCGCGGCGTCCTCCAGGGCCGCGCGCCCTCGGGCGCGCAAACGCGCCCAGCCGCACAGGCGGGCGACCGCCCCCCGCACCTCGGCCTCCTCGGGCGCGAGGGCGGCCGGGACGGCCCGCACCCGTACCGCGTCGGCACCGAACGGCTCGATTTCGAACCCCAGGCGGGCGAGGGCCGGTGCGGCGGCCTCGAGGGCCTTTGCGTCCTCGGGCGCCACAGGCACCACGACGGGCACCAACAGCCCCTGCCCCCCGCCGTGCCCGGCTGCGAGGTCCGCCCGTAGGCGGGCCGCCACCAGGTGCTCGCGCAAGGCGGGCAGGTCCACGACCAACAGGCGCTCTGCCCGAAGGAACAGGGCCACCTCGGGGCCCAGGGCCCCGGCATAGGTGAGCCGGTCGGGCGCGGGCACGGCATCCGCCTTCGCACGCCCCGGCCCATCGTCGGGCGGCGGACACGGCGCCGAGCCCCCCCGCGCGCCGGGCCCAGGGCCACGCAACAACCCGTTCACCGCCGAGCGCACGGCCGAGCGCCGCAAGGCGGCATCCGCGGAGACCGCCGAGGTCGCCAGCCGATAGGTGGCCCGCGTCCGAACGACCTCGGCCGCCCGGTCCGCCGCCGCCCCCGGGCGACGTTCCGGCGGGACGGCGGGTGCCTTCGCCAGCGCGGCGGCACAGGCCGTGCGCACGGCGTGGAGCACCCCCTGCGGATCGGAAAAGCGCACCTGGGTCTTCTGCGGGTGGACGTTGACGTCCACGGCGCCCGGCGGTGGGTCCACGAAGGCCACGGCCACCGGCCCCGCGCCCTCCGGCAGTGCCGGCGCGATGGCGCCGCGCACCGCGGACGCGACCGCCCGTTCGTCTACCACGCGATTGCGTACCACCACGTAGAGTAGCCCGCGGCCGCGGCGAGTCTGCGCCGGTGGGACCAGGTAGACCCGCACGCCCACGCCGCCTACCTGGGCATCGGCCGCCACGGGCGGACCGTGGCCGCGGCGTTCGAAAATGGCCGCCACCCGCCCGGGTTCGTCCGCGCCTGCAAGGTCCACGAGCCGGCGACCGTCGCTGTCGAGCACCACCGTCACCCGCGGGTGCCCGAGGGCGACGCGCAGTGCCGTCTCGACGCACGCCGCGGTCTCGGTCGCCTTCGCCCGCAGAAACTTGCGCCGCGCCGGCACGTGCGCGAACAGGTCGCGGACCTCGACGCGGGTCCCCGCCGGCATCCCGCACGGTTGGACCTCCGGCGGCCGCCCGGGCGCCACCCGAAGCCGCGTGCCCACCGCATCGCGGGCCCGGCGGGAGCGAATCTCGAGCGTCGCGACCGCCGCCAGGCTCGCGAGTGCCTCGCCGCGAAAGCCCAGGGTCCGCACGTCCTCCAGGTCCCGGCGCGAGCGCAGCTTGCTCGTGGCGTGGCGCACGATGCAAAGGCGCACGTCCTCGGGGTGCATCCCGGCCCCGTCGTCCTGCACCACCATCCGTTCGAGCCCCCCTTCCCAAAGCCCCACCTCCACGCGGCGAGCCCCGGCGTCGAGGGCGTTTTCGACCAGTTCCTTGAGCGCCGAGGCGGGGCGCTCCACCACCTCGCCGGCCGCGATCTCGTCGGCGAGCGCCGGCGGCATCACGCGGACGGTGGGGGCATCCTGCATGGGCCGAACCTTAGCCACGCCCCCGCCACCACGCCAACGTCCTGCCCGCCCATCGCGCCCCCTGCGGCGTCATGCGCCAGCAGCCGAAGATCAATCGGCGACGACGCGATTGCGGCCGTTTTCCTTGGCGCGATAAAGGCGGCTGTCCGCGAGCTTGATGAGATCGTCGGAGGTCGCGATCTCGGGGCCGAGTTCGGCGACCCCGACGCTGATCGTCACGGGAATCTGCGTGCCCTCGAACTCGAAAGCGTGCTGCTCGATGAGGGCCCGCAGTTTCTCGGCCAGCCTGGCCGCCCCCTGCGTGTCGATCTCGGGCAAGATGAGCGCGAACTCCTCGCCGCCATAACGCGCCACCACGTCCACCTTCCGCGCCCGCTCGTGTACCAGGCTCGCGAGTTCCTTGAGCACGAAATCGCCGGCGCGATGCCCGTAGGTATCGTTGCACCGCTTGAAATGATCGATGTCGAACATCACGAGGGCCAGGGGGCGATCATAGCGGCGCGCCCGACTGAGTTCCCGTTCGAGGGTTTCGAGGAAGTAGCGCTTGTTGAAGATCTGCGTGAGCCCGTCCACCGTGGACAGACGGTAGATTTCCTCGTGGTAGGAGCTTTCGATGTTGTCCCCCGTCAGAAACTTCAGGATCGAGCGCCCGATCTTGATGATGTCGCCGTCCTTGAGATAGATCTCGTGCACCTTCACGTCGTTGACGTAAACGCCGTTGGTCGATCCGAGGTCCCGGATCTTGACGCCCTCGTCGTCCACCTCCAGCACCGCGTGGTTGCGCGACACCGAGTCCTGGCTGATGCAAATGTCGTTGTGCGTGCCGCGCCCGATCGTAAGCTGGCGCCCTTCGATGTTGAACTTGCGCCCGAGCTCCGGGCCGTAGATCACCACCACGCACGCGTCTCTCCGCTTGCGCGGATGGGAGCCCGTCTCCTCGACCTTGTGGATGACGGTAACGATGGTCTCGTCGCGCATGGGGGGCTTGGTGCAAGGACAGGATAGCAGAGCCGCGCCGTCGGCTGCGAATCGGCGCCTTTCTCGCGGACGGGGTGGGTGTGACGCTTACACGTAGTGCGGATCCGCGCGGCGCCCCGGAGGGGCGTCGTACCGAACGCCCCGTGGGCGGGCGTGCCGAGCACGCGCCATTCTTTGACCCGGCCGCCGCCCCGTTGCTATAGGGCCTGCCATGGCGACCGTCGCCGATCCGAACCGGCGCCGCGGAGGCCTTGGCGCCCTCGTGTTCCTGGCGACGTTCGCGGTCATCGCCTATGCCGTCCACCGAGACCGGGCAAAAACGCCGCAGACGGGGGAACTGCGGCAGACCGTCCCCCTCGCGGAGGAAGACGCGAGCGAAGGCAGTGCCGAGAAGGATGCGCCTCCTGCGCTCCCCTGGCAGGACCAGCTCGACCTCGCGGCCGCGAGCCTCATCCCGATCACCGACCCAGCCACCCCCGCCAAGACGGCGCCCCACACACCCG
>JALSIN010000249.1 GCA_026989935.1 Polyangiaceae bacterium | reverse complement strand
ACCTCGCCGAGCGAGATCGAGCTGGTCGGCCAGGCCTGCGACGCGATCCAGGAGGGCACGGTGGAGATCGACGTGGTGTGCACCTGCGACGCGATCATTCCACAGTAGTAGGAAGACGTAGCGGGCATGGCGCACGCCCTTCGGGTGGGGCGTAGGCCGCCGGTCCTGCGTTCCGATGCTTGATCTTCGCGGTCACGGTCGCTACCGTCGATGCCATGCGACGGTGTTCCAGATCCTTGCTGTTTCTTCGTTCCGCGTGTGCGGTGGTGATCGTTGCGTGGGGCGGTGCCTGTTCCGGAGACGACGCGGCCACGGGCGGCGCCTCCTCCGAGGCGGGGACGGCAAGCACGTCTTCGTCGGGTACGGCGACGGCGGGCATGACCTCCACCTCCACTTCGACGAGCAACGGCACGTCCCAGGGGACGACCGCCGGCAGCAACGGCTCGACGAGCGGCCAGGCGACCGGGACGTCCGCCACGGCGGGCACGCAGGGGACGGCAGGGACGGACAGTGCCGGCAGCACCGGGCCGGGCACGACGGGCACCACGGGGGGGATGCCCGGCTTGCCGCTGTGGCTGTTGACGGTCGAGGATCGCCAGGACGACACCCATCGACTGCTTCGGATCAGCGTCGATCCGATCGACCTGGGGACCGTCACGGAGATCTGCGCCGACATCACGTTTCCTCCCTCGATCGGCCAGAAGACGAACGTCACGTCCCTTACGTTCAACAACGACGTGCTGTACGCCTCCGTCCAGAAGAACCTCGTGGGCGACACCCTCGTCGTGGTCGATCCGTGCACGTGCGAGGCGACGGAGGTCGGACAGTACGGCTATGCCGCCGTCAACGGGATCACCTCGAACGTCGTCGAGGCCATGCGCGGCGTCTCGGCGGCCCAGGACGTGCTGCTCGACATCGACCCCATGACGGCGATGGCGAACGTCCTGAACAACCTGCCCGGCGACTGGGGATCCACCGGCCTCACCTGGTCCGAGCCCATGACGAACTACCTCTACGCCATCGATGCCACCAGCGACAAGCTCTACACCTTCGACGGCAACGACGGCTCGATGGTGACGAGCGTGTCGTTGACCATGGACTACACGTGGGTGGGGATCGAGTACCACCCGGACCTCGCCACGTTGTTTACGTGCTCCCAGCCGGCCGAGCTGTGGACCGTGGACATTCCGACGGGCACGGTGACCGTCGAGGCGGATCTGGGCCTCGAAGGGTGCGATAACCTGGCGGCGCCGTTCGGGCCGGTGGCCTGCGTGCCGCAGTAGGCGCACGGCGCGGCGAGGGTCACGCGGGCCCACACCCGGCGATGGCGCGCGCCGTGGCGATGCCGTCGAGGGCGGCGGACACGATCCCACCCGCGTAACCGGCGCCCTCTCCCACGGGGTAGAGGCCCGGCAGCGCCGGGTGTTGCCGGGTCCGAGGGTCGCGGGGGATCCGGACGGGCGCGGACGTGCGCGACTCGACGCCCACGAGCACGGCCTGATCGTCGGCGAACAGGGGCAGGGAACCCGCGAGGTCGGTGAAGGCGCGTCGCAACGGGGCGGCGAGGGGCCCGAGCACGGCGTCCAGGTCGGCAGGCCGAAGCCCCCGCGGGTAGCTCGCGGGCGGAAGGTCGGACGAGACGCGCCCCGCCACGAAGTCGGCGGCTCGGGCGGCCGGCGCCGTAAACGCGCCGCCGCCCGCCGCGAAGGCCGCCTGCTCCAGCCGGGCCTGGAACGCCACCCAGTCCAGCGGCCGGCTCGGGTCGAGGCCCACCGCCGCCAGGTCGGACGGTCCGACGGGCACCACGAAGCCGCTGTTGGCGAAGCGGCCGCGCCGGGCGGAGGGGCTCCAGCCGTTGACCACGACGGCGTCCGGGTCCGTCGTGGCCGGGGCGATGTGTCCGCCGGGACACATGCAGAAGGTGTAGGCCGACCGCCCCTCGCCCAACGGCACCACGAGGCGGACGCTGGCCGCCCCCAGGGCGGGATGCCCCGCGTACCGCCCGTACTGCTGGCGGTCGAGCCGCGCCTGCGACACCTCGATCCGCACCCCCGCGGCGAACGGCTTGGGTTTGAGGACGCCGCCGGCCGCCGCCACGAAGCGGTAGACGTCGCGGGCGGAGTGCCCCGTCGCCAGGACGACGCACGGCGCGGCGAGGCGCGTGCCGTCGTCGAGCACGACGCCGCGGACCCGGCCGCCCGCCGCGGCCAGCGCGGTCGCACGCCGCCCGAACAGGATCTCCACGCCGGCGGACCGAAGGTGCGCGCGCAAGGCGGCGACCACCGTCGGCAAGCGGTTCGTCCCGACGTGCGGGCGCGAATCGATCAGGATCCGCGACGGTGCGCCGTAGGCCACCAGATCGCGCAGCACCACCTCGACGGCGCCCCGTTTCTTGCTCCTCGTGTAGAGCTTGCCGTCGCTGAACGTGCCGGCGCCCCCCTCCCCGAAGCAGTAGTTGCTGTCTTCGTGCAGCCGTCCCCGGGCCGAAAGGTCGGCCACGTGGCGGCGCCGGGTGCGGACGTCGTGGCCGCGCTCGACCAAGACGGACCGCACCCCGGCCGACGCCAGCTCCAGGGCGCAAAAGAGCCCGGCCGGACCGGCGCCCACGATCGCGACCGCCGGGGCGCCCGACAGGGCCGGCAGAGCCCGGGGGGACGGAACGGTGCGGGACGGCGGGTCGCTCGTGTGCACCTCGGCGCGCAGCACGACCCGCACTCGGCCCCGTCGGGCGTCGATGGCCCGCCGCAGGATGCGGACCGCACGCACGTCCCGGGCCCGCACACCCGCGCGCTTCGCCGCGACCCGGGCCAGGGCCGCCTCGTCCGCGTAGACCTCCGGCGGGACCGAAAGCTCCACCCGCCGTGGACGCCCCATCGCGGGCCGGTGCCTTCCCGCCCGTCAGCGCCGCCGGCGCCGCCGGACGACCGCGCCCCCGGCGACCAGCAGCGCGAACCAGCCGTCGCCTGGCGAGGCGGCTGCCGCCACCCGGCATCCCTTCTTCTTCGACGCTTCCGTCTCGGGGGGCTCCGGCGCCTGCTCCGACCCCTCCGAGGGCTCGTCCTCCCCGCGCAGCTCCGGCGGGAGGTTGGCCTCCTCGTCCTCCCCCTCGCCGTCCTCCGCCTCAGCTTCCTCGTTTTCGGGCGCCGGGGTCTTGATCAGCTTGATCTTGGCCCCCTTGGCCAGGATGACGTCCTTGCCCTTCTCGTTGACCTGCACGGCACGCAGGCGGTAGGTGTGACCCACGTTGAAGCCGACGTTGCCCTCGATCTCGAAGGTGGCGCTGTAGTAGGTGCCGCCGTCGTAGTCGGAGTCTTCGTAGGCCCACGGGACCTTGACGTCCTTGCCCTGCCACTTGTCCCAGAACTCGATGTACAGCGGGCCCGGCGCACCGCGGTCGAGCTTCGCCCATACGTGGACCGTCCAGATCTCCTCACCGGGCGCCGAGTGCAGCTCGGACACGGCCATCTTGCGTCCGGCCGACGTGATCCGGCCCTTGTCGTCCACGGGCAGGGGCTCCTTGCCCACGATGAGCTCACCGGCGTGGGCGGCGCCCGCGGCGAGCAAGAGGGCGGGCAGCACGAAGGCCCCGGCGGCGCGGGGCACGAATCGTCGGGATGACTGGCTTCGCATGGTCATGGCGTGTCGGTTCCCCCTTTCGCGGGGGAGGCTACCACGCCGGGCGGCGCGGCACATGGCCCGGTACGGCGGGGCGCCGTGCGGCCCTGCGGGCCCCTACGAAGCGGCGGACGCGACCATCGCGGCCAGCGCCCCGCGGGCGTGCAGCTCGTGCAGCTCCTGGTAGCCGCCGATGCTTCGCCCATGGATGAAGATCTGCGGCACGGTGCGGCGGCCGGTGCGTTCGACCAGCTCGGCGCGGGCGGCCGGGTCCGTGGTGACGTCGATGCTGCGGTAGGGCACGTCGAGCCGCTCCAGGAGGGCCTTGGCCATCATGCAGTAGCCGCAGTAGTGTGTGACGTACAGCACGACGGGCTCCGGGTGGTCGGCCGGACGGATGCGGGTGCCTTGCTCGCTCACGATGGGGCAACGTAGCAAGAAAGCCGAAGGCGCGCCGTTCGTCGCCGCCTAGGAGGCGTCTTCGCGCAGCAGGGCGAGGATCTCTTCGTCCAGCTCGGCCTGGTGCTCGCTCGCGAACTTGCCGACGATGATGTCGCGCCGTTGGGTGATCGGCACGTTCGCCGCAGGATCGACCCCGGCGCCGCCGATCCCACCCAGGGCGCGGCGCCGAAGGCGCCGGGGGCCGGTCCGGGGGCGGGTCCCCGCTTCCGCCTGCGCGCGCGCCTCCGCCGAGGCGTACACCGGATGCGTGACCGTGGGATCGACGACCGCGCCGGGCAGGGCCCCGGGGGTCAGCGGCGGTCCGACCGCAGGTGGGGGCTTCGGTTCCGGCGGCGGGCGCCGCTCGGGACGCTCGTCGGAGGCCGCGGCGGACGCCGGTGCCTCGGCCGCGGGTTCCCGGTTCGAGGCGAGGGGGTGCTCGCCGATGAGGGTGACGATCTTGTCGTCGAACTCGCCGCCGCGCAGCCGCCGGATCATCGACTTGTGGGACTCCTGCATGAGCCCCACCACCGTCTCCGACAGGTTCGGCTCGTCGAGCCGGTCGTGGTAGTCCACCTTGTTCGACGCGATGATCGTGCCGTCGTAGAAGATGTGGGTGAAGATGTGCGCCTTGTCCACGCCGGAGTCTTCGGTCTGGACGTGGTACAGGCGGCCCCGGTGGGGAATGTTGTGATTGTATCCGAGCTGGGGCGACGGCGACATCGAGGTCGGGCGCAAGGCTACCAAGGAAGATCCTCGCCTGCGAGGGCGGCCTCGCACCGAGGTCGCGACCGCAGGCGCGGTTTGCTATGGTGCCGGGCCCCCGCGCCGCGGGACCTGCCGACGCATGCAACGGGCCGTATCCACCACGACGCCGCCGTCCTCCCCCGTTCGGGGGGCGGACGCCGTTCCTTTCGTCCTTCGCCCGGTGTGCGAGATCCCCCGAACGGGGCGGTCCCCGGAGCCTTCCGTGACCGAGGCCGTCGCCGCGCGCGCCGCCGAGATCGACGAGGTCTCGCCCGAAGACCTCTACGCCGTGCTCACGCCGGCTCTGTGCGGGCGCTCGCCCGACGTCTTGCTGCAGTGGCTGCGGGACGCCGGGCTGCTCGTGCGGATCCTGCCCGAACTCGACCGGACCGTGGCCTTCTCCCAGGAGGGCGGCCGTCGGCACAAGGACGTGTGGGCCCACACCAAGGAGGTCGTGCGCCAGAGCGTGCCGCGGCCGGCCGTGCGCTGGGCCGCGGTCCTGCACGACATCGGCAAGGTGACCACCCGGCGGTTCTTGCCCGGGGGCCGGGTGACGTTCCACGGTCACGACGTCGAGGGCGTGCGCATGTTCCGGCGCGGGCCGGCGTGCCGCATCGCCTTCCCCCGCGCCGAGCGCCGCCGCATCGAACTGCTCATCCGCCACCACCTGCGTCCGGGGCAGTACGACGGGTCGTGGACCGACTCGGCCGTGCGCAGGTTCGCGCGTGACATGGACGAGATCCTCGACGACCTGCTCGCGCTGTCGCGGGCGGACGTCACGAGCAAGCGCCCGGGCAAGCGCAAGCGGTGCCTTGCCCTCATCAGCGAGCTCGCGGCCCGGATCCGAACCCTGCGCGAGGAGGACGCGCGCCCCAGGCCGCTGCCGGCCGGGCTCGGCAACGCCCTGATGGACGCGCTCGGTCTGCCGCCGGGCAAGCACATCGGCGAGATCCGGGCGCGGCTCGCGGCGCTGGTGCAAGACGGCGTGCTCGAAGGCGGGCGCGAGGCGGGCTATTATGTGGAGGCGGTGCAGCGGCATCGGCTCGCCGAGGGGGTCGAGATCCGCCCGCCGCGCGGCTTCGGGCCATGACGCTCCTCGTTCTCTCTGCGCTGCTGTCGCTCGCGACGGCCGATGCCTGCGTGGCGCCCCGGGAGATCGCCCCCGGGGTGCCGGCGTGCACGCTGGCCGGCCGCGTCAAGTTCGTGGACGCCTTCGCCGACTACCGGATCCGGTTCGTGGAGGCGTTCCCCGACATCCGCGTGCAGTACGTCGAGGCGTTTCCCGACGAACCGGGGCGGTGGCAGGTCGTGGAGAGCTTTCCGGACTTTACGGTGCAGGTCGTGGAGAGCTTTCCGGACCTCACGGTGCAGGCCGTAAGCGCCTTCCCGGGCTGTCCGTAACGCCCCACCTAGCGTTTTTTCGTGGGCCGCGGCGGCATGGGGGGCTTCGACCGCGGGGCGCCGCCCTTCTTCTTCGTGAAGACGTACGCCCCCTGGACGTCCGCGTCCTTCGGGACGGGGGTGTCCGTGCGCGCGGTTCGGGCCACCGGTGCGCCGGGGGCTCGGGTCGCCTCGGCGCCGGGGCCCGGCGCGGGAGGTGCCGCCGGGCGGCGCCGGCCCGGCGGCTCCGCGGTCCTCGCGCCCGCGGCGCCTGCGTCCCTCGTGCGGCCGGGTTCGAGGTGGTAGGTCGGGCCCACCACCTCTTTGGGCACCGGCGTGCGGTCCACGACGACCGCCGTCGGCACCGCGGCGACCGCAGGTGCGTGTGGCGCCTCGTGCGCGTCGGTGAGGGTCGCCTCGGGGGGCTCGCCGGACGGGGCGGCCGGTTCGTCGGGGGCGCCGGCCGGCACCGGCTCGTCGGGCGGCGCCTCGGGGCCGGGCGCGGGCTTCGCGTTCGGCCGGTACAACTGGGGCAGCGCCGCCTCCGGAGGGGCGCTGGCGATCCGGCCGCCGGAGGCCAGGACCCGCGTGGCCGCAAAGGCCAGGCTCGTCGCCACGGCCCCCGGTAGCGCAAGGTGCAGCGCGAGCAGCCAGGGCGTGGTGCCCGACAGCACCACGCGCTCGGCCTGGCTCGCCAGGTAGGCGGCCGACGCCGCGAAGACGAGCACCGTCGCGGCGGCCAGTACCTTCATGGCGCGCCCGCTCGCGTCGAGGTGGTCGCCCTTGCGGTCGGAGAAGGCCAGCGACAGCGCGTACACCCCGGCGGCGGCGAGCAACCACCCGAGCCAGGCGATCCACCGCGCGCGGCGGCCCGAAAAGGGCGAGATGGGCGCGGAAGCCTCGGCGGTGATGGCGCGGATCGTCGTCTCGGCCGCCCGGCGGTACAGGGGCGCCTCGGCCGCCGAGGACCAGGCGGCGACCCAGGCCGTGCGCTGGCCGAGCGGGACGACCGCCACGTGGGCGGCCACCGTGTCCGATGCCAGGCGCGCGTCCACGTAGCGGACCTTGGCGTCCGGGGTCGGGCGCCGCTCGACCGACTGGACCGTGCCCCCCGGGACGATGGCGGCGGCGTGGGTTTCGAGGAGAGCGCGAGCTTCCGCGTCGCTTTCGAGGGGACCGCCGGGGAGCGGGCGGTCCACCTCGACCACGGCGATCGTCTCCACGAAGTCGTCCGGTTCCGCCGTGGAGGCGACCGCGACGACCTTCCCGCCGACCCGGGTTGCCAGGACCGCCGCCCGATCCCGGGCCTCGGGCAGCGGGGGCGACCGCCAGCCCGCCGGGACCTCGAGGGCGACCGCCGCCAGCGCCGCCGGCAGCCCGGCCAGCGCCACGGACAGCGAACAGGACAGGACGTGGCGGTGGAACCTCACGGCGCGGGAGCCCACAGACCACGCTAGCACCCGCCGTGGGCGACGCTCAACCGAACCCCGGCTTGACGTACGGTGCCCCGCAGGACATATATGCGATCATTCGGATGATCGAATGAAGAAAGCCGCCGCCACCGAGGATGCGCAGACACCGCACAATCTGGAGCAGGCCACCGCGCGGCTCGGGTTGCTTTCGGACGCCACACGCGTGCGGCTGCTGTGTCTGGTGGACCGGTACGAATTGTCGGTCACCGAGCTGACCCGCGCGACCGGGCTGCCTCAGTCGCGGGTGTCCACGCACCTGGCCCGCCTGCGGGAGGGGGGCTTCGTGACGGACCGCCGGCGCGGCACGAAGACCTATTACGCGCTGCATCCGGGGGTGCGCAAGGACCCCCTGTGGATGGCCGTTCGCGGCAGCGTGGACGACCGCCTGCTCGCCGAGGACGCCCGCGGCGCCGAGCGGGTGGTCGCCGCGCGCGAGCACGGCACGCAGTGGGTGGACACCGTCGCCGGCCGCATGGAACACCACTATTCCCCGGGGCGGACCTGGGAGGCCACCGCGCGCGCGCTCGTGCCGCTGTTGGAGCTCGGTGACGTGCTCGACGTGGGCGCCGGCGACGGTGTGATGGCCCAGCTTTTGGCCGGCCGCGCCCGCACCTACACCTGCCTCGACATCCGCGACCGGGTGCTGGCGGCCGCGAAGGAACGCCTGGCGGACCGTCCGAACGTGCGCTTCGTCTGCGGTGACATGCACGACCTGCCGTTGCCCGCGGAAGCCTTCGACCAGGTCCTCATGCTGCACGTGCTGACCTACTCGTCGTCGCCGAAGGTGGCGCTGGGCGAGGCGGTGCGCGTGCTACGGCCCGGCGGCGTCCTCGTCGCGGCCACGCTCAAGCGGCACGTCCACGGTGACGTGGTGCGGGCCTACGGCCATGTGCACGACGGGTTCGACCCGGCCGGGTTGGCCGCGATGGCCCGGGCCGCAGGTCTTCGCGTGACCTCGTGCGCGGTGACGTCGCGCGAGCGCAAAAAGCCCTACTTCGAAGTGATCACCCTGGCTGCTCGGAAAGAAGCCGCGCCATGAACCGATCGAACGAACGCCCGTTGCCTTCCATCGAGGCCCTTCTGCGCCGTCGGATCCTCGTGCTCGACGGTGCCATGGGGACGATGCTGCAGCAGCACGACCTGCAGGAGGCCGACTTTCGCGGCGACCGGTTCGCCGCCCACGAAAAGCCCCTGGCCGGCAACCACGACGTCTTGTCCCTGACCCGACCGGACGTGGTCGCGGCGGTCCACGACGCCTACCTGGAGGCCGGCGCCGACATCATCGAGACGAACACGTTCTCCGCCACGCGCATCGCCCAGGCCGACTACGGGCTCGAAGACGCCGTGGTCGCCATGAACCGCGCCGCGGCCGAGATCGCCCTCGAACGCGCCCGCGCCTACACGGCGAAGACGCCGGATCGGCCCCGGTTCGTGGCCGGCGCGATCGGACCGACGAATCGCACCCTGTCGATCTCGCCCCGGGTGGAGGACCCGGGCTACCGCGCCGTCTCGTTCGCGGCCATGCGGGCCGCCTACGCCGAGCAGGCCCGGGCGCTCGTCGAGGCCGGGGTGGACCTGCTGCTCATCGAGACGATCTTCGACACGCTCAACGCCAAGGCGTGCCTGCTCGGGATCTTCGACGTGTTCGACGATCTCGGCGAGCGCCGGCCCATCGGGCTTTCCGTCACGATCACCGACCGCAGCGGCCGCACGCTGTCGGGGCAGACCCTCGAAGCGTTCTGGGCCAGCGTGGAGCATGCGGCGCCCCTGTTCATCGGGCTCAATTGCGCCCTCGGAGCCGAAGAACTCGCCCCCTACGTCGAGACGCTGTCGAACATCGCGGCCGTGCCCACCGCCTGCTACCCGAACGCCGGGCTGCCCAACGCCTTCGGCGGCTACGACGAGCCTCCGGAGACGACGGCGGGCTTCTTGGGGCGCTTCGCCCGGGCCGGGTGGGTCAACCTGGTGGGCGGCTGCTGCGGCACGACCCCCGACCACATCCGCGCCATCGCGGCCGCCGTGGCCGAGGCGCCGCCCCGGGCGATCCCGCCGCGCGACCCCGAGCGCACGATCTTCGCCGGCCTCGAGCCCCTGGAGATCCGGCCCGACACGAACTTCGTGATGGTCGGCGAGCGCACGAACGTCACCGGCTCGGCGAAGTTTCGCCGCCTCATCCGCGCGGGGGACTACGATACGGCGCTCGAGGTGGCCCTCGAACAGGTGCGCGGCGGCGCCAACATCATCGACGTCAACATGGACGAGGGGATGCTGGACGCAGCCGAGGCCATGACGACCTTCCTGCGGCGGGTGGCGGCCGAGCCGGAGATCGCCCGCGTGCCCGTGATGATCGACAGCTCGCGCTTCGAGGCCGTCGTCGCGGGGCTCGAGGCCATCGCCGGCAAGCCCATCGTCAACTCGATCTCGCTCAAGGAGGGGGAGGCGGCGTTCGTCGAGCAGGCGCGCACCATCGCCCGCTACGGTGCGGGCGTGGTCGTCATGGCCTTCGACGAGCAGGGACAGGCCGACACCGCCGACCGCAAGGTGGCGATCTGCCGGCGGGCCTACGAGATCCTGGTCCACCGCGTGGGGTTTCGTCCCGGGGACATCATCTTCGACCCCAACATCTTCGCCGTGGCCACTGGCATCGAGGCGCACAACCGCTACGCCCTGGACTTTCTGGAGGCCGTCCGGCGGATCAAGGCGTCGTGCCCCGGGGCGAGGGTCTCGGGCGGGGTGAGCAACCTGTCGTTCTCGTTTCGCGGCAACAACCACGTGCGCGAGGCGATGCACGCGGTGTTCCTGTATCACGCCATCGAGGCGGGCATGGACATGGGGATCGTCAACGCCGGGCAGCTCGCGGTCTACGAGGACGTCGAGCCCGAGCTGCGTGAGGCCATCGAGGACGTGCTGTTCGACCGTCGGCCGGACGCCACCGAGCGCCTGGTGGCGCTGGCCGAGCGCTACGCGGGGCGGGCGAAGGCGCGCAAGGAGGACCTGTCCTGGCGCGAAGGCACGCTCCAGGAGCGGATCACCCACGCCCTGGTCCACGGCGTGGTGGACTTCATCGAGGCCGACGTGCGCGAGGCCCTGGAGGCGTCCGGGCACGCCCTCGACGTCATCGAGGGGCCGCTGATGCAGGGGATGCGGGTCGTGGGCGACCTGTTCGGGGCGGGCAAGATGTTCCTGCCCCAGGTGGTCAAGAGCGCCCGCGTGATGAAGCGGGCCGTGGCCGTGCTGGAACCGTTCCTGGCCGCGGAGAAGACGGAGGCCAGCAAGAAGGGGACCGTGGTGCTCGCCACCGTCAAGGGGGACGTGCACGACATCGGCAAGAACATCGTGGGCGTCGTGCTCGAGTGCAACGGCTACGAGGTGGTGGATCTCGGCGTGATGGTGCCGGCCGAGACGATCCTGGACACGGCGAAGGAGAAGGGGGCGGACCTGGTGGGTCTAAGCGGCCTCATCACGCCGTCGCTCGACGAGATGGTGCACGTGGCGAAGGTGATGCAACGGCGCGGCCTGGACTTGCCGTTGCTCATCGGCGGCGCGACTACGAGCCCGCAGCACACCGCCGTCAAGATCGCGCCGGTCTACGATCACGAAGTCGTCTACGTGCCGGACGCCTCGCGGGTGGCGGGGGTGGTGTCGGCGTTGCTCGACGCCGGGCGCCGCTCCCGTTTCGCCGAGCGGCTGCGCGAGGAGCAGGCCCGTTTGCGCGAGATCCACGCCGGCCGCCATCGCGGTGCCCTCGTGCCCCTTGCGCAGGCGCGGGCGCGGGCGCCGTCCCTGCGCTTCGACGAGACGACCGTGTCGGCGCCGCCCTTCCTGGGGGCGCGCGCGGTGGACCGGCCGCCGCTGGGCGAGATCGCGCGGCTTATCGACTGGACGTTCTTCTTCACCACCTGGGGGATCAAGGGCCGCTTCCCGAAGGTGCTCGACGATCCGCAAAAAGGCGAGGCGGCGCGGGCGTTGTTCGAGGACGGCAAGGCCATGCTTGCGCGCCTGGTCACCGAGGCCACCCTCGAGCCGCGCGGGGTGTACGGGTTCTTCCCGGCCCATCGATCGGCCGACGACATCGTGCTGCGTGCCGGGGACGGCACCGTCGTGTTCCCCATGCTGCGACAGCAGGTGGACCGCGGTGGGGCGCCGCTGCGGTCCCTCGCGGACTTCGTGGCGCCGCCGGACGCCGGGGTGCAGGACCACGTGGGGGCCTTTGCCGTCGGGATCTTCGGGGCGGACGAGGTGGCCGCGCGGTTCGAGGCCGACGGCGACGACTACAGCGCGATCATGGTCAAGGCGCTGGCCGACCGGCTGGCCGAGGCGTTCGCCGAGTGGTTGCACGAGCGGGTGCGGCGTGACTGGGGCATCGAGGCGGGCCGGCCGCTTTCGAAGGAGGACCTCATTCGGGAGCGCTACCGCGGCATCCGGCCGGCCTTCGGCTATCCCGCCTGCCCGGACCACAGCGAAAAGGCGCGGCTGTTCGACCTGCTGGGCGCGACGGAGGCCGGCTTCGCCCTGTCGGAGTCCTTCGCCATGATCCCCCCCGCCGCCGTCAGCGGCCTGTTCTTCGCGCACCCGGAGAGCCGATACTTTACGATCGGTCGAATCGGACGGGACCAGCTCGAAGACTACGCCCGCCGCAAGGCGATGCCCGTCGAAACCCTCGAACACCTGCTCGGTCCCTTGCTCGCCACGGCCGCCGCCGCTCCCGGCGACGGCGCCGATGCGGCCTGAGCGCCGGCGCACCGGTTCCTGCCACCGGTGGACTACGGGGTATGTTCGCTAACGAAAAGCACGACAGGATCGAACTGGGCTTGGCCTACGCTTCACGGCAGTGCGGTCGATGTGGGCGGGCGCTCGCAGGCGCACCACGTGCTGGATGGGCCGAACCGAGTCAGCTACGATCCCCCGCCATGGCGGACTCTCCGATCCGAATGGGCGAAAACGAGGTCCTTGTGCGTTTCGACGGTGGATGCCGCTTCGGGAGACGGGGCGGGGGGCGCCGCAAGGGGGCTTTGGCCGGGGCCGTGTTGTGGCTGGCGGTCGGGTGTGGGCCGTCGGCGCGCGTCCCGGTGGCTGGGAGTACGGCGAGCGGACCCGGTGGAACCCAGGCCGGTGGGACCGTGGCCGCGACGTCGTCGCAGGCGGCGAGCGGCGGGTCTTCGACGGGAACCGTTCCCACCGGACCGTGCCAATGCCTCGACCCGCAGGTGGCGAACGGTGAGGACTGGACTTGCAGCTTCGATCAGATGTTCGCGGACGTCCCGGGTTGCCCACCACAGACCCCTTGCCCGCGCCTTACGGTCACCTGCCCCATGCCGGTCCCGACGCTGTACGATTGCACGGTTGAGTTTGAATACGACGAAGAAGCCATGGATTGCGTCTTGCAGGCCCTTCGCGACCGTACGCCGGGACGGTACGATATCGACGGGGTGCAAGTGGGCGGTGTTTTCGTCTCGGACTCCATCGTGAGCGTGCGCGTGCGGGAAGACGGCACGGCGCTGCACACCGAGTGCCAGCAAGGTGACGTTTCTGCGATTTTGTTCGACAGGAAGCAGTACGATCTGCAAGCCTCCTCCTACTTCGAGACCTGCCGCGGCTTGCCCGCCCCCTCGGATCGCTACGAGTGTCTGTTCGACGGGCTCGTCTCGCGCCGCGAGATCCCCGCGTGCCCATAGGGGCGATCTCGGCGCACTTGCCCCAGCGCATATCGGCTCCGAAGGCCCTTCCATGATGAGGGGGGGCAGCGGTGGCCACTCGAACGGCGGTTCGTCTGAATCGAACGCGCGAGTCGTCTGGTGGCCGCTTGGGATGGCGCACGACATCGCCCTTGCTCCGCAGGAGGGGCGATGTCACGCGTTTGAAAGGGGGGGCTTTTTCGTCGCCGACGGATCCGCCGCAGTGCGGGGGGGCTACGGCGACCGGCCCTCGCGGTGGCGACACATCGGGCACGGCCGGGCCCGGTCAGGCGCGCCGGCGGCGGATCGCAAGCAGGAGCACCGGTAGGGCGAGGGGCGCGGGCATGGGGGTGTGGTCCGTACGGCAGCCGCACCCGGCCCCGTCGTCGCCGCCGCTGGCTCCCGCGGTGTCCGTGTCGGTCCCGGCCGTTCCCGTGCCCCCGGTACCCGATCCCGTGGACGCCCCGGTGCCGCCGGAGGTCGTGCCCGGTCCGCCGCAGTCGTCGTCGATGCCGTCGAGCAGGCCGTCGCAGTCGTCGTCCAGGTCGTTGTCGCAGACCTCGGCGCTCGGGGTGGTCTGCCCGTTACACGGGCCCCACAAGCCCCCGTCGCAGGTCTGGCTACCACCAGCGCACACGCCCACATCCTCGGTGCCGGCGGGGCCGTCGTAGCATGTCTGCACCTGCCCGGGGGTGCACTCCGGGGTGGGACCGCGCACGTCGATGGTCGTGCTCGTGATCGCCACGCCGCCGTCGTTGTCGCGCACCAGGAGCATGACGTCGAACACACCCCCGGTCTTGAAGGTGTGGTCCACGATCCGACCGGTGGCGGTGGTCCCGTCGCCGAAGTACCACTCCCACCGCAGCAACTTGCCGTCCGGATCGTCGCTCGCGCTGGCGTCGAAGTCCACGGTCAGCGGGGCAGTTCCGGCGGTGGCGCTGGCCGTGAAGTCGGCTGTGGGGAGTTGGGCGGCGGTGGGGCTGACGAAGAACGTGCGGGTCGCCGTGGTCGCGTTGCCGGCCATGTCCTCCACGCGGACCGTCATCGTCACCAGCATCGCGTCCGGCAGGGCCAGAGGGGGGGCCAGCGGCAGGATCACACCGCCGCCGTCGAGGCGATAGGCCAGGTCGGATAGATCCGTTCCCGCGGCGCGGCCGCCATTGTTCGGGTCGCCCAGGTCGGCGTCGAAGGAGATCTCCAACGAGTCGGGGTTGACCCCGCTGCCGCCGTCCGACAGGTGGGCCACCACGCGCGGGTAGGCCCACCAGTCCTGGTCGGTGGGAGAGACGATGTCGATGGTCGGGCCCGTACCGTCCTCCGCGCCGCCGGGGACGGCCGCGGCGACCTCGTCGGACGGGGCGCTCTCGACGTGCTCGGCGCCCACGTGGGTCACGGAGTACAGGTAGGTCACGCCGGGCTGTACCGTGTCGTCCGTAAACTGCAGGCGGCCCGTCGCGGCGTCGATCTGCACGTTCGGGTCGTCCAGCATGGCGGCGGTGGTGTGCCGGGTGATCGGGGAGAAGTTGCCTTCGTCCTGGTGAGGATCGCCGACGACCGCCAACAGCCGACGGTCACGGCGCTCGGCGCCTGCCAGTGTAGAACGATAGATACGGTAATGGCGTTGCGGACTCGCAAACGGCGGCGGATCCCACGCCAGCACGACCGTGTCGCTGGTCGTCTGATCGATCGTCACGTTTCGCGGCTGGTCGGCGGGGAGGCCGTCGTCGCTTTCGTAGGTGTTGAGCAGGATCCGAACCCGGTCGCCGCCGATCCCGAACCAAACGTCGTAGCTGCCGTCTCCGTCGAGGTCGCTGATGTCCACGTCGTAGCCCAAAGCGGCGCCTGCCGCGGGAAACACCATGGACGTGGCCGCGTCGAACGTGAACGCACCGCTGCCGTCGTTGAGCCAGATTTGGAGCTGGTGGTCGGTGTAGGAGCCGCCTTCGGTTCGGCCGGCCACCCAGTCCAGGTCGCCGTCGTGGTCGATGTCCACGAGCTTGGCGTTTGCACCGGTGAGGGTTTCGTTCGCACCTGCGGCATCGAATCGGGTCGCCGTCTCGTCCGAGAAGGTCCCCGTGCCGTCGTTGATTCCGATGCGGTGTGTGGTTCCCGCGACGACGGACTGCTCTCGGCAGCGCGTCAGGACCAAGTCGAGGTCCCCATCGTCGTCCACGTCCCCCAAGTTCATGCCCTGCCCGAATCCGGAGCAGGTGGGCGAAAGCGGCGTGGCGACCACCGTAAAGTTACCGGTGCCATCGTTGCGCGCAAGCTCGACGGTGTCGTTGGCACCGTGAGCGATGAGCAGGTCGAGGTCGCCGTCGCCGTCCACGTCGCCCGAGACGGCGCCCACCACGTTGTCGCCGCTGGGGTAGTTCAAACCGCGAGCCGCGCTTTCTTCCGTGAATGTGCCGGTGCCGTCGTTTACGAGGAGGGCGAAACCGACGGGGCCGCCGCACGACCCGACGTTGCAAAACGCGTGGGCCACCACGAGGTCCACGTCGCCGTCGCCTTCGATGTCGGTGCTGACGATGTTGAGGGCGCTGTGAGCCATCTGCCAGGCGGTTGAAAACCGGCCGCCGCGGTTCGTCTGCAGCGTCAAAGGCTCGCCGTTGCCGCCGCACAGGTTGTCGAGGTCGCCGTCGCCGTCCACGTCGGCCCACTGGAAGGCGTCATCGCCCCAGCCGGACGCCCCGGGCATTCCGCGCAACAGGAAACCGGTGTAACCGGCGTAGGGGGTCATCAGACCGCCGCCGCGGTTGAACAGCAGGCCGTAGCGCGAGCCGAGGGCGCGGTCCGGCACGCCGTCGCCGTCGAAATCCGCGAAGTCTCCATCGTAGTAGTTCTCGTTGGACTGGATCTGCTCGGGAAACGTGCCCTTGAAGCCGTAGGTGTCCGTGGCCAGGGCGTCCGAAGCGTCCACGAGCCCTTGCCAGGGGCCCGCATCGGCGGCTGCCGGGGTGAGGAGGACGGGGAGGAAGATCGGGTGGATTCGTTTCATGGACATGGTGTTCGTCTCCGAAGGAAGCGGCCGGTGAGGCCGAAGAAAAGGAAGAACGCACCCGTCGGGCGGGTAGAGGGAATTCGTACCGTGCACGCGCAGCCGCCCTCGGTCGTGTTGGCGCCGCGGCTGCCGGTACCCGTACTGGACCCCGTGGGCCCGAGGCCCGTGGAGGCGCCGGTCGTGTCGCCGGTCGTGCCGCCGTCACCGGTGGTCGCACCGCCGGGGGGCTGCCAGTCCGGGGGAACCTCGTCGTCCGACCCGTCGAGGGCGAGCAGGTACGCCACCAGGTCGTCGATCTCGTCGTCCGTCAGATCGCTGGTGCGCCCGTGTCGGTCCCCGGTGTCGCGGGTCAGGACGT
>JALSIN010000248.1 GCA_026989935.1 Polyangiaceae bacterium | reverse complement strand
GACGGTGCCCTTCGCCGTCCCGTCGCTGCGCCACAGCTCGAGACCGTGCACGCCGTCGTTGGCGGCGAAGTAGGCGTGGCGGCCCAGGACCACCATCCCCGCGAAGTCCGGCCGCCACGACCCCTTCGGGCCGGGCCGGATGTCCTTGACGAGGTAGGGCTGCTGGCCCGGAGCGCCGTGGGCCAGCAGGAGGGCGAAGGCCGCCGGGAGGATGCCGGCGGCGGGGAAGGGGAAGAAGTGTCGTGGTCGCATGGGATTCCTCACGGGACGTCGAAGCGGCGGATGCCGTAGCTGCCCGCGATGTAGACCTCGGGCTTGCCGAACGGGGGAAACAGGTCGGCGACCTGGATCGAGTTGAAGGCGCCCAGCGCCCCCTCGAGGATCCTGGCGTAGAGCGGGGGGCCGATCCGTCTGGTGGACGGGTTCCAGGGGAACACCACCAGCTCGCCGTGGGCCGTGGTGACCAGGATCTCGGGCACGCCGTCGGGAGGCGACGAGAGATCGGCCACCGCGATGCCGCAGGCCCCGAAGCCGGCCAGGTCGTGGTTCGTCGCGTAGGGGTCGCCGATGGCTCTCGGGGGAGGCGGCGCGGGATTCCCGCCGGGCAGCTCCTTCAGCTTGGTCGTCCCGTCCACGTCGAGCACGCGGACGTGCGAGCGCATCCGGCCTCTGAACTTCTTTTTGTTGGCGTCGCTTGGTTCCACCGCGCTGAACAACGAAGCGAACACGATCTCCTCGTCGGCGTCCCCGTCCAGGTCGGCCACGGCCAGGGCGATGCCGCCGATGCCGTAGTCCTCGCTCTGGGCGAGGATCGAGGCGTTGGTGCCGCTCAGCAGCAGGACCTTGCCGCCCATCGTGCCGACGACGGCGTTGACGCCGCCGTTCTGCGTGGTGGGCCCGGCGTGGAGCAGGCGCACGGTCTGGGTGTCCATGATCTCGCCGCCGCCCAGCTCGTTGCGCAGCGCGATGCCGAAGGTCGGCGTCGGCGGCGGGTTCGGCGGCGGGGGGTGCGGGCCCGGGTCGCCGAGCGGCGCGCCGGTCGAGCTGCCCAGCTGCAGCATCGTGGGCGGGGTCGTGGAGAGGTCGTACCTCGCGATCTGCACGAGCGAGGGGTAGACCTTCCTTGCGGGCCGGATCGTCGTCTCGTCGATGGCCCCCGCCCGGACCATGTCCGTGATCCGGCCGCCGGTCTGGTCGACGGCGTGCAGGGTCGGGCTGGCGGGGACCGTCGGATCCACCGTGAGCGCGCTCGAGGGCGTGTTCCCGTCTGCGATCCGCGCCACCGGGTCCATCGCGGGCGCGCTACCTCCCGAAGGTCATGACGAGGCCGTTGGTGAGGTCGCCGCCGAAGGGGTTGGGGGTCGGGGCGTGGAGGGCCTGGACGGCGAAGGAGCGTCCCAGCAGCGAGCGGGAGTAGGCGGCGGGGACGGGGATGGAGGCGGTCCAGCTCGAAGAGCGGAGCGGGGCGGCGTGCACCAGGCCCATGGTGGCGGGGTCGAGGTAGAGCATGCAGGGCCCCAGCGGCCGCGGGGCGGTGTGGGGGCTGGCCAGCACCCAGACGTTGGTGGGCGGTTCGAAGCCGCGTCCCTCGAGGCGCAGGGTCGCGCCGAACACGGGGTCGGTGGCCGACAGGACGGGGCCGCGCCGGCCGACGGCGGCGCAGGCGTGGCCGATGGGTTGCGCGGTGGCGCCGGGGAACACGGCCCAGAGCTCCTTGCCCAACCCGAGCTTCCGGTCGTTGGCGAAGAAGAGGAGGCGGCCGTTGACGACGGTGAGGTCTTCGGGCGTGTCGTCGGCGTACTTGCCGAACCCCCGGACTCGGACCGTTCCCTTGACCGTTCCGTCCGTGCGCCACAGGCCCAGCGAGAACTCGCCGGCGGCGCTCAAGTAGGCCGTTCTCGCCCCGACCCTCGTGAAGTTCCCGGGCGTGAAGAACGGAACGAATCGCAACCTGGTCGTGCCCTTCTCGGTTCCGTCGGAGATCCACGGCTGCCAGTAGGTCGCCACTTTCCCGTCCCAGCCGAACGCACTGAACAGCAGCTTGCCGCGGAACTCGGTCAGGCTCCAGGGATCCGACCCCCACGAGCCCTTGTAGATGTCCTTGACCATGCGGGTTCCCTGGGGCGTTCCGTCGCTGACGATGAGCTCGGTGCCGTACCCGCGCACCACGTCGGTGAAGAAGACCTTGTCTCCCACGGCCGTGAACTTCGGCGTGGGGTCCGGGGGCCAGGGGGAGGTCCAGACCTTGACGGTGTTCTCGGTCGTGCCGTCCGTGCGCCAGATATCGCGCTTGTAGCGCCACGTGTCCAGCACCTGGAACCAGATCGCTCCCCCGACCGCCGTGACGTGCCGGATCCAGGGCGAGGTGTACGACTGGTCGGGCTTCCAGACGACCGTCTCGGGGCGGCCGGGGGTGTAGCGCACGAGGCCGCCGTTGCGCTGGCCTGGGAGGACGCCCGGGAAGTAGACCGAGCCGTCGAGGACGGCGATCTCGGCGTCGCTGCCTTGTCGGGCGCTGCGGCTCACGACGTAGGTGCCCGAAGCCGTGCCGTCGGTACGCCACAGGAGGC
>JALSIN010000247.1 GCA_026989935.1 Polyangiaceae bacterium | reverse complement strand
TGCGCCGCTGGAGAAGTCACAAAACGTGTTGGTCGAACCGGCCCCCTTCGGGTAGACGACCCCGGCGCCGAGGACGTCCTCGCAGGGTTCGGGCTGGGTCACGCCGCACATATACTCCGGAGCCACGACGCAGGACCCGAAGATGGGGCAGATCATCTCGCAGCCGGCGTAGACCCACGCGTCCGTGTCCACCACCATGATGTGGTAGTCCTGCGCCATGTCCAGCGTGGTCTTGATCGCCTCGATGAACTTCGGAAAGGAGGCGATGAGGGCCGCCTGCTCCTCGGCCATGGAGCCGGAGTTGTCGATCACGAACAGGAAGTCCACCTTCTTGCACCCCATCTGGCCACCGTCATCGCCCGCGGCCGTCTCGCCGGATTCCCCCACGTCGAACTTGGGCTCGGTCGTCGAACCACCGCCCGCGGTCCCGTCGCCGGCGGTCCCGCCCGTGACCGTGGTGGTCGCCCCGCCCGTCGGCCCGGCGGTGGCGGTGGCCGTGGCCGTGGTGGTCTGGGTCTCCTCGCGGGCCGTGGTCGAGCAGGCGACGAGGGCACCCGCGGTGAGGACGAAGGCAGAACGCAGGCAAGATTTTCTCATGCTCCCAGGATACCAGGAACCGGCCCCGGAGCCGAATGGCGAATGCCTCGGCGCATTTCGGGGCCGTGCCTCGCCAACGGTTCTGGGCGCCCATTCGAGGCGGTCGGCCGCGACGCGCCCTCCATGTATCGTGCGCCCCTGATTCGAGGCGGCTAGCCCGTGCTGGCTACGGGCGGCCGGTGCCGGGCCCTTCAAGCATGACCGACGCGCCGCGATCCGTGGGCCGGCGGCGCGCAAGGCGCCACCCCGGGGCGAGACGCAAGGTAACGAACACGGACGCCGTGGCGGTCTTGACCTCGGTGACCTCCACGCCGGCGAGGTGGCGCGGCGAGACGGAAAGGCGCGGCGCCGCCGTCCCTTCGAGCACGAGCCGCACGAGACCCTGGGCCGGCTGGCTCGCGATCCCCACGGGTACGCGGCCGTCGGCCCGCACGGTGAGGACGACGCGGCTGGCCCCCTTGCGGCGCAGCGACATGCCGCGCACCTGGGGCGTGCGCCCGGTCCCACCGCGCGGCCGGGCCGCACCGTCGCGGCCGCGGCGCCGGGTACCCGGCGGGTCGTCCTTCGGGGGCGGCGAGACGGCGCGAAAGGGCGACTCGGCCCCCGGCTCGGGCTGCGGGGCCGCGAAGGCCCCGTCGATGGCGTCGAGCAGGTCCGCGGCCCGTCGCGATCGGGGGTCCGGGTCCGCCCGCAGGGCCCGAGCCACGGCCGGCGGCACGCGCCCGTCACGGATCGACGCGCGAGCCTGGCGGCGCGGGTCGGGGAGCGCCCCCGGCGACGCCCCACTCCCTTCCGAGCCCGCCACGCGGGCCGGCCGGTCCGCGGCCGCGGGCGTCCCGCACGCCCCCGTGACGATCGCACCGGCGAGGGAGAAGACGGACACGGCGGTCCGGACACGCGCCCGCATGGCGGCACCCTACCACGGCCCGGGCCGGTCGGCCGGCGACGCACTCGCCCGCACCGGTCGCCGAGCGTGCGTCCAGCGCCCCGTTGCCGCCCGCCGCCCGAACACCGGCACGGCCTCGCCGATGGGCGTGTCCGGCACCTGAGCGGTGACGATCCCCACCCGTTCCCCGTCAAGGTGGAACAGGGAGCCCCGGGCGTCGTCCACGTCGATCGCCGCGTCGAGTTGCGGAGCCGGCAGCGCCGGGTTGCGCGGGCCCCCGGTGCGTTCCCGCGCCGACACGATCCCGCGCGCGACGGTGTGCCCCAGCCCGAAGGGATTGCCGAACGCCCACACCTTCCGGGCCACCGCGAGCGCCGCAAACGCCCCAAACGGGCGGCCGCATATCCCTCGGGCGGCGCCTCGGCCGGAGGTCGGGTGTCGAAGGAGCACCGAGGGGAACGGGGCCAGGCACCGCAACCGCGACGCCCACCGGGACGGCCGCGGCGCGGGCACGGCGACCGCAACGACTCGGTACGTCCAGGGGCGTGGTCGCGGGGACCGGCAAGGCGCAGGCACCGTTCCCACGGCGGCACGGTGCATACAACGCTGGGCTTTACGGGGACGGGAACAGGGACGCGCACGGGCACCGGCACCTACACCGCGGCGGCTCTGTGCATACAACGCTGGTCTTCAGGGGGACAGGAACAGGGACGGGGACGGGGACCGGGACCGGCACCGACACCGTGGCGGCTCGGGACATCCAGCGCTCCGAGCCACGGGGACGGGCACTGGGACGCACACTGGCACCGGTGCCGACACCGCGGCAACTCGGTGCATACAACACTGGGATTCACGGGGACGGGAACAGGGACGGGCACCGGCACCGGCACGGACACCGCGGCGACTCGATGCATCCAGCGTGGGTGCTTACGGGAACGGGGACGCGCACCGGCACCGGCACCGGCACGGACACCGCGGCGGCTCGGTGCGTCCAGCGCTGGGGGTTACGGGGACGACGACAGGGAGACGCACCGGCACCAGCACGGACACCGCGGCGGCTCGGGGCATCCAACGCTGGGCGTTACGGGGACGGG
>JALSIN010000246.1 GCA_026989935.1 Polyangiaceae bacterium | reverse complement strand
TCTCCTCGATGGCCACCCCGACGACGCGCTCGAGCGCGTGGGCGGCCGCAGGCCGCCGGGCCCCGGCCCCGGCCACCAAAGCCCCGAGGCCGAGCAGCGCAGCGACGAGGAAGGCACGCCTCACGGTCCAGCCCACCCCTGCCGCAGGAGGGCCCGGTGGACCCGGTCGGCTGCCCCCGGAGCGGCGGCGGCGGCCGACGACAGCACGGCGGCGGCGCGGGCGCGCAGGGAGGGCCGGGACGCCACGGCGAACACGCCAGCAGCCCGCAAGACCGCCTCGCGCAGGCGGCCCGCCGACAGGGCCGCCTCGGCCTCCAGCAGCGACCACGGGGCGAGAGCCTCGGCCGGCCAAAGGGCCGCCTCGACCGGTCCGGGCCGCGGTTCCTCGACCTTGCGCCCGCCCCTTGCCGCGTTGTGAGGCCCCCCCATGCCGGCACCCACGGCGGGCGGAGGCGCCTCCGTCCTACGCCCGCCGCGCACCTCCCCGCCCGCGGCCCGCAGCAGGCGGCGCCGGTCCAGCTCGAATGCCTCGGCCACCGGCGGTGGCAGCAAGATCTCGGCCAGCGCCCCGGCCCCGGCGGGCGACGGCCGCCCGGCCAGAACGGCGTCCACCAGGCGATGACGCCGGCCCCAGCCCTCGCCGGGCGGCGCCGCCCGCACGAAGTCTTCCACCACGCGCGCGAGGGCGGCGCGCCCGGCTGGCGTCTCCCCCTCGAAGCGCCCCGCGCGGCCCAGCGCCACGAGCACCAGGCGGCGGTGGTCCACCTCCGACAGCCCACCCGCATCCGCGAAGGCGTCCCGCGACAGCTCCGCCAGCAGCACCTCGTCGCCCGCCCGCGCCGCCAGCTCCATGGCGCGGGTCCGGTGCTCCGGCGCACGCGCCAGCCCGTCCCGCAGCAGGCGGCCGGCCCGCGCCGTGTCCCCGATCGCGTACGCGAGGTCGGCCAGGGGGATCTCCGCACCGGGCGGGAGGCCCTCCCCGCCCAGGACGACGAGGTCGAGCAGCGCCCCCGCCGCGGCCGGATCCCGCCGCAACGCGGCTGCGTTCCGCCACAGGCCGCAGGCGAGGAGCGGGTCCGCCTCGATGGCCCGCGCGGGCCCCTCGCCGACCGGGCCTCGTGGCGGCGCCGAAGGACACGGGGCCGGCGGCGGCGCGGGCGGGTGGAGCAACAGGTCCGCCAGGGTCTCGACGAGCGACCGGTGCCCGACGGCCCGCCCCACCGCCACCGCCTCGGGCAGGGCCAGACACGGCCGTACCCCACACCAGGCATCCACCAGGGCCAGGGCCGCCGACACCCGCGCGGCCGCTTCCGGCACCGCCGGGGTCACCTCGGGGGCCAACAGGGCGGCCGCGCGGTACGCGTGCCCAGCGACCAGCAGCGAGGACACCGCCGCGGTCAGACGAGCTCGCCCCGCCGGTTCCCCCGCCTCGGCCCGCGCGAGTGCGCGCCCCCGCGCCAGCCACCGGCCCAGGCGCTCGCCGGCCAGCCCCGCCCGCACCGCCAGCCACGGCCACGGAGGCATCTTCGCACCGGACGGCGCCGAGACGCCCTCCCCCGCCCCCGTCTCGGCATGGACCTCCCGGACGGTGGCCGCGAGCGCCTCCGGGTCCCCGGCGATCGCGAAGGCCCGGGCCAACGCCCCAACCGGGATCGAGCCCTCCGCGTAGGCCTGCGAAAGACGCGCGACAGCCTGTTGCTCATCCGTAATTTCTACTGGAATTTCAAAATGATGACCATCTTTATCAAGAATTTTCCTCGGGTAAGGTGGCAACTGGATCACGCGCCCGAGGCGCAGGCGCGCGTAGGCCGCCCACCCCGGGCCGAGGGCACGGGCCGCGCCTTCGATGGGGGCGAACGGCTGGCCCGCCACCATGGCGCGCAGGGCCTCGTCGGGCAGGAGGATGGGACCGTACGCTCCGCGCGCTTCCCGCTCCAGCTCGGCCACGAGCGCTTTCGGGGCGAGCGCCCGCAGCGGCCACGGCGGCCGTTCCCGTTCCCCGGAAGGGGGCGGAGCCGGTGGTGGGCGAGCCTGCGCCCGGCGCGCGGCGTCGATCCCGGCGAGCACCGCCCGGCGCAGGGCCACGCGAGCGCCACCGTTCGACGGGCAGAGACGGTCGATCCGAGCCACGTCCTCGTAGGCGAACGCCGGCATGGAAGCCGCCAGCGCGAGACGGGCGCGCAACTCGAACAGCGCACACGCCCGCCGGTCGCCCGCGAGGGCCCGGTCGTCGAGCCGGTCGGCGCGGGCCAGGTGCAACAGGCCCGTGCCCACCCGGCCGTGGTCCACCTCGAGCCGCCCCAGGGCCACGAGGGCGGCCGGCGCGTCGGGGCCCCGCGCTGCCCGGGCGAGCGCCGCGCGGGCCCTCTCGAAGTTCCCGGCGGCCAGGGCCTCGTGGGCCTCCTCGTGCGCCGCCCGGATCCCCGGCGGCACGCCGAGTCGCTCGCGCAGGGGCGGGCGGGTGCGCAGGGTCACCGGCGCTTTCTGGCGCGGTGCCAGGACCGGCGCACAGCCGACGGCCAGGAGCAGGGCGACCAGGCCAAGACGACGGGAACGTCCGCGCATCGCCCGGGCGCCCTCACG
>JALSIN010000245.1 GCA_026989935.1 Polyangiaceae bacterium | reverse complement strand
CGGAAGGAGAACCGCATGCGCACCCGCCCTCTCGGTCGCTGGTTCGTGGCCACGCGCCTGGCGCGCGGCTGGCTCGTCATGGTCTCGCTCGCCGCCCAGGGCATCGCGCAGGGCCCTCCCGGCATGCGGGTCGAGGGCCTGCCGCCTCCGCCCATCCAGCCGATCGGGGGTGGTTCGATGGGGCCGGCCGGGGGGCCGACTTCGTGCGGGCTCCCGTTCACCGATCCCGGCGGCGGAGCGCGGGGCGGGGGAGATCCGGACGTGCTCTACAACCAGGGCGGCACCGGGGACACGCAGGACGGTGGCCTTTGCGGCTTCGAGCCCGCCTCGCTGGTGCCGGAGCCCAAGGGCGTGGCCGCGAACACTTCTCTGATCGGGGCGGCTCCGTTCGACCTGGGCGCGCTCCAGCGCGGCGCCTTCGGTCCGCCGGTCGTGGCGATCGACGGGGGCGCGACGCTCGTGGCCCTCGTCCTGGCGCAGACCCCGCTCGCGGACGACCTCGGCTATGGTGCGTCGTTCGCACTGGGAGGCGGCGGCACGGTCGCCCCGTCGTCGGGCGCGTTCGTGCATCCGTTCACGCTGCTCGAGCTGCCGAGCGCCGCGCGGCGGATGGGCCTGCTGCTGCGGGCCGTGCACGTGAGCAACGGGGACGCCTCGCCGGTCGAGCCGTTCGGGGCTGGTTTCTACCTCTCTGGCTACGACGTGCTCGACGCCGACGCGCCGGGATCGGGCTGGCAGAGCGCCATGCTGTATCGAGGCGACGGCCAGAAGGTGCGGTACGACTCCTCCAGCGGGAGCCCGCCCGGAGTCTTCGACGCGCTCGCCTGGAATGCGACGGCCGGGCGGTTCGAGCGCGACCTGCTGGACGGGCGAGTCATCCGCTACGTCTACTTCGGGCAGGTCGGCGGCGTGCACCGCTACCTGCGCGAGATGGTGCTGGATCGTTACGGCAACCGGATCCTCTACACGTTCACGCCGGGCACGACCGAGCTCGCGAAGATCACCGACACGCGCGGCGTCGACGTGGTGCTGGCGTGGGCCACGGTCGCAGGCGCTCGCCGGGTCGCCGGGATCTCGGTCGTCCCGCCCAACCCGCCCGGCGACGTGCCGGCCGCCGACCTCGAGATCGACCTCGCCTACGATTCGAGCGCGCGGCTCGCGCGCATCCGGCTCTTCCCCACCCAGATCGTGGACGACACCGCGACCAACCCCGGCCGCTACGACCTGCCGGCCGAGGTGCAGAGCCGCCGTCCGAGTCTCGAGATCGTCTACGACGGCGGCGGGCGGGTGGCGAAGGTGCGCGACGTGACGGTGTCCGGCAAGGAGCGGACCCGGATCGAGAACCAGTGGAGCCACGACATCGAGCTGGGCTGGGTGGTCACCGAGCAGTGGGAGGGGGACCGCGCCGACCCATCGGCGCCCAAGCACACGTTCGCGTATCCGAGCAGCGGGCAGCGCACCTACACCGGCCCGCAGGGCACGGTGACGACGATGGACCTGGACGCCAACGCGCGCGTCACCAAGGTCACCATGACGGCGGGCGCCGCGGGCAAGCCTCGCGACGCCGACGGCTTCACCGCGAGCCTGGGCGACCACGCGAGCCTCACCTGGAACATCGGCTACGCCGCGTGCTGCGCACTGCCGGCGACGATCGAGGTGCCGAAGGTTTCTGCGGGGTCCAGCACGGGGAAGACCTACGTCTTCACGTGGGACGCGACGCGCGGCCTGCTGACCGGGCTCGACGTGCAGCCGGAGGGCTCGGGGAGTTCGCAGCACGTGCGCTTCGAGTACGTCTCGAGCCAGAATGGCGACACCGATCTGATCACCGGCTACCACGTGCTGGCGTCGGGCGGAGGCGGCGTCAAGCGCGTGGAGCTGAGCTTCGGCTACACGGTCGACCCCAACGCCAACCACCGGATCACCAGGGTCACGATGCGGACCCGCGGCTACAAGGGTCCGCGGGACAGCGTGACCCAGGCGCCCATCGTGCGGACGCTGGACCTGGGTTCGCGCGGCGAGGTGACCCGGGTGACCGACGGCGAGGGGACCGTCACGACCTTCGCCTACGAGGCGGCACCCGACCCGGGTGCGTTCCTGCCCAGGACGGTGGTCGTGGATGCGACCGGAGCCGCTCTGCGACGCAGCTACACGATCGACGACCTCGGGCGCGTCAGCCGGATCGACCTGGACGGAGACCCGGGCTCCACCGGCCGGACCTGGCTCACCACGGTCGATGTCTACCACCACCTGCGGGCGGCGACGTCTCCGGCGGGCCCGGGCGGTGCTGGGATCCGCACCGAGCGCTACCACGACCGCACGGGCAACCTGGCGGTCGTGCGCAAGGAGAACCGCGACGAGACCGGGGCCTTGCGCGGCCGCGCCTGGATCCAGACGGATCGGTTCTTCGACGCCCACGATCGGCTGGAGCACACCAACGTGGACCAGGCGCCGCTCGACGCCGCCCAGGAGGACGTGCTCACCACGAGCTACTCCTACCGGGCCGACCACACGCTCGAGCGCGTGACGCTGCCCAGCGGCGCGATGACGCGCATGGTGCACGACGGCTACGGGTTCGTCTACAAGGTGGTCCTGGACGAGGGTGGCCTGG
>JALSIN010000244.1 GCA_026989935.1 Polyangiaceae bacterium | reverse complement strand
GGACGCAGATTACGCAGTCTCCCATGATGTGATCCACGTCTCACGCATTGAGCCGTGTGCCGTGCCGTTGCGCCGGGTACGAAGCGCCTTCGTGAGGATGCGTTTTCCCGCAAACTGCGGCATATAGGCCCTGCTTACCCTGACCTTGTCCTTCGCCGCAGCCCAGGAAGTTCGTACGCGCCTGTCCCGTTACCTCGGGGCGCTCTTTGTCGTGGTTGCGTGCCTACTGCTGGCGGCGAAGGCCGAAGCCGCCCCGGCCTTCATGCCCCGTGCCCAGGACGGGGACGGGATCAAGGTAGGCAAGCGCTCGCGCTTTCATCCGGGGTTCGGGATCGGCGTCGGCATGGACAGCAACGTCTTCTACGAGGACAAGTCCGAGGGCCCGGCCGTCGCCGCGTATATGGTCGCCTCGGGGTGGGCGAGCATCGGAAACCGCGGGGTGCAAGGTGGCGTGCTCGACAGCCCGGCCGATCGCACCGACCGCAAGATCGACTACAGCATCGGCCTCATCCTCGGGTTTCGGCAGTTTTTGGACCGCCGCTCCGAGATCCTCAAGCAAAGTCGTTTTTCGCTCGGGGCCGATGTTCACCTCATCGTTCTCCCGGGCCGAAAGTTTAGCCTCCAGATCGACGACACTTTCTACCGGCTCGCCGAACCGCGCGACATCCAGGCGCGCGAGACCCTCAACTTCAACCGCCTGACGAACGATGGCCGCCTGGGACTGGTCGTGCGCCCGGGGGGCGGCCGGGTCGCGCTGACCGCCGGGTACCTCAACCAGCTTTTGTATTTCGAGAACAAGGACTCCCAGGTCAACCGCTCGAACCGCGTGGGCAACGGCGCGCTGGCCGAGATCAAGTGGCGCTTCTTCCCCACGAGCGCCGTCTACGCCCGGTACAGCATGCTGTACACGTACTACTTCTCGTGCTGCGTGGATCCGGGGACCGGGCGCAACGAGGACAACTACGCCCACCGCATCGAGGGCGGGTATCGCGGCCAGCTCGGCAAGCGTGTCGTGCTCGGGGCGATGTTCGGTTGGGGGCTCGCCTACTACCGGCAGGATCCGAACGGCCCCAACTTCTCCGGGCCCATCGCGCACCTGTACCTCGACGTGTTCCCCACCATGCGGACCCGCGTGCACGTGTCGGGGGAGCGGACGTTCCGTGACGCCTTGTTCGGCAACTTCTTCGTGGACTACGTCGCGCGCCTATTGGTGTCCCACCAGTTCAAGTGGCGCATGATCGCCAGTCTGGGTACGGGGGTCATCTTTCGCGAGTACCGCGGGATCCCGGAGCCGGGCGTCGAGGACGTCAACGTGGCCTCGTACGACGGCGCCGCGCGCGGCGGGACCGCGCGGCGCGACATCCTGTTCAACCTGACGGCACGGCTCGAACAGCCGCTCGGGCGCTTCTTCGCCCTGCGGCTCGACTACACGGCCACGGTGGACAGCACGCCGTTCGCCGTCAACTTCGTCGATGGATCGCGCAACGACGCTGGCTTCATCCGTCACCTGCTGCTCTTGTTCGGCGCGGTCCGCTACTGACCGCCGCGAGCCATGGACAACGACCACGCTCGGGGGCGGAGTTTCGGGGGCCACGGTTCGGCGGCATCCACGGCTGGGGCGTCCTTCACATCGTCCGTCCTGCACCGCGCCGGCCGCTTGTTCCCCGCGACCACGCTGGCGCTGGCGTGTGCGGCCGGTTGTCCGGCGCGTACGACCGTCCCGGTTCTCCCGCCCGCGGCACCGCAGACCGGCGTGGGCGCCGGGGACGAGCTGGAGATCCGCGTGGCCGAGCACGACGACCTGTCGGGGACCTTCCAGGTGGCCTCGAACGGGGAACTCGACTTCCCCTACGTCGGGCGCCTCGACGTGGCGGGCAAGTCGCCGGTCGAGGTGGCCGAGGCCCTCGAACGGCGACTTGCCGACGGCTACCTGCAGGATCCGCAGGTGACGGTGCGCGTGGTTTCGCGCCAGAACCGCGAGGTCAAGGTGCTCGGGAACGTCAAGTCGCCGGGCAGCTTCCCGTACAAGGAACGCTTGACGCTTTTGCAGGCCATCTCCCTGGCGGGCGGGCTCGACGAGCTGGCGATGCCGCGCCGCGTCAAGCTCATCCGCGACACCCTCGAAGGTCGCGTCAGCGTCGAGGTGGACGTACGGGGCATCCTGAACGGCCGCACCCCCGATATCCCCCTGGAGCCCGGCGACACGATCTTCGTGCCGGAAAGCCCCATTTGACGCCGTCGCGCCGATGCCGGAGGCGGCCGATTTTGGGGCCTGCGGTCCCATGGGCTAGACTCGCACGGACGTGAACGCGCCGACCGCCCCGATCGTGCTCGGGATCGACCTGGGCACGACAAACTCCGCGTGTGCCCTCGTCCGCGACGGCCGCGCGTCCGTGGTGCGGCGGGGCGACGACCGCATCATTCCCTCCATGGTCGGGGCGCTGCCCGACGGCCGCCTGGTCGTGGGGCCCGACGCCAAGCGCCTGCGGGAGCGCGACCCCACGAACGTCGTGTGGTCCGCCAAGCGCCTCATCGGGCGGCGGTTCCGCTCCCCCGAGGTCCAGCGCATGATGCGCACGGTTCCCTACCGTATCGCCGAGGGCCCGAACGAGTCCGTGATGGTGGAGATCGGCGGGCGCCGCCTGAGCGTGGTCGAGGTGTCCTCCGCTGTCCTGCGCTATCTGCGCGTCATGGCGGAGGAGGCTCTCGGCAGCCGGGTGCGCCGCTGCGTCGTGGCGGTCCCCGCCAACTTCACGGACTCGCAGCGCGCGGCCACCCGGGTCGCTGCGCGGCTGGCTGGCCTCGACGTGATCCGGGTGATCAACGAGCCGACCGCGGCCGCCCTCGCCTACGGGTACGTGGAGGACGTGGACCGGCGGATCGCCGTCTATGACTTCGGCGGGGGCACCTTCGATGTAACGATCCTCCAGATCACCCGAAATGTCTTTGAAGTGCTCGCCACCTCCGGCGAGATGTTCCTGGGCGGCGACGACATCGACGAGGTCATCGTCGAGCGCATGGCGGACGCCTTCCGGCGGCGCACCGGCGTGGATCCGCGCACGAAGACGCAGGCGGCGGCCCGGCTGCGGGCCGTGGCCGAGCAGGTCAAGATCCAGCTCAGCGAGTCGGCCCAGGCGTCCGTGTACGTCGAGGACCTGCTCGGCGACGGGCGGGACCTGTCGTTTTCCCTCACTGAAGCCGACCTGCGGGCGGCCATCGGCCCCATCGTCGAGCGCACGGTGCCCGTGTGCCACGAGGCACTGGAGCTTGCGGGGCTCGCCCCACGGCAAATCGACGAGGTGGTGCTCGTGGGCGGCACGACCCGCCTGGGCATCGTACGCGACGTCGTCGAGCGGGTGTTCGGAAAGCGCCCGCAGACCTCGATCAACCCCATGAGCGTCGTGGCCGTGGGCGCGGCGATCCAGGGGGCCGCCCTGGTCGGAGCCCTCGTGCCGATGGCCGGCGGCGGCGTGTCCACCGCGAACATGCCGCAAAGCGCCGTCCTGCTCGACGTGACCCCCCGCAGCCTCGGGGTGCGCACGGTCGGCGGGTTCGTGGACTTCGTCATCGAGCGCAACGCCGCGATCCCGACGGAGCAGACGCGGTTGTTCACGACCACCACCGACGACCAGTCCTACGTGCGCATCCAGGTGTGCCAGGGAGAGAGCGAGCGGTTCGACGACAACATCAAACTCGGTGAGATCACCCTCGCCGGTCTGCGCAAGGCGCCGCGCGGGGAGGTCACCATCGCGGTCACCTTCGAGATCAACACCGACGGCCTGCTGGAGGTGCGCGCGCTCGACGAGGAGACGGGCGCCGAGCAGGTGGCGACCATGCGCGTGCTGGGCGGGCTGCCGGAAGAAGAGGTTCGGGCGATCCTGGCGCGCCAAAAGGAACAGGCGCCGGACGACGCGGGCGCGCCCGCGCCGAGGTGACGGGTCATGACCGCACCCGACGGTCCCCCGCGACAGGACGTCGATGCGCTCTTCGAGCGGCTCGACGACGTTACGTACTACCAGGTGCTCGGCGTGGGGGCGCTCGCCGACTACGTGGCGATCAAGGACGCCTACCACGCCTGCGCCCAGGCCTACCACCCGGACCGGTTCCTGTTCTGCGGCGACGAGGGCCGCAAGGCCCGCGCCTATGCGGTGTTCAAGCGGATCACGGAGGCGTACAGCGTGCTGTCCGACCCCGTGCTGCGGCGGCGCTACGACACCGCGCGGGCCGAAGGCGCCGTGCGCCTGCCGCCCCACGAGCGCGGCCGCCGGCTGTCGGCCGAGGAGCGGGCCGTGCAGAACGGGCTCGCACGGGTCTACGTGCGGTCGGCCCGCGCCAAGCTCGCCCGGGGCGACCTGGCCGGCGCCCGCATCGACGTGGCGCTGGCCCTGTCGCTCGACGACGGTCCGACCGTCGTGGCCCTGCGCGACGAGATCCTGCGCGCCCAGGTACGGCGCGTTCAAACGTAAACGAAAGGAATCTGGATGGAACGCCCCCGTACGGCCCGCGTGCAACGAAACACGAAAGAGACGGAGATCACGGTGGAACTCGTCGTCCCTTCGGACGGGACCGGTCGCGCCCATCTGGACGTGCCCGTGCCGTTTCTGGCCCACATGCTCGACGCGATGACGCGGCACGGGGCGATGGACCTGTCCATCTTCGCGAGGGGCGACACCGAGGTGGACGACCACCACACGGTGGAAGATCTCGGCCTCGTGATCGGACAGGCGCTCGACGAGGCCCTGGGCGACCGCGCCGGGATCACGCGCTTTGGGCACTTCAGTCTCGTGATGGACGAAACGCTCGTGGACTGCGCAGTCGATCTGGGCGGCCGACCCTACCTGCGCTACGACCTGCCGGCGCTGGCCGGCAAGCGCATCGGTCATTTCGACGCGGACCTCCTGCATGAGTTCTTCCGAGCGCTGGTAGTCAAGGCCCGGATGAACCTGCACCTTTCGCTGCGGGCGGGGGGCAACGCGCACCACGTGGCCGAGGCGGCCTGCAAGGCGGCCGCGCGCGCGCTCAAGATGGCGTGCGCGCCGGACCCGTTCCTTGCGGGGGTGCCCTCCACCAAGGGCGTGTTGTAGCGGCGGATCGGCCGGGGCGCCGGACGCCGGTTCGGGTCGGCCCGGGCCCTGCCCGACCCCGGGCCGGGGCTGGTACGCTCGCCCGCCATGGCAGCAAGCGACGACCCGACGAAGGCCCGTCCCTCCCGGGCCCGCCTCGAACTCCGGACGCGGCTGGCCGAAGCCGGCGGCGGCCCGCAGGACGTGGCGGCGGGGGCGGCGGGGGTGGCCGACGCGCAGGCCCGCCACGCCAAGGCCGTCGAGCGCGTCCACGGCTCCGGACGCAAGCTCGCCCGCGAGCGGATCCTCGCCCTCCTGGACCCGGGGAGCTTCACCGAACTCGATCCGTTCGTCACCCATCGCTGTACGGACTTCGACATGGGGTCGAAGAAGGTCTACGGGGACGGGGTCGTCACGGGCTACGGGACCATCGACGGGCGCAAGGTGTTCGTGTTCGCCCAGCAGCCGACGGTGTTCGGCGGCAGCCTGGGGATGGCGCACGCGCAGAAGATCTGCAAGGTGATGGATCTTGCGATGGAGGTGGGGGCGCCCGTCATCGGCCTCAACGACAGCGGGGGCGCGCGGATCCAGGAGGGGGTCGAGAGCCTTGCGGGCTATGCGGAGATCTTCAAGCGCAACGTGCTGGCCTCGGGGGTCATCCCGCAGATCTCGGTGATCATGGGGCCGTGTGCCGGCGGCGCCGTGTACTCGCCGGCGCTGACGGACCTGGTCGTGATGACCGAGAAGACCAGCTACATGTTCATCACCGGCCCCGACGTCATCCGCGCCGTCACACACGAGGAGGTCACGAAGGAGGAACTCGGGGGCGCGGCGACCCACAACGAGCGCAGCGGCGTGGCGCACTTTTCGGCCCCGAACGAGGAGGCCGCGCTGGCCCTGGTCCGCCAGGCCCTGTCGTTCCTGCCGTCGAACAACCTCGACGACCCGCCGGTCGTCGCGTGCACCGACCCGGTGGATCGACCCTGCCCCGAGCTCGCCGAGGCTGTCCCGGAGGACCCGGCCAAGCCCTACGACATTCGCACGATCCTGACGGCGGTGGCGGACGACCACGGCTTCTTCGAGGTGCAGGCGGGCTTCGCCAGGAACATCGTCGTCGGGTTCCTCCGGCTCGGGGGACGGCCCGTGGGGGTCGTGGCAAACCAACCTCTCGTCCTCGCCGGGTGCCTCGACATCGATGCGTCGGTCAAGGCGGCGCGATTCGTCCGGATGTGCGACGCCTTCCACGTGCCGCTGCTGACCCTGGTGGACGTGCCGGGGTTTCTGCCCGGGACGGCCCAGGAGTACGGCGGGATCATCCGGCACGGCGCGAAGCTGCTGTACGCGTTTACGGAGGCCACGGTCCCGAAGGTCACCCTGGTCACGCGCAAGGCCTACGGCGGGGCCTACGACGTCATGGCCAGCAAGCACATCCGCGGCGACCTCAACCTCGCCTACCCCACCGCGGAGATCGCCGTGATGGGGGCCGAAGGCGCCGTGAACATCATCTACCGCAAGGCGCTGGCCGCGGCGGCCGACCCCGACGCCGAGCGAGCGAAGCTGGTGGCGTCGTACCGCGAGGTGTTCGCCAGCCCCTTCAAGGCGGCCGAACTGGGTTTCGTGGACCGGATCATCCTGCCCGAGGACACGCGGCGCGTGCTCGTGGAGAGCTTCGCGCTGCTGGCCGACAAGCGGCAGGAGAACCCGCCCAAGAAGCACGGAAACATTCCCCTGTGAGACGTCCGCGGCCCGCCGGTGCCTCCGCGGCGGTCCTCCTCAGCGCCGCGTGCGCCGCCACGAACCCGGCGGCCCATCGTTTCGACCGCCTGGTAGATGGCGTCGTGGCGTCCGCGCCCGTGCCGCCGCCTTCGGTCTACGCCGCCTACCTCGCGGCGGCCATTGCGTACGAGCAGGGGCGCGCGGGTCCCGAGGCGCTCGCAGCGGTGGACCGGGTGATCGCGTGGGCGCCGCAGGATCCGCACCCCTGGGTCCTGCGCGCGAAGCTCCTCGCGGCGGCGGGTCGGGTGGAGGAGGCGAAGGCGGCCCTGGCTGAGGCCCTGGCCCGATCCCCCGGCTACGGCCCCGCCCGGGCCGAGGCGGCGCGGCTCTCCGCAGTGGCCCGAACCGAGGCGGCCCGGTCGCCGGGACCGGACCGCCCGCGGCGATGAGCGCCGGCCGGCCTCGTGGACGAGGCTGCCGCGTTGGCCCCGTAGGCCTGCGCACACCGCTCGCGCGGCACGGCCCCGCGCCTTCGGGGTGTAGCCGGTGGGGGCCGCGGGCGTGGGCAACGGGGTGCGACCTGCGCTCGCGGCCCCGGTTGGCGCCGAGGGCGCCCTCGCCCGCGGTTCGGCCCGGTGAGGCGGCGTGTCCCGTCGCCGCGCGGCCGCCTGCATCGTTGGCGTGACTACCCACCGCACGGCAGGCCCCGGGCAGGCCGTGCCCGCACCGCGCCCGACGAAGCGTTTGCAACGGCTTTGACCAGCAATATCGGCGGGCCCCGGGCAGGCCGTGCCCGCACCGCGCCGGCGTCCTCGCAGGCGGCCGGACCGGCTGGACCGGCGGTGCGCGTGGCAGGATTCGAACCTGCGACCTTTGGCTCCGGAGGCCAACGCTCTATCCAGCTGAGCTACACGCGCGGCGCTTGGGGGTCCGTTCGTACAGCACCGGGGCCCGACCTGCAACCGGGGCTATGCTCGCCCCCGTGCCCGGCCCAGCCCGGATCTACGTCGGCCTCGCGGCGCCGTACCTCGCCCAGGGGATCGCCTACGGCTTCATGGGCTGGGTGGTCCTGCCGGCGCTGGCGGCGGCGGGCGTGCCGCTTTCCGCCCAGGGGATCGTGCTGGCGGCGGGCGGGGTGCCGTGGGTGGCCAAGGCGGTGGCCGGGCCGCTGCTCGACCGATGGGGCGGCCCCGCGCGCGCCCGCCGGGTCGATCCGCGATGGGTCGTGGTCGCCGCCTCGCTGGTGGCGGCGTCGTGCGCGGCCGCGATCGGGGTGGCGCTGGCGGCCCCGGCCCCGGCCGTCGCGCTCGTCGCCGGCCTGTGGCTCGTCCACAACGCGGCGCTGGCCGTGCAGGACGGAGCCACCGACGCCCTCGTCCTCGACGTGGTCGCCCCGCCGCGCCGTGGCCGGGCGGCGGCGCTGCTGCTGGGTGCCCACCACGTCGGCGCCGAGGCGATCGCCGCACTGTGGCTCGGCGCGCTCGTCGCCTCGTCGGGGCTTGCGCGCGCCGCCGGCGTGGAGGCGGCGCTGCTCGCCGGCCTCGGCCTTGCGCCCCTCGCGGTGCCCTGGCGCTCCGGTCCGCCGCCGGTCCGCGCGGGGCACGGCGCCGTGCTCGCCACCTTGCGGGCGCGCTCCACCTGGGTCGTGGCCGCCGGTGCGGCCGCCCTGTTCGCGGCGGACCAGATCACCTCGACTGCGAGCGCGACCTTCCTCGTCGGGCACCTGCGCTGGTCGCCCGACCGGATCCAGACGACCCTGGCCCCCCTTGCGCTCCTGTCGGCGGTGGCCGGGTACGCGCTCGCCTACCTGCGTACGGACCGCGCCGGCCACCGCCGCGCGGCCCTGTGGGGCGGCGCGCTGCTGGGCCTTGCGTGGGCGGGGTTCGCTGCCGCCGAGCCCTGGTGGGGCCGGCCCGGCGCGGTCGAGGGGCTCGTGGTCGTGCAGGGGGTCGCCACGGCGGTGTTCTTCACGGGCGTGCACGCGAGCCTCATGGACGCCACCCGGCCGAGTGCGCGCGCCACCCAGTTCGTGGTGTTCATGGCCGCCCTGAACCTGCCCCGGGCCTACGCCCCGCGCCTGGCCGCGCCGCTCGTGGCCGCGGCAGGCTTCGCCGGGACCTTCGCGGCCTGCGGCGTCTGGCAGATCCTCGCCGTGGCAGGGTTCGGCCTCGCCCTGCGGCGGTCCCTTCGATCCCCGCGTCAGCCGTCTGGGCCGAGGAACTCGATGTCGCCGAACGACCAGTAGATCTCCGGCCGCTCCCCGCAAGCTACGTCGTCGCGCGCTTCGACGTTGTGGATGGCGAAGGTGGTGTCGCCGGAGTATGGTCCTACTTCTTTCGAAATGCCGGGGGGGACCGTGGCGATCACGGTTCCGTTCAGCGTGAAGACCAAGTTGTAGGAATGCGCTTCGTTCTCACAGCAGGCGTCACACGTGCAGGTGTCGTCGGGGTCGAGAAGAATCTCGAGATCTTGCCCGAACACCTGGAACTGTCCCGGTGGATCCGCGGTTTGAATCCCGGCCACGTAAAAGGGATAGATGACGCCGTTGGTGTCGTGCTTCTTCAAGATAAGATTGGAGTATATACAGTCAGGCAATCCGGGCGTCTGATCCTGCGTGTACAGGGCGATGCGGAAGCAATCGGGCAAGTTGTTGAAGTCCGGGCGTGCGGCCGCCGGGCCTTCGATCTTGAGGACCGAAGGGGACGCGGAGCAGCCGGAGCAGCCATCGGCCGGGTCGCCCGAATCGCACTGGAACACATTGACGCGGGTCGGGTCGAGCAGGGAGCCTGGCTTGAACCAACGGTCCGTCACGTTCCCATTGGTTGGGCATACGGGCGCGCCGTTGAACGTAAGAGACACGTCGATTCGTTCACCTGTCGCGGACAGGGCGCACGCGCTCCCCGTGGACATGCCAGCCGTGTCGGCCGTGGTACTGTCTGGTGTGGTGCCCGCCGAGGCCGTGGCGGTGCCCGAGGAGGCGGTGGCGCCGGGCCCGGATCCACCCGTCCCGCCGCTCGGCTCGATGAACGCGGGGTTCTCTCGCGTGCACCCGGCGGCGAGGCACAGGCCCGCGAGGCTGCAGGTGAAAAGGCGCGTTCCCACACTCGCATCATACCCCATGGGCCGGAGCACGGCTCGGGGCGTTTTACCCTAGCGGGCCGCGGAGGCGGCCGAATCGGGCGCCACGAGGGCCACGGGGCGCGTCGAGGCCGCGGCGAGGCTGCTGCCGACGCTCGACGAGAAGAAGCGCTCGACCAGGGAGAGGCGGCGTGACCCGGCGACGATGCACGTCGCGTCGCAGCGGTCCGCGCACTCGAGCAGCCGCTGCACGACGGGCCCCTCCGCGACGTCGAAGGGCATGTCGCCGTAGCCCGCCCCCGCGAGGAAGTCCTGCACCTGGGGCCTTGCCTCGTCGAGGAAGCGCTCGCGCGCCTCGGCCAAAAGGCGCGGGAGGTTGGCGTAGGGCTCGCCCCACGGCTCGGGCAGTTCCACGACGAAGGCGGCGCGGACCTTTCGGCCCAGCTCGATCCCCATCCGGGCGGCGTAGCGCAGGGCGGCGAGCGAGTCCTCGCGGCCGTCCACGGCGACGAGGATCGGCCCGTCCGTGGCGTCGTCTTCCGTCCAGTCCGGCGGCACGATCCACGTGGGGACGGGCAGACGCCGCACGATGCGGCGCGCCACCTGGCCCAGCGCCACGAGCCGCTCCTCGTTCCGCTTGGCCTGGCGCCCGACGACGAGCCCCTCGGCCCCGTGCAGCACCGCCGCGGCGGCCAGGCGCTCGTCGGCGCGGTCGCCGGCGACCACGAGGACGTCGGCCTTCTCACCCAGGGTGGCCTGGACCGCGGCCAGCGCCGCCCGACGGCGCTCGTCGAGCAGCCGATCGAAGTCCTCGCCCCGCAGCGCGCGCCGCATGGCGCCGGCGTCCACCACGTGGACCGCCAGCAGATGCAGGAGATCCGCCGGCGCCGCGCGATGGCGGGCCATCACCCACTTGGCGAAGTGCAGCGCGCCCTGGCTGCGTTCGCGCAGATCGAGACCGAGGACCCACGTGTGCATGGCGGAACCGTACCGTTCATCGTGCGGCTTGGAAACCGCCCGGTGCGTCCGACGCCCAGCTCGTCCGCACCGTGTGCCCGCCGGCGCGCTTGGCCGCGTACATCGCGGCGTCGGCGGTGGCGAGGAGCGCTTCGGGGGTGTGCCCGTCCGCCGGGTGGACGGCGAGCCCGACGCTCGCCCGGACGGGGCGGCCGGTATCGTCCCGCACGTCCCCCAGGGCCCGCAGGATCCGCCCGGCCAGCTCGACCGCGGCCCCGGGCGAGGCCACGTCGCGCAGCCCCGCGACGAACTCGTCGCCGCCGACCCGTCCGACGAGGTCCTGCGACCGGACGCTCGCGCGCAGGGCCCGGCCGACCCTCGCCAACAGGGCGTCGCCGGCGGCGTGGCCGCCCGTGTCGTTGACCGTCTTGAAGTCGTCGAGGTCGATGTAGGCCACGTAGAAGGGGCGCGTGGGCGCGTCGGCGATCCACCGGGACAGCTCGGTGAGGGTGTCGGCGCGGTTGCGGACACCCGTCAGCGGATCCGTGCGCGCGAGCCGGACCAGGCGCTCGTAGGTCACACCGGCGTCGTCGCGCGTCTCGATGGCCAGGGTCACGAGCGGGGCGCCGCCCCCCTTCGCCGCGCGAAAGCGCAGTCGTAAGGGGCGGCGGCGGCCGTCCGGCCGGCGATGGTCGAGGTCCACGACGACCGGACCGTCTTCGAGGGGGACCCGGACGTCGTCGCCGAGCACCTCCCCGAGGCGGCGCCCGAGGAGCTCGTCGTGCGCCCAGCCCAGCAAGGTCCCGGCCCGCTGCGAGCAGGCGACGATGCGCCCACTTGGGGTCAACCCCAAGATCGCCTCGTCCACGTGCTCGAGGACGGCCGCGAGCAGGCGCTGCTCCCCCTCGAAGACGTCGCGCGCCGCCGCCACGGGCGCGATGTCGGTGCAGGCGAGGTGGACGAACCGCTCGTCCGCCACCTCGCACGGGGAGAGGTGCGAAAGACACGTGCGTTCACCGCCGGCCCACAGCAGGCGGTGCTCCACCCGCTGGCGCCGGCCGGTGTCGAACGCCGCCTCGATGGCCGCGCGCACCGCGGGCCGCTCGCCGGCGGGGACGAGGCCCGTAAACGGGCGGCCCGTCAGGCGCGACGGCGACAAACCCACGATCTCCGCACACGACGGCAGGATCCGGACGATCCGCCCGCTGCGACGGACGAGGACCACGAGGGTGCGGCCGAGCGAGACGAGGGCCTCGTCGCGGCTCGACAGCACCGGCACGGCGACGCGCTCGGTGGCGGAGGGTGCGTCGGGCCCCATGTCCCTCCAGTTTGACGCAGGGCCGGGCCGGTTCGAAGCGCAGGCGTGCGCGGCGCGGTCAGCCCCGCGGTGCACGATCTGCGCCCCCGTCCGGCGGCGGGCGGCGCTCGAGCCGCTCCAGCGCTTCGAGGCGGTCGTGCGGGTGGTCGATCGTCCCGGCGATCGTCCCGCCGCAGCGCGGGCAGACGTCGGCCTCGGCGGGCAGCCGGGCACCGCAGCGCGGCTCCGAGCAGCGGTCGTCGCGGATCGCGCGGCCCACCAGCAAGGCGACGGCGGCGGCGGCCGCGGCGGCGGCGAGGACTTGGCTCACCGTCACCGCCCGCGCCAGGGGCCCCGCGGCCAGGCCGCCGGCGAGGAGGATCGGGATCGTCACCATCCGCCCGAGGCGCAGGGCGTACGTCCCGCGCACCCGGAAGATCGGTCGGCCCCGGTTGGCGCCCTCGACCGGCCCGTCGTCGGTGACGCGCACGGCCCCCTGGGGCGGGAGGGGGATGCCGAGCCGGTCGCGGTCGCGGGGCGCGGGCACCGGTCGTCAGGTGCGTTCGAGGCGCGCGGCCAGCGTCCGCTCCACCGCGGCGAGCCCGTCGTCGAAGTGCTCGTGGGTCGTAAGGACCGTGCCATGGCGAAGGCGCGTGGCGATCCCCACGGTCGAGAGCACCATGCGCTGGATGACCTTGTCCGTGATCACCGCGACGGCCGCGGCCGACACGAGGCCCTCCCGGTCCGCGAACGTGCGAAGGTCCGGGTCGTAGGTGGTCTCCCCCACCACCGCCGCCACGACCCCGTACGGGGTGTCGAAGCCCGGTGCCCGCCAGCAGCTCTGGAACAGGCCGAACATGGTGTCGCTGTCGAGATGTCCCGTGCACTCGAAGGCAAAGATCCGGGGCGCGATCTGATAGGACCGACACGCGCCCACCGTGCTCAGCGGGGTCGCGCCGTGGCGCTCGCGCCAGGCCAGGGGGTCGTCTTGGGGCATCGTCCCTCGTGGCTTTACGTGGGGTGGGCCCGTTGGTCAAGGTGCCGGGATCGGGTCCGCGGCGGCCCGGGTGGGTGTGCGGCGCAAGTGGGCACCAGTCGAGGGTTTCGGGCGCCCGCCCGTCACCGGCGGAACCGTCGTTTCGCTTCGGGCGGTCCGCACGGGTGGCCGTTCGGTGCGGGCCGGTGGTACGTTTTGCCGGCACCGGGCGGCAAGGAGTCCCATCGTGACAGAGCAGCGAGGCTGGACCGATCTACACCGTACCCTGGGGGTGGAGATCCTCGATTACCTGCGCGAGCGCCATCCGGAGGGCGTTCGGCGCACGGAGCTGGAGAAGCGCTTCCATCGGTCGGAGGCCACCGTGCGCCGCACCCTGGACTGGTTGCGGGATGACCAGGACGCGCCCATCGAGTACGACGCGGCCCTGCAGGGCTGGCGGCTTACCGACCCGTCGTTCAGCCTCCCGCTGCTGTCACCCCAGGACGAGGATCTGGCGGCGCTCGCCATCGCGGCCGCCTCGGTCGCCGCGGTGGCCGACGAGGAGACGGCCCGGCGGCTGGAGCGGCTCGTCGAGCAGCTCGACGACCGGATGCGGTCCCACGGGCGGCAGCCGCAGGCGGGCGACCCCGAGGGGATCGTCGCCACCGTCACGACCGCGACTCGCTTCGACCGCGCCCTGGTGCTCAAGCTGCTTTCGGGGTGCCGGCGCAAGGTGCTGCGGATCCAGTACGAGAGCCCGTGGCGGGAGGACGGGCCGAAGACCTACGAGATCGAGCCGTGGCAGGTGCGGCTGCACGACGGGATGCTCTACCTGCGGGCCTACTCCCGCAACGCCGACGCGCCGCGCAACTTCCGGGTCGTCAACATCCGAAGCGCCGTGGTGCTCGACGGTGTGGCGCCGCGGGCGCCGCGACCGGCGCGGGCGGTCTGGGGGGACGAGGACCCCGCCTACGGCCTCGACCACGACCGGCCCGACACCGCGCGGATCCGCGTGCGCGGGCCGATGGCGCGCTGGCTCGCCGACGTGCGCATGCATCCGGGCCAGACGGACACCTGGATCGAGCCCGGCGTGCTGCTCGAACGCACGGTGCCGTACCGGTCGTGCCGGGAGTTCGCCCGCCGGCTGCTCTTCCTCGGCGACGCGCTCGTGCACGTCGAACCGCCGGCGCTGGCCGAGGCGATCCGGGCCCACGGGCGGGCGCTTGCGGCCGTGCCGTCTGGTGGCAGCGATGACGGCGGCGCGGGCGGGCCGGGCGAAGGGGCGCCGTAGCCGCGGTGTCTGTGCACCGGACCGTCCGTCCCGTGCCCGGCGCCAGGCTGCGTGGCGCCGGGCGCATGCCGTGACCGCGGCGGCTACGCGCCGGACGAGCCGCCGGCGTCCCCCGCCCCCCGAAGAAGGGCGGCGACCGCGTCGAGCGAGCGGGTGGCGGGGGTCGAGACGATGGCGTGGACGTTCGCGCCGCCGTCTGCCGCGTGGCGCGGGATCAGGTGCACGTGGACGTGCGGCACCACCTGGCCCGCGGCCGGGCCGTCGTTGACGCCGATCGTGACGGCCTCCGCGCCGAGCTGCGCACGCTGCGCACGAGTTACGTCGCGGGCGAGGTGAAAGACGGCGGCGGCGGCCTCGTCGTCCAGGTCGGCGACGAGGCCGACGTGCGTCTTCGGCACCACGAGCACGTGGCCGTCCACCAGCGGATGCACGTCGAGGAAGGCGAGGGCGCCTTCGTTCTCGCCGACGCGGTGCGCCGGGATCGAGCCGGCGACGATCTTGCAGAAGATGCAGTCTTGGGTCGTGGACATACGGGATCCTTGCGATGGCCGGGCGGGCGACCGGATCCTACCCTGTGGGCATGGACGGATCGACGGCATCCCGTTTGGCGACGCCCCCGGCGCGTTACTACCACCGCGAGGGCGACCGGGTCGTCTGTGACCTGTGCCCGCGCAATTGCCGCCTCAAGGACGGCCAGCGGGCGTTTTGCTTCGTGCGCTCGGCGCGGGACGGGGCCATGGTGCTCGACACGTACGGGCGCTCGACCGGGTTTTGCATCGACCCCATCGAGAAGAAGCCGCTGGCGCACTTCCATCCGGGGACGCCCGTACTCTCCTTCGGGACGGCCGGGTGCAACCTGGGGTGCCGCTTCTGCCAGAACTGGGACATCTCGAAGGCGCGCGAGGTGGATCGGCTCGTCGAGCGAGCCATGCCCGAGGACATCGCGCGCGCGGCGAAGGCCGCCGGCTGCAGGTCGGTGGCGGCCACGTACAACGACCCGGTGATCTTCGCCGAGTACGCCATCGACACCTTCCGGGCCTGCCGCGAGGCGGGGCTCGCGACGGTGGCCGTCACCGCCGGCTACATCACCGAGCAGGCGCGGGCCGACTTCTTCGAGCACGTCGATGCGGTCAACGTGGACCTCAAGGCCTTCACGGAGGACTTCTACCACCGGCTGTGCTTCGGCCGGCTGGCGCCGGTGCTCGACACGCTGCGCTGGCTGGCGCGCGAGACGGGCGTGTGGCTCGAGGTGACGACGCTGCTCATCCCCGGCGAGAACGACGGCGAGGACGAGATCGCCCGGGCCGCCGACTGGTTCGTGGAGAACCTCGGTCCCGACGTACCCTGGCACTTCTCGGCCTTCCACCCGGACTTCAAGATGATGGACACCCCGGCCACGCCCGTCGAGACCCTGCTGCGGGCGCGGGCGCAGGCCCAGGCCGCCGGCGTACGGTACGTCTACTGCGGCAACGTCCACCACCCGGAAAGCGACACCACGCGGTGCCCGTCGTGCGGCAAGGCGCTCATCGTGCGCGACTGGTACGCCATCTTGTCGTACGAGTTGACCCCCGAGGGGACGTGCCCCGACTGCGGGACGGCCATCGCGGGCCGCTTCGGATCGGCCCCCGGGACCTGGGGCCGGCGCCGGTTGCCCGTGCACATCGAGCCGGGCGGGCGGCCCTAGGCGTAGATCGTAAGGGCGTGCTCGAGCACGCCCAGCCGCCGGGGGCGAAGGCGCAGGGCTTCCCCGTCCACCATCAGGGCCATGGGCCGGGGTTGCTCGAAGACGACGGTGCGGGCCCGGTGGACCGACACCTCCGGCAGCGTCACGTGACTGCCGCGGAAGATGCGCGGGAAGGCGGCGAGCAGGCGCCGGCGGGACAGGGCGCGGACCATCACCACCTCGATCCGGCCGTCGGCGGTGTCGGCCGACGGGGCCATCATCATCTTGCCGCCCGTGAACTTGCTGTTGTTGAAGGAACAAAAGGCGAGTGGTTCGTCGATGCGCACGTCGTCGTCGAGCCGGATCGGCAGGACCTCGGGGGCGAGGCCCGCCACCTGGGCGACGACCGCCGCCACGTAGCCGAGCTGGCCGAGGCGCCGCAGGCGAAACTGGCGCAGGTCGTTGACCTTCGCCACGAAGCCCGTGCTCAGGAGGTTCAGGAAGTGGAGCACGCCCTCGTCGTGCTCGCAAAGGAGCACGTCGCACGGGCGCGTACGCCCCTGGGCGAGGCAGCGGGCGCCGTGGGCGGCCGGGTCGTCCGTAAAGTCCCGCAGGAACGAGTTGCCCGTGCCCAGCGGCAAGAACCCGAGCTCGGGTCGTTCGGTGTGGGTCGCCCGGTGGCGGAAGATCCCCGCGACGATCTCCTGGGACGTGCCGTCCCCCCCCACGGCGATGAAGCGGCGCCGCCCGCGGGCGAAGGCGGCTTCGGCGATCTCGGCCGCCTCCCCCGGCCGGCCCGTGGTCGCCACCTCGACGGCAAGGCCCGCCGCCCGCAGCCGGTCGATGGCGGCCGGGGCCCGTCGCCCGCAGCGACCGCCGCCGGCGGCGGGGTTGACGATGGCGAGGAACGGGGCGGCGTCGGCCATGGGATCAGGAGACCGGCAGGGGGTGGATCGCCTCGTTCGGGTCGAGGGCGCGCAGGCGCCCGGCCAAC
>JALSIN010000243.1 GCA_026989935.1 Polyangiaceae bacterium | reverse complement strand
CGGGCAAGACCCTCGAAGGCGCCGGGATCCGCCAGGCCACCGGCGCCACCGTCGTCGCCCTGTGGCGCGAGGGCCGGTTCGACCCGTGCCCGGACCCGCAGGCGGCGCTCGTACCGGGCACGATCCTGCTCGTCCTCGGCACCGAGGCCGCCATCGGACGCCTGGCCGAGCTTGTCCGTCCCCTTCGCCGCGCGGGCCCGATCTTCGTGCTCGGCAGCGGATCGGTGGGGGCCAAGGTGGTGGAGTTTCTGACCGACGCGGGCGAGACCGTCCACGTGGTGGACTGCGATCCCGCGGCGAAGCCCTCGGTGCTCGCCGACGCCCTGGATGCCGGCGCCCTCGCCGAGGCCGGCATCGCCAAGGCCCGTGCGGTGGTGCTGTGCCTCGGGTCCGACGCGACGACGGCGTTCGCCGCCGCGGTGGTGCGGGACACTGCGGAGGACGCGGCCATCGTGGCCCGCGTGCGGCGACCGGGCACGGTGGTCCGGGTCCATCGCGCCGGCGCCGACTTCGCGCTGTCCATCGGGCAGGTGGCCGGGGAGATCCTGGTCCAGCACCTGCTCGGGGAGGCGGCCGCCGCCCACGAGCAGCGCGTGCGCATCGTGGAGCGACCCGCGCGCGCGGCGGCGGGGAAGACCCCGGCCGAGCTGCGCCTGCGGGAGACGACCGCGTGCAACCTCATCGCGATCCGCCGAGGTGGAGCCCTCGTGACGGACCTCGACCCACACACGCGCCTCGAACCCGACGACGTGCTCGTGCTGGCGGCGACCACGGCGGGGCTCGCCCGCTTCGACGAGCGGTTCGGGACGGGTTCGTAGCCCCCGGCCGCCGCCCCCTTGCGCGGCGCGGCCCTCGTTGCGTAGCGTTCCGGCCATGCTGCGTCGTAGCCATCGCCGTGCGATCGTCGCCGCCCTCGCGGTCGCAACGGGGGCCTGTTCCAAGACGAAGGCGCCGGCCACGCGTCCGCCCGCGCGTGCGGGGGCCGTCGCCGCGCCCGCCGCCGCGCCGCCGCCGTCGCCCGCCGAGCGCGTGGCCTTCGTGGGGGCGCGCGTGATGACCGCCGCCGGCGTGACCTACGACCGCGGCGTCGTCCTCGTCGAGGGCGACCGCATCGCGGCCGTGGGGGCCGGGATCGCGATCCCCGAGGGCGCCCGTGTCGTGGACGTGGCGGGCAAGGTGATCACCCCCGGCCTCATCGACACGCACTCGCACATCGGCGTCTACCCGGCGCCGTATTTTTCGGCCCATCAGGACGGCAACGAGGTGGTGGACCCGATCACCCCGTACGCCCGCGCCGAGGACGGCTACTGGCCGCAAGATCCGCAGATCGACCGCGCGCGCGCCGGGGGCGTGACCACCATGCAGATCCTGCCGGGGTCGGCGAACCTCATCGGCGGGCGATCGGTCGTCGTGCGCACGGTGCCGGGGGCGCGCAGCGTCCACGATGCGAGGTTTCCCGGCGCCCCCGACGGTCTCAAGATGGCCTGCGGCGAGAACCCCAAGCGCGTCTACGGCGACAAGAACGGCCCCGACACGCGCATGGGCAACATCGCGGGCTTTCGCAAGGCCTTTCAGGCGGCCGTGGAATACCGCGAGGCGTGGCGGCGCTACGAGGCGGCGCTCGAGTCCTACGACGAGGACGAGGACGAGGCCCCTCCCGAGCCGCCCGCGCGGGACTTCGGGCTCGAAACCCTCGCCGGCGTGCTCGACGGGAAGATCCTGGTGCACAACCACTGCTACCGCGCCGACGAGATGTCGATCATGCTGGAGCTTGCGCGCGAGTTCGGGTTTCGGATCCGCAGCTTCCACCACGCCGTCGAGGCCTACAAGATCGCCGATCGCCTGGCCGAGGCGGGCACGGCGGCGTCCGTGTGGGCGGACTGGTGGGGCTTCAAGGCCGAGGCCTTCGACAGCGTGCGGGAGAATGCGGCCATGTTGGAGCTTGCAGGCGCGCGCGCGATCATCCACTCGGACAGCCCGCTGGGGATCCAGCGGCTCAACCAGGAGGCGGCCAAGGCCATGTTCGCCGGCCGCCGGACGGGGATCGAGGTCAGCGAGGGCCAGGCGCTTCGCTGGATCACCGCAAACCCCGCCTGGGCCCTGGGGATCGAGGACGAGGTGGGCACCTTGGAACCTGGCAAGCTGGCCGACCTGGTCGTGTGGGACGCCTCGCCGTTTTCCGTCTACGCTCACGTCGAGCAGGTCTATCTGGGGGGGCGACGCGTCTACGACCGCCGCCGCGAGGAGAACCCACACACCGATTTCGAGACGGGCCTTGCGCCCTTCGACCTCGCGCCGGAGGGGATCGAGTCGCCGCTCGCCCCGAAGGCCGCAGGGCCGAAGGCGCCCGCCGACCGAAAGGAAGACCGATGAGACGCCGCCGCTTCCTGCAAGGATCCGCCGCCGCCGCGGGGGCCTGGTTCGCCCCCTTCGCCCACGCGGCCCCGAAACGCGCAGCGGGCCGGGCGCCGTTCGACTGGGACGGGCCGCCGGTGGCCGTCGTGGGCGGTCGCGTACTCGTCGGGGACGGCCGTACGATCGAAGGGGGGGTGGTGGAATTTTCCGGCTCGCGGATCACGAAGGTCGGGCCCGGGCCGGCGACGGCCGGGGCGCGGATCGTGGACGCCAAGGGCAAGGTGGTGGCGCCCGGCTTCCTGGCCGCGCAGTCCCAGGTGGGGCTGGTGGAGATCGAGGCGGAGGAGGCCACGAAGGATCTGGGGCGCGACGACGAGCACCCGGTCCGGGCGGCCTACGACGTGGCCGAGGCGGTGCACGCCGGATCGAGCCTCGTGCCCGTGACGGCCGTGGAGGGGGTCACCACGACGATCACCGTGCCGCGCGGGGGCGTGCTGTCCGGGCGCGGCGCCCTGCTCGACATGGTCGCCTGGGACCACCGCGGGATCGTGGGCCGGCGCGGCGTCGTGATGAACGGGCGCCTGGGGCGGGCCTACGCGGGGTCCCGCGCGGCGACGCTCGCCCTGCTGCGGCGCACCCTCGAAGACGCCCGCTTCTACCGCGCGAACCGCCGCGCCTTCGACCGCCGGGCCCTGCGGGATCTTGCGGCCCACCCGGCCGACCTCGACGCCCTCGCCGGCGTGCTCGCGGGCCGGATGCCGCTGGCCCTGGCCGCCGACCGGGCCAGCGACATCCTCGCCGCCGTGGACCTGGCCGCGGCGTTCCGGTTGCGCCTCGTCGTCGTGGGCGGGGCGCAGGCCTGGCAGGTGGCCGACGTGCTGGCCGAGGCGAAGGTGCCGGTCGTGCTCCAGCCGAGCCACAACCTGCCCACCTCCATCGACCGGCTCGGGGCGACGATGGAGAACGCCGCGCGCCTGCATGCCGCCGGCGTGGCGATCGGGATCGCCGTGCTCGACGAGGGGCACAACGTGCGCAACGTGACCCAGGAGGCGGGCATCGCCGTGGCCGCCGGCCTGCCCTACGACGTGGCGATCGCCGCGATCAGCGGGGGCCTTGCGCGGATCTACGGCGTGGACGACGCCTGGGGCACCCTCGCTCCGGGCAAGGTGGCGAACGTGTGCGTCTTCCCCGGCGACCCGCTGGAGCTGGGCAACTGGCCCGAGGTCGTGTTCGTGCGCGGCCGGGCGATCCCCATGGAAACCCGGCAGACGCGCCTTCGTGACCGGTACCTCCGGCAGCTGCGCGAAGGGGCGCCGTGAGCGAAGGACGCCCCCTCGAGCTTTCGGGGGCCGCGTTCGAGGCGCTGGTGGCGAAGGTGGCCGCCGCCTGCGCGCGCGCCATCGAGGCCCTGCCGGCGCAGCACGCGGCGGGGTGCGTGGGGGCGCAGGGGGTGGCCGAGGCCCTGGCCGTGCGCTGGCCGATCGCCGAAACGCCCATGGAGGGCGGGATCGATGCGGTGCTCGCACGGCTCGAACGGGCCTTCGCCGCCTCGCTCGCCACGGCGGGACCGGGCTATCTCGCCTACGTGCCGGGCGGGGGCCTGCCGGCTGCCGCCGTGGCCGACCTCCTGGCGGGCGTCATGAACCGCTACGCCGGGCTGTCCGAGGCGGCGCCGGGACCGTGCGCCCTCGAAGACGACGTGGTGCGCTTCCTGGCGCGGGCCGTCGGGTACGGGCCCGAAAGCGGCGGCGTGCTTCTGTCGGGGGGATCGCTGGCGAACTTCTCGGCCCTCGTGGCGGCGCGCGAGGCCGTCCTCGGGGCGGGGGCCGACCTGCGCGCGGCGACGATCTACACCACGAGCGAGGCTCACCACAGCGTGGTCAAGAGCGCCCGCCTGGCCGGGATCCCGCCGGCGCACGTGCGGCGCGTGGCGACCGACGAACGCCTGCGCATGGACCCCGGCGACCTCGCCCGCGCCGTGGCGGCCGACCGCGCCGCGGGTCGCGTGCCGTTTTGCGTGGTGACCTCGGCCGGGACGACGAACACCGGGGCGATCGATCCGCTCGGAGACGTGGCGGACGTGGCGGCGCGCGAGGGGCTTTGGCACCACGTGGACGGCGCCTACGGTGGCGCGTTCGTGCTGTGTGCGCAGGGGCGCGCGCGCCTGGCCGGGATCGAGCGCGCCGACTCCGTGACCCTCGACCCGCACAAGGGGTTGTTCTTGCCCTACGGCACCGGGTGTCTGCTCGTGCGCGACCGGGAAACGCTCCTGCGGGCGTTCTCGATGGGGGCGAGCTACCTGCAGGACTTCGACGCGGCGGCCGAGGCGATCCCCTCGCCGGGGCACCTCGGGCCCGAGCTGAGCCGGCCATTTCGGGGGCTTCGCCTGTGGCTCGCGTTCGCCCTCCACGGCGCGGCGGCCTTTCGCTCCGCGTTGTCCGAAAAGCTCACCCTTGCGCGCCGCCTGGCCGACGGGTTGCGCGATCTGGCTGACCGCGGGGTGCCGGTCGAGCTGGCCGACGAACCGCAGCTTTCGGTCGTGCCGTTTCGGCTCGCGCGCCGGCCGGACCAGACGCTCGCGCGGGCCAACGCCGAAAACGCCGCCTTCTTGCGCGCGATCACGGCACGCGGCCGGGTGTTCCTGTCGAGCACGATGCTGCCGGGGCCGGACGGTCCCATCTACACCCTGCGGGCGTGCGTCCTGTCCTTTCGCACCCACGCCGACCGCATCGACGCCCTGTGCGAGGACGTGGCCGCCGCCGCCCGCGCGGTGGGCCGCGCGTAGGGGCAGACGGTCCGGCGCTGTGGTATAGGTGCGCCCGCCGCAAGGAAGGAAGCGAACCCATGGCCGAACCGATCAAGATGACCGACGCGGGCCTCGTCGTGCCCGATGAGCCCATCCTCCCCTTCATCGAGGGCGACGGCACCGGCCCCGACATCTGGGCCGCCGCGGTGCGCGTGTTCGACGCCGCCGTGGCCAAGGCGTACGGCAGCGCGCGCAAGATCGCCTGGAAGGAGGTGCTCGCCGGTGAGAAGGCGCACGCGAAGACGGGTCAGTGGCTGCCCGAGGAGACCCTCGAGGCGTTCGCGACCTACCTGGTGGGGATCAAGGGGCCGCTTACGACCCCCGTGGGCGGGGGGATCCGCAGCCTGAACGTGGCGATCCGCCAGCGTCTCGACCTGTTCACGTGCCTGCGACCGGTGCGCTACTTCGAGGGCGTCCCGAGCCCGGTCAAGCACCCCGAGCAAACGAACATGGTGATCTTCCGGGAGAACACCGAGGACATCTACGCCGGCATCGAGTTCCAGCACGGCACGGAGGACTGTGAGCGGTTCAAGGCCATGTTCGCCGAGTACTTCCCGGATCGCTTCTCGAAGATCCGCTTCCCCAAGACGTCCGGCATCGGGCTCAAGCCCGTGTCGGAGGAGGGGACGAAGCGCCTGGTGCGGGCGGCGATCCGGTACGCGATCAAGGAGCGCCTGCCGTCCGTGACGCTGGTGCACAAGGGCAACATCATGAAGTTTACGGAGGGGGCCTTCCGGGACTGGGGCTACGAGCTGGCGAAGGAGGCGTTCGGGGCCGAGGACCTCGACGGCGGGCCGTGGCAGGTGATCCGTGCGGACGGTCACGAGATCGTGGTCAAGGACGTCATCGCCGACGCATTCTTGCAGCAGATCCTCACCCGCCCGGCGGAGTACTCGGTCATCGCCACGATGAACTTGAACGGCGACTACATCTCGGACGCGCTGGCCGCCTGCGTGGGGGGGATCGGGATCGCGCCCGGGGGCAACATCAACTACGACACGGGCGTGGCGGTGTTCGAGGCGACCCACGGCACGGCCCCGAAGTACGCCGGCCAGGACAAGGTCAACCCGGGCTCCCTGATCCTCTCCGGGGAGATGATGCTGCGCTACATGGGTTGGACGGAGGCCGCCGACAAGATCATCACCGGGATGAGCGGGGCGATCCGCGCCAAGACGGTGACCTACGACTTCCACCGCCTGATGGAAGGGGCCACCTTGCGCAAGTGCTCCGAGTTCGGCGACGACGTCATCGCCCACATGGACGACTGACGGGCGCCCGCGCCCGGTCCATCCGGGCGCGCGGCGGCGGCCCAGCGCCGGTGCGGAGCGCGGTCTTGCGCATCGAGCGCAGCCGGGTCCGCGGCGGCGGCCCCTGCGGTCTCGGGCCGCGTGCTTGAGCCGGGGCCGGATCCTTCCTAGCCTGGAGCGGAAGACCGGAAGGATGCGAGCCGCCATGCAACGACGTTCCCCTCTGTCCCTTCGTGCCGCGACGCTCGGCGCCTTCGTCCTGCTGGCCGCGTGCGGGGACGACGGGACCGCGGCCTCGTCGGGCGGCAGCGGCGGGGGGACCGAGGGCACCACGCGCGGCTCGACCGGTACCCCCGCATCGACCAGTTCGTCGGCCGGGACGACGGCGGCGACGGCCGGGACCACCGGCACCGCCGGATCGACCGGGCCCGGCGGCACGACCGCCGGTGCGGGGACCACCGGCGGCTCGGCGGCGCAGGTCCGGTTCATCGCTATGGGCGACGCCGGCGAGGGAAACACGCGCCAGTACGAGGTGGCCACGGCCGTCGAGACGGTCTGCGCCGAGCGCGGATGCGACTTCGTGCTGTACCTGGGCGACAACTTCTACGACGACGGCGTAAGCTCCGCGATGGACCAGCAGTTCCAGGACAAGTTCGAACTGCCCTACGACGCCCTCGACCTGCGCTTCTACGTGGTGCTCGGCAACCACGACTACGGCACCTTGAGCAACGCCTGGGAAAAGAGCGCCTTCGAGATCGAGTACACCCAGTACAGCGACAAGTGGTACCTGCCCAACGAGTGGTACTCGTTCACCGTCGAGAACGTGCAGTTCTTCGCCCTCGATACCACCCGCCTGATGTGGGACAACGGCACGGACGACCAGCAGGCCTGGCTCGACGACCAGGTGGCAAGCAGCACCGCCACGTGGAAGATCGCCTTCGGCCACCATCCGTACGTGTCGAACGGCCCCCACGGCAACGCCGGCAACTACGAGGGGGTGCCGTTTCCCCCCATGGTCGCCGGCACGGTGGTCAAGTCCTTCTTCGACGCGTCGATCTGCGGCAAGGTGGACGTCTACCTGTCGGGGCACGACCACGACCGCCAGGCCCTCGAAGCCGTCTGCGGCACCGAGTTCTTCGTGTCGGGCGCGGGGGCCAAGCTCACCGACTTCGTGCACCGCGACAACAACCCCGTCCACTGGGAGGACGACCAGAAGGAGGGCTTCTTGTGGGTCGAGGTGGACGGGAACACGATGCAGACGGCCTTCTACGACTACATGGGCAACCTCGACTTCGAGCGCACGCTGCAGAAGTAGGCCCGAGCGTCCACGATTCGGGGGGCTTCAGCCGGCGGCCTTCGGCCCCTCCGCCCGGGCCGGCGGCTTCGTCCCGAGACGGTCGGCGAGCACCCGGGGCACGTCCACGCCCAAGGTGGCCTTGATCTGCTCCGACGCCGAGACGAGCTTGCGCGCAAGCGTACCGTCGCCCTGGCCGTCGCCGGCCCCGCCCAGGACGGACAGGCGCTGCACCGAAAGCTCGCCCATGGTGCCCGACAGGCTCTCCAGCAGGGGCAGGAGCTTCTGCATGAGCAGCACGTCGCGGCCGGAGGTTCCGCTGCCGCGGTAGGACTCGGTGATCTCCTCGAGCACCTTCGCCGTGGCCAGACCCTGTTCGACGATCTTGGCCGCTCCCGCCTTGGCGTCCTGCTCCACCTTGCGCCGCTTCGCCTCGGCCGGCTCGATGACGTCGGCGCGAAGCTGCAGGCGCACCATCTCGATGCGCGCCTTTTGCATCTCCAGCTCGGCGCGGGCCTCGGCCACGAGGGCCTCCACGTCCGCAACCTGCTTGGCGATGCCCGCGGCTCGCCGGGTCGTGGCGTCGGCGATCCGGCGCTCGTTCTCCTTGACCGCGATCTCCATGCGGCTTGCGATCTTCGCAAGCTCCGCGTTCATGGTGTTGCGCCACTTCTGCTCGGCCGCCTCGGCGCGGGCCTCGGCCTCGGCCACCTGGGCCTTGCGGCGGATCTCGGCGCTGCGCTTGCGCCCGATCGCGTCCAGGTAGCCCACGTCGTCGGAGACGTTCTGGATCTTGAGCGTGTCGAGCACGAGCCCGAGGCGGTCGAAGTCGTGCTCGGCCTCCGCGGCGAGCTGCGTGGCGAAGCGCTCCTTGTCCTGGTTGACCTCCTCGGGCGTGAGCGTGGCCAGCACGCCGCGCAGGTTGCCCTCGAGCGTCTCGCGGGCGATCTTCATGATCTCCGCACGCGACTTGCCCAGGAACCGTTCGAGGGTGTTGTCCAGCTTGGGCTGCTCGCCGGGGATCTTGATGTTGGCGATCCCCTGCACGGACAGCGGGATCCCCCCCTTGGAGTAGGCGTTTCGCACCGTCACGTCGATGATCATGTTCGTAAGGTCCATGCGGTCCACGGCCTCCAACAGCGGGATCCGGATCGCACGGCCGCCCCGCACGATGCGGTAGCCGCGGCGGCCGCCGTCGGCGGTGCGGTGGGAAAGACCCGAGAAGATCAGCACCTCGTTGGGCTGGCAGACGTACAGCACCTTCGCGACGCCCGCCGCCAGCAGCACGACGAACAGCACGACGACGCCCAGCAGCGGCAGCCACGGGGCCGGGTCGCCCGCGGCGAGGAGCAGAGGAAACAACGGTGCGGTCACGGGGCGCTCCTTTGCGGTGCGGTGGGGGTCTTCATGGCGGCGGGCGCCGCCACCCCATCGGACAACAGCGCGGGCACGTCCACGCCGGTGGTCTCGGCGAGGGCGCGCAGGACGGCGGCGATGGTCTGCGGATACGAGGCGGCGTAGCTGGCAAGGCCGGAGCCGTCGCCCGGGTCGAGGATGTGGACCTCCTCGACGTCGATCTTGCGCAGGTGGGACACGATCGTCCCGACGATCTGCTCCAAGTGCTGGATGACGTAGATCTCGCGGGCCTGCGGGCCCATCTTGCGCCACGCGGCGGCCGTGGCCTCGAGGACCTTCGCCACGGCCTTGCCCTCCTCGGCCGTGGGCGCGGCGGCGCCCTTGGCGAGGATCGCCTCGGCCTCGCGGCGAAACTCCGCCGGGATCACCACGTCGGCCGTAAGGCGCATGCGCTCGAGCTCCGACCGGACCTGTTGCAGGGTCTGCTCCGCCTGGGCGCGCGCCGTCTTGGCGGCCACGTCCGCCTCGCGTTCGACGGCGGCCGCCTTGCCTTCGAGCTCGGCCGTAAGCTTTGCAAGCTCGTTCTTCTTGCGGACAATGGCCGTCTCGGCCTGCGCGCGGGCCACCTCGGACCGGCGCGTGGACTGGGCCTGGGCCTCGGCGATCTCCTGCATGGCCTGGTTCTCGGCGTTCTCCGCGTCGCGCAGGGCCGCGGCGATGGCCGGCCGCCCGAGGGAGTCCAGGTAGCCCGTGTCGTCCGCCACGTTCTGGATCTTCAGCGTATCGAGCTGCAGGCCCAGCTTGTCCAGGTCGTCGCGGGCGCTGCGGGCCAGGTTCTCGGCGAAGGTCAGCCGGTCCTCGTTGACCTGCTCGGGCGTCATCTGGGCGAGCACCTCGCGCAGGGCGCCTTCGAGGGTCTGCTGGGCCACGAGGCGGATCTCGTCGTCGGCCCGGCCCAGGAAGCGCTCGATGGCGTTGCGCAGCAGTTGCGGGTCGGAGTGGATCTTGACGTTCGCGATGGCGTGGATCCGAAGGGGGATGTTGCCCGCCGAGTAGGCGTTTTGCACGACGATGTCCACCGACAGCGTGCGCATGTCCATGCGGTCCACGCGCTCCAGGATCGGGATCCGCCACTTGTGCCCGAGACCCGCGCCCGCGGCCGTGTCGTCCGGGCCCAGCTTGCGCGGCCGGACGATGATCGGGCCCCCCTTGCGGCCGGTGAAGATGAGCACCTCGTTGGGACGGCAGACGTAGAGGTACCGCCGGGCGAGCAGGACGAGAACGATGACGAGCAGGCCAAGTAGCAGGGCCGCGGTCGCCGCGAGAACGATCGACGATTCGAGGTCCGACGGCGCGGCGGCGGTCAGAGGGGCGAAGGTCATGTGGTGCTCCCGGTGGGGGTTGGTTCCGAGTCGTCGTAGGGTTCTACGATGGCCGTCTGGTCGCGCATCTCCACGAGCAGCACGGTGGTGCCGGCGGCGATCGGCGCGTCGTCCTCGGTGCGGGCCGACACGTCCACCGTGCGGCCCGCAAGCTCGATCCGCACCTTGCCCAGGCCGCCGGGCGTGATCGGGACGAGCACGCGACCGGTCTTGCCGAGGTAGGCCCCCCGGTCGGGGACCTCCCCGCCCGCGGGGCGGGCCAGGTGCCGCAGGACGCGGACGACCACCTGCCCGGCCGCAAAGCCCACGGCGGCCGAGACGACCGCCGACGCGACTGGGGAGGCCAGGACCCCGAGCCCCTCGAACAAAAGGCCCGTCACGCCGAAGAAGGTGGCGAAGAAGGTCCAGAAGCGAAGGGACACGAGCGTGGCGAACAGGCCCCCGGCGTCCGCGTGCGCGGCGTCGGTCTCGCCCGCTTCGGCCCCGTCCGCTCCCAGGTCGGCGTCGAGGTCGGCGTCCGCGTCGGTCTCGCCGCCGAAGCCGAGCGAGAAGACCAGCAGGACGGCACCGAGCACCGCGGCGAAGACGTAGAGGGGAAGCAGCGTATCCATTCGATCGAGCCGATCCATGGTACCACGGCCGGCCGCCCGGTATTCCCGCCCGCGGAGGGGGTTGGTCCCGTGGCCGGAACGCCGCCCTGCGGGCATCCTTGGCGGCCGATGCCGCCCCATCGACGCGCCTTCTTCGCCCGCGACGCCGTGGTGGTCGCCCGCGAGCTGGTCGGGGCCACGATCGCCGCGCCGGGCGTGCGCCTGCGGATCACCGAGACGGAGGCGTACAAGTGGCCCGGCGACACCGCCTGCCACGCCCGCAGCGGCCGGACGGCCCGCAACGCGGCGCTTTGGGGGCCGCCCGGCCGCGCCTACGTCTACACCTGTTACGGGCTGCACCAGCTCTTGAACCTGGTGACCGGCGAGGACGGGATGGCGCAGGCCGTGCTCATCCGCGCCAGCGAGGTGATCGAAGGTCTCGACCTGGTGTGCGCGCGCCGCAAGGCCCCGCCCGGCCCGACGCTGCTGGCCGGGCCCGGGAAGGTGGGGCAGGCCCTGGCCGTGGATCCGTCCATGAGCCACCGGTCCGTCCTGCGAGGGGGGCGCCTTTGGGTCGGGCCGGGCACGCCGCCGCGGGCGCTGCTGGCCGGGCCGCGCGTGGGCATCGACTACGCCGACCCCGCGGACCGGCGTCGCCCCTGGCGCTTCGCCGACGCGGACAGCCCGGCGGTCACCGTCCGCCGGACGTTGCGGCCGTGGCGGCCGGACGGCGGGTGAGTCCGGCCGAGCGCCGCCGGGCCAGCCCGTGCTAGCGTGCGCGCGCCATGATCGTCCATCGGCCCCGCCGCAACCGCAAGTCCGCCGCCGTCCGAGCGCTGGTGCGCGAGACGAGGCTCTCGCCCGACGACTTCGTGCTGCCGCTGTTCATCCACGAGGAGGCCGCCGACGCCGAGATCCCGTCCATGCCCGACGTGCGGCGGCTCGGGCCCGACGGGCTCCTGCGGGAGGTGGACGGAGCCCTCGCCGAGGGGATCCGCGCGGTGGTGCTCTTCCCCAAGGTCCCGGAGGAACGAAAGACGAACGACGGGCGTGAGGCCCTGCGCGACGACGGCCTGGTGCAAAGGTCCGTGGCGGCGCTCAAGGCGAGGTTTCCGGAGCTGGCCGTGGTGACGGACGTGGCCCTCGACCCGTACTCGTCGGCGGGCCAGGACGGGATCGTGGACGAGGACGGCAACGTCCTCAACGACGAGACGGTGGAGGTGCTCGCCGCCCAGGCGGTCAGCCACGCCCGGGCCGGGGCGGATGTCGTCTCGCCCAGCGACATGATGGACGGCCGTGTGGCGGCGATCCGCGCCGCCCTGGACGAAGCCGGGTTTTCGCAGGTCTCGATCCTTTCGTACACCGCGAAGTATGCGTCGGCCTTCTACGGGCCGTTTCGGGACGCCCTCGACTCGGCGCCGCGCGGGGGCGACAAGAAGACCTACCAGATGGACCCGGCCAACGCGCGGGAGGCCCTGCGGGAGGTGGCCCTGGACGAGGCGGAGGGGGCGGACATGATCATGGTCAAGCCGGCAGGGCCCTACCTCGACGTGATCCGGGCGGTGCGGCGGGCCACGGCGCTGCCCGTCGCCGCCTACCAGGTCAGCGGCGAGTACGCCGCCTTGTGCGCCGCCGCGCGCAACGGGTGGCTCGACGAGCGGGCGTGCGCGCTCGAGAGCCTCGTGGCGATCCGACGGGCCGGTGCCGACGTGATCCTCACCTACTTCGCCCGCAAGGCCGCCTGCTGGCTGCGTGACCCGCTGGCGTAGGGGCGCGGGCACCCCCGTCCGGCGCGGGCATCCGACTCGTCCTTCGAGGGGCCGGTGCCGCCGCCGAACCGGGCGTGCACCCGCAGGATCCGCCGGTGCGGCCCGTCCTCCGAGGGGCCGGTGCCGCCGCACGGGCCGTGCAAGGCGTGCGGTGCGCGGGCGAGGTCCGCCGCCACGGGGGGAGAGGCCATGCGACCGTGAACCGTCGCCCGTGACGGTTTCGAGGACGGCCGGTGGCGGCGGGACCGCAGGGGCCGGGCCGGGAGCGTGCCGGTCGCCGGAGCCGGGGGGCGCCGGCGCGCGTGGGGGCCCGTCCCAAGGGGCCCGGCGGGGGCGCGGTCGCGGTGCTCAGGCGCCCGGGACGCGGGTGACGGGCGCGCCGGGGCCCATCCCGGTGGCTGCGGCCGCGCTACCGCCGACCTCGGCGATCTCCAGGTTGCCGAAGCTGCCGGCGACGACCACGAGGGCCCCCGCGGGCGCCTCGCCGTAGGTCGAAACGCGCGGCAGCTCGATGTCGCGCAGGCGCAGCGTCTGGCGGGGGTCGTTCGGGTCGGCGCGCAGGTTCGTGACCAGGTTGCCGAAGCGGTCGGCGAACAGGACCTCGCCGCCGCGGGCTTCGGAGTGCAGGGGCACGCCGAGGGGGACGAGGGCGTGGGCGGGCAGGCGCGGGCCGAGGGCCTCGGGGGCGAGGCCCAGCGCCAGGTGGGCCGCGACGGGCGCAAAGATGTCGCGGCCGTGGAAGACGGGGCTGATCACCGGGGCCATCTTGGCGCGGTCCTCGACCACGTAGGCCGGGGCGAGTTCCAGGGCCGAGGCCAGCCCGTTGTCCGGGACCACGGCGAGCGGACCGCCGGGGAGGCGGCCGGCGACGATGGCGCGGTCGGTGCCGACGCCCGGGTCCACCACGACGCACAGGACCGCGTCGTCCGGCAGCAACGGGCGCGACGTGACGGCGACCAGGGCGGCGGCGCGCACGTTCTGGGGCGGGACGTCGTGGGCCAGGTGGACGACCCGCGCCGTGGGGGCGATCCGGGCGATCGCCAGCTCCATCTGCCCGACGTAGGCGGAGCCGGGCCCGAAGTCGGTCAACAGCACGACGGGGCGGGCGGAAGTCGCGGGTGGGGACGACGGCATGACGGGTTCGATGGTACCCGCTCCGCGTGCCCGCACGGGGTGGCGCGCGGGCGCGCGGCGTGGTCCAAATGGGTCATCGGTCGCGGGGTTGGGGCGCGAAACCTTGTCTTTTCCCGCGGGTCGGACATAGTGCCTGCGCCATGACCGGCCGAGCCCAGCTCGTGGTCTCGTTGGCCGTGCTCCTCGCGGGGACGGCGGCGGCCGTGGGGCTCGTGCTGGCCCGCCCGAAGGCGGCGCAGACGAGCGCCGAGGAGCGGCCCGTGCCGGTTCGCGTGGTGATCGCGCTGCCGGCCGATGCGCGGCCTTCGCTGGCGCTTTCGGGGACCGTCGAGCCGGCTCGGCGGGCGAACCTGCAACCCGAGGTCCAGGGGCGGGTCGTGGCCGTGGCGCCGGGGCTCGATCCGGGCGTACGGGTGACGAAGGGCCAACTCATCGTGCGCCTCGACGACGTGCGGATGCGGGCGGCCGTCGCGGCGCGCAAGGCCCAGGTGGCGCAGGCCGAGCTCCAGGTGCGCGAGGAACAGACCCAGCGCCGGGTCGCCGAACGGGAGTGGAAGGGGGTGGAATTGGACCCATCGGCCGAGGCGATCGCGCTGCGCCGGCCGCACCTGGCCAGCGCGCAGGCGAACCTGGCCTCGGCGCGGGCCCAGCTCGCCGCCGCGCGCAGGGACCTCGCCGCCACGCGGATCGTGGCGCCGTTCGACGCGATCGTGCTCGAAAAGCACGTGGAGGTGGGGGAGGTCGTCGGGCCGGGGGTGCCGATCCTGTCGCTGGCGGGGACGGACGAAGCGTGGGTGCGGCTGTTCGTCGCGCCCGAGGACATGCGGTGGATCGAACTGCCGGGACCGGGGCGGGCGGGGTCGCCCGTGACCATCGTGCAGGCCGACGGCACGGTGCGGCACGGAACCGTGGCGCGCGCCCTCGGCAGCGTGGAACGGCGCGGCCGGCAGGTCCAGCTCCTGGTGCGCGTCCCCGATCCGTACGACCCCCCGCCGGACGCGGGCGGTGCGGCGGCGCCGCTGCTCGACGGTGCCTTCGTGGAGGCGACGGTGGAGGGGCGGCCGCTGTCGTCCGTGTACGTCCTGCCGGCGCGTGCCCTCGTCGAGGGGGACGCGGTGTGGATCGTGGGCCCGGACGACCGGCTGCAGCGGCGTCCCGTCGAGATCGTCTTCCGGGCGAAGAACCGGGTGTTCGTCGGGCAGGGGCTCGAAGCCGGGGACCGCGTGGTGGTCTCGCCCGTTCCAACGGCGACGGAGGGGATGCTCGTGGCGCCCGAGCCGGCGGACGCGGCGCCCGGACCCGGTGGACCCGCCGCCGGTGGGGCGCGGGCCGAGGGCGAAGGGGCGTAGGCGATGGGGCGCGGCGCCCGAGGTCCCATCGCATGGATGGCCCGCAACAGCGTGGCGGCCAACCTGGCGATGATCGTGCTGCTGCTCGGGGGGTTGTTTTCGGCGCTGACGATCCGCCAGGAGGTCTTTCCCGACTTCAAACTCGACGTGGTGACGATCCAGGTGCCCTATCCGGGGGCCTCGGCGGCGGACGTGGAGGAGGGGGTGATCGTGGCCCTGGAGGAGGCCATCCGCGGGGTGGACGGCATCAAGAAGGTGACCTCCACCGCAAGTGAGGATCAGGGCACGCTCTACGTCGAGCTGCGGGCGGGGACGGATCCGGACAAGGCGCTGTCCGACATCAAGAGCGCGGTCGATGCCGTCACGACGCTGCCGAAGCAGGCCGAGCGCCCGGTCGTGTCCCTCGTCGTCAACCGCGTGGAGGTGATCTCCGTGATCCTGTACGGGCCGGAGGATCCCTTCGTCCTGCGCGCCGCCGCGGAGATCGTCCGCGACCGCCTGCTCGAACACCCGCTCGTGGAGCAGGTGGACCTGGTGGGCGCCCGGCCGCGCGAGATCACCGTGGACGTGCGGCCCGACACGTTGCGGGCCTACGACCTGTCGCTGCCGCAGCTCGCGTCCATCATCGGCAGCCGCGCCCTGCAGATGTCCGGCGGCGCGGTCAAGACTCCGGGCGGGGAGGTGCTCGTGCGTACGAACGAGCGCCGCGACCGCGCGCGGGCCTTTCGCGACCTGCCCGTGGTCTCGACCCCGGACGGGGTGGACGTGCGCCTGGGCGAGATCGCCGACGTGCGCGACGCCTTCGAGGAGAGCGACGAGGTGGCGACCTTCGACGGCCGGCCGGCGATCATGGTGCGCGTGCTGCGAAGCGGCGAGCACGGTCCCATCGAGGTGGCGGCGGCCGTGCGCGAGGTGGTGGCGGCCCTGCGGGCGGACCTGCCCCCCGCCGTGCAACTCGCCACGTGGGTGGACTGGTCCCGGATCTACCGCGAGCGCATCAACCTGCTGCTGCGAAACGGCGTGATGGGGCTCGTGCTGGTGCTGGTGGTCCTCGGCATGTTCCTGGAGATCCGCCTGGCGTTTTGGGTGACCATGGGGATCCCCGTGTCGTTCCTCGGCGCGATCTTGCTGGCGCCGGCGTTCGACGTGACGATCAACATGATCTCGCTGTTCGCGTTCATCGTCGTGCTGGGGATGGTCGTGGACGACGCCATCGTCGTGGGCGAGAACATCTACGCCCGCCGGCAGGCGGGCATGGGGCTCGTGGAGGCCGCCATCGAGGGCACGCGCGAGGTCGCCGTGCCCGTGACCTTCTCCATCGCGACGACCGTGGCGGCCTTCTCGCCCATGTTCTTCGTGCCGGGCTTTAGCGGCAAGCTGTTTCGCGTGATCCCCACGGTGGTGATCAGCGTCCTTGCGATCTCGCTGCTCGAGTCGGTGTTCGTGTTGCCGGCCCACCTGGCGCACCTACGCCGGGCGCCCACGTCCGGCTGGTACGCGCGCCTGCACGCGCGGCAGCAGGCCGTGGCGGACGCCCTCGAGCGCTTCATCGTCCACCGGTATGGGCCGTTCTTGCGCCGCGCGCTGCGGTGGCGCTACACGACGGTCGCGGTCGGTGTGGCGACGCTGCTGTTCTTCGGGGGTGTGGTGGCCGGTGGACACATCCCGTTTCGATACATGCCGAACATTGACGGCGATCTCGTGGTGGCGAACGTGGAGATGCCCTACGGCGTGTCCCTCGAACAGGCGCGTGCGGA
>JALSIN010000242.1 GCA_026989935.1 Polyangiaceae bacterium | reverse complement strand
CCGCAGGCCGACGCATTCGCGGCCGCCTTCACGGCGAACCCGCCGGCGTACTTCGTCTACAGTCCGTCGATGGTGCGGGCCTTCGGCGCGCCTGAAGATCCCCTCTTCGCGTTTGCGGCGTTGCGGTCGTATCTGGAACGCCACTACGTGACGGAGGCCGTCTACGGGGATCTCGTGCTGCTTCGGCGGCGCGGACCCGCGGGCGCGGTCGGCGGCGGCGGTTCGTGATAGACGGTTGGCATGTCCGCCGTTCGTTTCCGCCCGTCGATCCCCGTGCTGCTCGTCCATCTCGCCGCCGCGACCGCCTGCACGAAGGACACCGCGGCGACCGCACCGCCCGCGTCCAAGGCGACCGGGGATGCGCCGGCGCCTGGGCAGGAGGGGCGCTCGGCCCCCGGTGACGCGAAGGTGAGCGCGGACGAGGCCTTGCGCGCGCGGCTGGCCGAGGCCCTCGAACGGGCTCGTGCCGACGCCGAGAAGGAAAGGGCGCGTTGGAACGACGACCTCGTGCGCAAGACCCGGGCGCTGCTCGCACGGTCCGGGGGCGAGACGAAGGCCGTCCTCGAGGCGGCGCTGGCCTCCCCGCACCGCAGGCCCGGGCACGCCGCGCGCGACCGGTACCGTCACCCGCTCGAGGTGGCCGCGTTCTTCGGCCTGCGGCCGGACATGACCGTCGTGGAGGTGGGGGCCGGCGCCGGCTGGTGGACCGAGCTCTTTGCCGTGGTGCTCTACGAGGAGGGCAAGCTCGTGCTGCCGAGCTTCGCCGAGGACGATCCCGACCCGCGCCGGGCCTATTTCGGGGCCCGGGACGCACTGCTGCTGTCGTCGGCGCCCGTGCTCTACGAGCGGGTCGAGCGGTTCGTCCAGCCCCCGGGGGAGACGGTCTTCGGCCCGCCGGGCAGCGCGGACATGGTGATCGTGTTCCGGATGCTCCACAACTGGCACCGCTCCGGGACCTTCGAGACGAACGCGAAGGCGGCCTACGAGGTCTTGAAGCCGGGGGGGATCCTGGCCGTCATCCAGCACCGGGCGCCGGCGGGGGCCGACCCCGACACCTGGGCGGACAAGGGCTACCTGCCGGAGGCGTACGTCGTGGAGGCGCTCGGCAAGGCCGGGTTCGAACTCTTGGCGCGGTCCGAGGTGAACGCAAACCCCAAGGATACGAAGGACTACCCGGAAGGGGTGTGGACCCTGCCGCCCACCCTGGCCCTGGGTGAAAAGGACCGCGACCGCTACCTGGCGATCGGGGAGAGCGACCGCATGACGCTGAAGTTGCGCAAGAAGGCGCCGTAGCGCCCGGTGCGGCGGCTGCGCGACCACGGCCGGACTTCCGGTGACCCGGTTTCGGCGGTTCGAGCCACGGGGGAGGGCGAGGAGAAGGACCCCCCATGCGTATCCACGACACCTTCGTTTGTGCGATGTTGCTGGCCGTCGCGGCGTGCGGCGTGGACGAGCGGGCGGACAGGCCGCTGGCGAGCGGGGCGGAAACCGGCGCGACCGCCGGGGGGGGCCCGGTGGGCGGCTCGGCGGGGGCCGGCCCCGGCGGGGGCGGCACGGCATCGGCCGGGGACGGTGGTTCGGCCGGGCCGGGGAGCACGGGTGGGATCAAGTTCGACGTGGGCGCGGGCGGCACGGGGGCGGGGGACGGCGGGGCGCAGATGGGCTGCGAGAAGGTGGACTTCCTGTTCGTGGTGGACAACTCCGGGTCGATGCAGGACGAGCAGCAGAACCTGGCGAACTCCTTTCCGGGGTTCATCGCGACGATCCAGCAGACCCTCATGGCGAAGGACTACCACCTGATCGTGGTGGACACGGACGCGGCCTCGCTTTCCTTCAACTCGCTGACCTGCAACAACGGCGTGTGCACCTGTGACCCCGAGCCGCAGTGCTGCCTGGGGATGTGCTACGGCAACATCATCCAGCCGCCGCCGACCACGTGCGCGGGCAAGCCGTGCTCGGACTACGAGCTGCCGATGGGCTGCGACGTGACGCTGGGGGCGGGCAAGGTCACGGACCCCATCGGCAACGACTGCGGGATCACCAGCGGCAAGCGATACATGCTCGACGATCAGCCGGACCTGTCCGGCACGTTCGCCTGTGTGGCGAAGGTGGGCGCCGGGGGCGACGGCAACGAGCTGGTGATGCAGGCGATGATGGAGGCGGTGGGCACGCAAAACGACCCCGGCCAGTGCAACGAGGGCTTCTTGCGCGACGACGCGATCCTGGTGGTGACCTTCATCACCGACGAGGAGGAGGACGGCAAGTCGCCCGGCGATCCGGCGAGCTGGAAGCAATTTCTCGTGGACAAGAAGAACGGCAACGAGGAGGCCATCGTGATGCTGGGCATCGTGGGCGATCCGGACGTCCCCAACGGCGTGTGTGCAAACGGGGGCGACGCCGATCCGTCCCCGATCCTGCGCGGCTTCGCCGAATCCTTCACCCACGGCCAGTGGGGCAGCGTCTGCGCCCCCGACTACGCCCCGTTCTTCACGCAGGCCGTCTCCGTCATCGACGCCGCCTGCGACGACTTCGTCCCCCCGGCCTGAGAGTCCGTCTGTGGCCGACGGGCCCCGTCGTGTGGTGTCTAGGCCGCCCAGGCCGGCGGTACTCGCTGCACTTGCACGTCCCCCC
>JALSIN010000241.1 GCA_026989935.1 Polyangiaceae bacterium | reverse complement strand
GCTTTGGCTCACGCGTGGGCATGCGCTCGTCGGGCGGACCGATCGCTGGAACGGGCGAGTCGAAGGTGGACTCGCGTGCCCTCGTTCGGCCCGTCGGACTCTACACGAATCCTGCCCCCCATCGCGTGCACGAGGGACTGCACCACGAACAGCCCGAGCCCGGTGCCGCGCCGGGCCCGGACCGCCTCCTCGGGCACGCGGTAGAAGCGCTCGAAGATCCGGCGCAGGTCCGGGCGGGCGATCCCGATGCCGTGGTCCTCCACGGTGATCCGAACGAAGCGCTCTCCGTCGGGCACCGCGCGGACCGCGACCTCGGGCGTTCCCTCCGCGTACTTGATCGCGTTGTCGAGGAGGTTGCGCAGCACGATCTCGAGGGCCATTTCGTCGGCCCGCACGACGATCCCCTCCGGGACCGCGACGTTCACCACGGACGGATCCATGCGGTGGCGGGCGGCCGCCGTCTGAACGGCCCGCTGGACCACCGCGCCCAGCGGCACGTCCCCCACCGCGCGCACCGCGTCCCCGTACCCCACCCGGCTCGCCTCCAGGATGTCGTCCACGAACGCCTGCAACCGCTCGACGTCTTCGAGCATCATCGTTCGAAGCTCCGCGGCCCGCGCCGGGTCGAGGTCGGGCCGCGCGAGCGTCTCCAGGCACAGCCGGAGCGAGGCGAGCGGACTGCGCAGTTCGTGCGTGACGCTGTCGAGGAAGCTCGTCTGGCGGCGCACCTCGCGGATCTCGCGCGCGAGGAACACCGCGAACAGCACCAGCACCACGATGATCGTCACGAGGGACGAGACCCCCGCGACCATCAGCCACGTGTTTTGCACCACCTTCTTCGACAGCTCCAGGTTGCGCCAGATGACATAGATCCAACCGACCAACAGGCCCGCCGCAAGCGCCACCGACACGGCGGACAACGCGATGGGACCCGAGATCGAGCGGATCGTGCGCCTGGCCGCCACGGCACCCAAGCATGCAGCCGCGGCCCCCGCCGGGCAATCGACACCGCATGCCGGGGGGGGCAGCCCCCAACAACCACATGAACCTACACGAAACGCCGTATCCCGCTTGCGAGCCCCGCAACCGAGGCCCTACGATACATGCACGATGCGGACCGCAAGGCCTTTCGCCGTCACGATGCCTCTGTTCCTGGCCGCCGCCGCGGGCGGCTGCTCCGAGGGCTCGAACGCCACGAGCGGCGGGTTCTCCGCCACGGCCACGACGACCACCACGGCCACGGCCACGGCGGGCGGATCGACCACCGGGTCGATGACCGACTCTGCTTCGGGTTCGTCGGGTTCGTCCGGATCGAGCGGCTCCACCGGTACGGGTTCGACCTCCGGCGGCAGCACCACCGGTGAGCCGACCTGCGAGCCGGGCACGGATCCGCCCGACGTCAACGGCGTGGACGAGGACGGCGACGGGATCGACGGCGAGCTTTGCCGCTCCGTGTTCGTCAAGGCCGACGGCGGCAGCGACCTCAACGAGGGCCTGACCCCCGAGGAGCCGGTGCAGACCATCGGCAAGGCCATCGAGATCGCCCTGCTCTACGACCCACCACGCGACGTGCTCGTAGCGGGCGGCGACTACATGGAGACGGTCAACCTCGCCTCGGGCGTCAGCCTCTATGGGGGCTACGACGGCACGTTCGCGCAGCGCAACATCCAGACGAACGTGACGCAGATCATCGCCACGGAGAACCGGGCCGTCATCGGCAACGCCCTGTCCGAGCGCGTGGAGGTGGATGGCTTCACCATCGTGGGGATGGACTTCATGACCGGCGGCGAGTCCACCTACGGCGTGTGGATCAAGGACACGCCGGAAGGCCTGTTCAAACTGGACTACTGCACCATCGACGCGGGCCGAGGCGGCGACGGCGAGGCGGGCGATAGCGGCGCAAAGGGGCCCGACGGCGGCAACGGCGGCAACGGCAACTCGAACGGCAACGGCACCCCCGGCGCAGCCGGGTCGTCGAGTTGCAACGCCATCGGTGGCGCAGGCGGCACCGGTTCGTCCTGCCCCTCGACCGCGGGCGCCGACGGTCAGGCGGGTGGAGACCCCACGCCCGTGGGAGCCGGGGGTGCGGCGGGCTCGAACAACTGCGCCGGCAACGAATGCGGTGACACCTCCTCGAACGGCACGGCGGGCGGCAACGGCGCGCACGGGCTCAACGGCGCGGGCGGCACCACCTCGAACGCCCCCGAGGGGGCCTTCGGGATGGACGGCTATTGGACCCCACCGGCGGGCAACCCAGCCTCCAAGGGCGACAACGGCGGTGGCGGCGGCGGCGGCGGTGCAGGCGGCTTCGACGTGGACAGCGGTTTCTTCTGTCTGTTAGACAGCGGCAACGGCATCGGCGGCGGCGGCGGCGGCGGTGGCGGCGGTGGCTGCGGCGGCGAGCCCGGTGGCAACGGCACCCCGGGCGGTGGATCCTTCGGGATTGTCGTGATCGCCAGTTCCATCGAGGTCTCGAACACCGAGATCCTCCAGGGGCAGGGCGGCAACGGCGGCGACGGCGGCAGCGGCGGCGACGGCGGCGTCGGGGGCTCGGGCGGTTCGGGAGGCGCCGGCTTCAACGACGGCGGTGAGCCGGGCGACGGGGCCGCGGGCGGCAACGGCGGCGGCGGCGGCGGC
>JALSIN010000240.1 GCA_026989935.1 Polyangiaceae bacterium | reverse complement strand
CCGCGCCTTGGCCGCGTCCGGCGAAAAATCCCCCATGGCGGCCAGCGCGGCCATGTCCTCGTTCGTCAAGAACGGCATCTCCAGCGTCATGTTGCCCACGATGGGCCCCGAGGCCAGGTTCGTGTCGATGGCAAGGTCCATCGTCACGTCGTAAACGCACTGCGTGGAGGGAAACGTCGAAAAAGCATCGGGCGGACAGCCCGCACCGTCGGCGTCCACCCATGCCACGATCCAGGCGCTGCAGGAGGCACCGATGCACTCGAAGAAGTGCTTGAACGTGTAGGACTGGACGGACACGCACGGGTGCAGGCACGGCTCGATATGGACGGGAATCGCGTCGCCACTCGCCACCTCCGTCACGGAACACACGCGACCGCGAAAGAACGGCACCGGTTTGCCGGAGAAGTCCGACGGGGCCGGCTGCTCCGTGGTCGTCGGATCGAAGGTCCGGTCCACACAGACCGAATCGACGGGGTCACACACCTGGCCGCGGCCGGTGCAGTCCTCGTCCACCTCACACTGTCCCGACGCCCCCCCGGGGAAGCAGCCGGCGCCGAACGACACCGACAAGGCGACGAGCATGGGCGAAAGCACGGGGTGGCGTGGGTCGGATGAACGCATGAGCAGACTCCTGTCGGGGGTGGGCAACGGCACGGGCTCGGGACCGCCGGGGACCCGTCGGAGGATACCACCCGCGCGCCCATACCGGCGCATGGCCCCGGGGCCACGGAAAACGCCGGGAATTGGCCCCAGATACGCGGCGTTTTTGCTCCGGGCCGCGTTCCCCGGACACTTGCCGCGCGGTGCAAACCATGGAATGTTTTCGCCTGCTGCGAGGCGGTTCGCAGCAACCTCGTCCCCCAAACCGAAACGCAATCCCTGGAGATCATCCATGACCTTCCGTACCCAGATTCTTCCTGTCAACCTCCTGTTCGCCGCGGCCGTCGGGCTCGGCGCCTGCACCGTGGAGTCGGGCGACACCAGCACGACCACGACGAACGGCTCCACCAGCGGCATGGGCAGCTCCACCAGCGGTATGGGCAGCTCCACCAGCGGCATGGGCAGCTCCACCAGCGGCATGGGCAGCTCCACCAGCGGCATGGGTAGCTCCACCGGCGGATCCACCACCGGTACGGACACCGGCACCGCCGGCACCACGGGCGGCGGCAACGGTGACCCGAACTATCCCATGCCGGACATGACGGGCTGCCCCGGCGGCCTCCTCCCCGCCAGCTTCTCGGATGGCTTCGCCGTGTGCGCACCGGCCTGTATGGACGGCATGTGTCCGAATGGTGCCACCGGCGACGCCATGGGCGCCTGCGTCTTCAACCCGGACAGCTCCGGCGACCCGTGCAACACGGACACGGACTGCACGGTGCAGGGCGAGACCTGCGTGATGACTGGCGGCGGTGGCAAGGCCTGTCTGCTCGAGTCCGATCACTGCGCGCTTATCTGCGCCGGCGGCGCCACGTGTCCCGACGGCATGCAGTGCACGGACGTCGGTGTGTGCCAGTACCCGACGGGCTGATCGACGACCCCCTCGGACACGACGCCGCGCCGGCCCGCGAGGGGCCGCGCGGCGTCGTCTTTTCTTCGCGCCCCTGGCGCATGGGCTCGTGGGCCAAGACGGTGCCGGGACACCACCGCTCGCCACCGCAGCGCCGCCCCCTGGCCCCGTGCTACGCTTGCGTCGCGTGCTTCGTCGTCCCGCAGCCCCTCGCTGGGCCGTCGTGACCGCTCTCATGGTGTGCGGGGCGTGCGCGCCCGCCGGGAAGGACCCGCCACCGCCGCCCGTCGGGACCGGCGGGCTGTCCGCAGGACAGGGCCCTCCGGCCGGGGGCGCGGACACCGGCACCGCGTCGGACACCGGCACCGCGTCGGACACCACCGGCGGCGGATCCACGGCGGCGAACACGAGCGCCGGCGGTGGCCTCACGCCCTACGGGGCGTGCCCGGGTGGCGAGTGCCCGCCCGGTGAGATCTGTGTACAAGACGGGACCCTGCCCGGCGCCCGGATCTGCGGCCGCACCTGCCTGGTGGATGCGGATTGCCCCCCGCCGCCGTCGGGCACCGCCGTCCCCCGCTGTGCCCCGCCCGACCTCGGCGGGGACACCGTCTGCCGCCTCGACTGCCAGATGGGTGAGGTCTGCCCCGACGGCGCCGTGTGTACGGGGCTGTGGTGCGCCCATCCGTAGGCCCCCGACCGTGCGAGCCGGCCGGTCCGGCGCCCCCTCCCGCGGTACCGGCTCGGCGACGAACCGCCGCACCCGCGGTGTCCGGCCACGCCCGCGGGCGCGCCGAAGCCCCATCACGGGCCGCGCCCCCCGCCGCCCGGCACGAACGCGGCCGCCGGATCTTTCAAGCCCGGCCGCGGGGCGGTCGAACCAGTCTCCGTGTGGTCCGCCCCTCGCCTGCTGCTCGCCGCCGTCGTCCTCGTGGCGGCGTGGGCGGCCTCGGCCCCCGTGGTCCTCGCGCCGAACCCGACGCCGCTGGGCGCGGTCCTGCTCGTGGCGGCCGCCACCTTGGTCCTCGTCTTCGCCGTCCCACACCGGACCGCGGCGGCCCTGACGGGCGCGGTCGGCGTGACCCTGCTGGTGGCCCAGGCCCTCGTGCTGGCACCGCCGGCCACGGCGCTGTGGG
>JALSIN010000239.1 GCA_026989935.1 Polyangiaceae bacterium | reverse complement strand
GCGGGGTACCACCGCCCAGGGCGAGCGGGACGGCCCCGGGGTCGAGCATGAGCGTGGCCTTGTGTTCCGCCGATTTCGTCGCAAAATCCTCGACCGCCAGGGGCTGGGCCGCGTCGAACCCCCCTTGGGCGGGTGCATCGCCCGCGGGCGAGTCGTCGTCGAGCGAGCGGAAATTCAGCAACTCGTCCTGAATGAGGTCGAGGATCATGTTCGCCGGCCCGGCCAGGGACCTGGGCTCGGGCGCCTCGGAGCGCAGCCGCGCAAGGTAGGTCGAAAGGTCGCGCGCGGAGAACTTGAGGGCGCGTGAGAAGAGGTAGCCCAGCAAGTCGTCGGCGAACTCGCTGGCGGACTGGTAGCGCGCCGCCGCGTCCCGGGCGAGCGCCTTCTCGACGATGCGTGCCAGCTCCGGCGTGACCTCCGGGTTGAGCTGGGGCAGCGGCGGAACCACCGCGCGCCGCACCAGCTCGACGGTCTGGTAGTCCGTCTCGCCCAGGAACAGGCGCCGCCCGGCGAGCATCTCCCAGGCCAGGATTCCCACGGCGAAGATGTCCGCGCGATGATCCACCGGTTGGCCCTGGGCCGCCTCCGGCGACAAGTAGGAGAACTTCCCCTTGACCACCCCCGGGTCGGTGGACTCGAGCTGCGTCGTCGCCTTCGCCAGGCCGAAGTCCGTGAGCTTGACCTCGCCGTTCCACGAGATCAGGATGTTCGGCGGCGAGATGTCCCGGTGGACGATCCCCAGGGGGCGGCCGTCTTGCGGGTCGCGCAGGTTGTGCGCGTAGTCGAGCCCCTTGAGCACCTCGTTGAGCACCCACAGCGAAAGCGGCAGCGGCAGCCGCTCCCCGCGGCGGGAGGCGTCCTCGATGACGGCCTTGAGGTTCGTCCCCTCCACGTACTCCATCACGATGAAGTACGTGTTGTCCGACTTGCCGATGTCGAAGACGCTGACGATGTTCGCGTGGTTCAAGTACAGCGAAAGGCGCGCCTCGTCGAGGAACATGCGGACGAAGCGCTCGTCCTTGTGCAGCGACGGGAGGATCCGCTTGATCGCGACCTTCTTCTTGAAGCCACTTAACGACTCGGCCTCGGCCACGTACACCTCGGCCATGCCCCCCGAGTCGAGCTTGAACAGTGGTCGATAGCGGTCTGCCATGCGCTGGGTCCTCGCCGATCCCCCGGTCGGCGGTCGGTCGCGGCAGCGACTATAGCAGCCCGGTGGGGGCGCAGAACCCCGCCGGCCCGTCTTTCGACGCCCCGGCCCCGGACGGACGCCGGGCCGGGGGGCGCGGGCCGGGCGGCCCTGCGCCCCTACCCGGACGGCGGGTCGTACTGGGCCAGGACGAGCCGCAGCCGGCCCACCCACATGTCGGTCTCCATCAGCAGCGGCAGCCGCCGCGCGTCCGTGGACAGGTAGGCCCGCAGGGTGTAGACGCGCGCGCCCGGCTTGGGGCGGTCGCGGGCGTCCACGCGCACGAGACGTCCATCGATGCGCTCGATGGTCGAAGGGGCGATGCCGAGCGCGCGGGCGATGGGCGGGAGTTCCTCGGGTGCCTGCCGGCCCCGGGAAACCACCTCCACGCGCAACAGGGCCAGACCGTCCATCACGTGAGCCGTGGCCCCCTTCCCCGGCGACAGCCGCAGGCTGCGGACCCACGCCATCGCCGACAGCGGATCGAACGTATCGCGCGGAACCCGCATGTGCTTCGTGGTGGCGCGCTCGTCCTTGCGGTCGGCGATCCGCAGGGCGCCGCGGCCGTAGAAGTCCGTGTCCGTGACCCGGTGCCGGTACCGCAGGCGCAGGCCGTCGTAGTGGATGACGTTGCGGCTCGCAAGCGGCGCGCCGGTCACCGGATCGAGCCAGGTGTCGAGGTCGTCGGTCACCTTCGCCAGGAGCGAGACCACGCCCGAGGTGCGCGCGTGCCCCCGCAGGTGGACCGCCGGCGCGCCCGGCTGGAAGGGGGCGTCTTGGACCACCTCGACCACCTCGGCACGGGCCAGGCCGGCGGGGTTGCCGGCGAAGGAGACGTCGAAGCGAAAACGCTCCCCCGGCCGCAGCGTGTGCCCGAAGGGCTCGGGCAGCGGCACGCGCGGGATCGGCTCGCCCGCGAGCGCGCGATCGCGCCGGGCCACGGCGGCCCCGGCCCCCCCGAGCGGCGGTGGGCGCCCCGCCGCGCCCGGGCGGTCCACGAACGGCTCGACCACCCGCGGGCTTCCGGCCGGCGCCGGGACCGGCAGCAACCCGGAGGCCGGCAGGGACGGCCCGGCCGCACGGGCGTGGACCGCCAGGACCGCGACCAGGCCGACGGCGCCCCCCACGGGTGTAGGCAGCAGGCGGCGGGTCCGGCGACGGTGCACGCGTCCGATCGTACGGGAAGACCGCCCGAGGCGCAGCCGCCCCGGCGGGGGGCGCGCACCGCCCGGCCGAGCGCCCGGGGCGCCGGTGCTAGGATGCCGGACCCCGCCATGGCCCCCGGGACGAGCAAGACCCCACGACCGATCGTCGTGACCGCGGGCGATCCGGCCGGGATCGGCCCCGACCTGCTGCTGTGGCTCGGGGCGCGCGGGCACCTGTCGCCGGGCGACCGGGTAGCGGCGGATCCTGCGGTGCTCGCCGCGCGCGCCGCCGCCCTCCCGCCGGAC
>JALSIN010000238.1 GCA_026989935.1 Polyangiaceae bacterium | reverse complement strand
AACGTGGTGCCGGTGGACGAGACGGACGAGCAACTACTGGTGCTGCCGCTGGCCCACATTTTCTCGCGCCAGCTTCTTTGGGGCGCGGTGGAGCAGGGCGCGGTGACGTCCTTCGCCGAGCGCCCCGACACCATCGAGCGCGATCTGCACGAGGTGGCGCCCACGTTCATGGGGGCCGTCCCCCGGATCTACGAGCAGGTGTACCATCGCATCCTGGCGAAGGGGCGGGCCGGCGGTTTCGTGGACCGGCGGCTGTTCGAGTGGTGCCTCGACGTGGGCCGCCGGGTGAGCGTGCACCGCCAGCGAGGCCAGGCCGTGCCGCTTCGGCTCGAGGCGAAGTGGCGGATCGCCGACCGGCTGGTCTTCTCGCGGATCCGCGGGGCGTTCGGCGGGCGGTTGCGGTTCTTCGTGTCGGGGGGGGCGGCGCTGGCCCCGCCGATCGCGGAGTTCTTTCACGCGGCGAACATCCTCATCCTGGAGGGGTATGGATTGACCGAGACGACGGGGGCGGTCACCGTCAATCGCCCCGACCGGTTCCGCTTCGGCACGGTGGGGCCGCCCATGCCCGGTTGCGAGGTCCGCATCGCGGAGGACGGCGAGATCCTCGTGCGCGGGCACAACGTGATGAAGGCCTACCTGGGGCGCCCGGACGAGACCGCGTCCGTGCTCGATCCCGACGGCTGGCTGCACACCGGGGACATCGGCGAGTTCGTGGGGGGCTTTTTGCGCGTGACGGATCGCAAGAAGGACCTCATCAAGACCTCCACCGGCAAGTTCGTGGCGCCGCGGATGCTCGAACAAAAGCTCGAGTGTTTCGGCCCCATCGCGCGGGCCGTCATCCTCGGGGAGGGGCGCCCCTACGTCGTGGCGCTCATCGAACTCGATCCCGAGGTGGTCGCGGACCTGGCGCGTCGAGAACGGCTCGGGGTCTCGAGCGTCGAGGACTTTGCGCGCCACCCGCGGATCCGCGCCGTCGTGCAGCAGTGCATCGATCGGGCCAACGGTTCGCTGGCGTCGTTCGAGACGATCCGCCGCTTCGCGATCCTTCCGCGCCCGTTGTCGGAGGCGCTCGACGAGCTGACGCCCACCGGCAAGGCGCGCCGCCGCGTCGTCGCGGAGCACTTTCACGATCTCTACGAGAAGCTGTACGAGACGCCGCCGCCGGGCATGCCGGGCGGCGGCGCGACCCGGCCGTCCTGGCGCGGGCGGTAGGACCGGGCGGTTTCGAACCGCCGACCTCTACCGTGTCAAGGTAGCGCTCTACCCCTGAGCTACGGTCCTGTGGTCGCTGGGGCGAGCCCTTTATCGCGGGTGCAGCGCGAGGTCAAGGACCGCGCCATGGGTGCGCAAAAGGCGCGCCGTGCCGCGCCGCCGGGGCGTTCGCCGGCGGGGTAGCTGCTACCTTCCCACCCCGACGATGAGCGCTTCCGAGTACGAACGCGAACTCGAACACATGATCGATCCGAAGCCGCCCGAGCTCTCCCCGCTCGAGACGCTGCGGCACTCGGCCGCGCACGTGATGGCCGACGCGATCAAGCGCCTTTGGCCCGACGCGAAGCTCGGCTTCGGTCCGCAGACGGAAGACGGCTTCTACTACGACATCGATCTCGAGCACCGGATCACGCCCGAGGACTTCTCGAAGATCGAGGCCGAGATGCAGGCGATCATCGATGCGAAGGAGCCGTTCGAGCGCGAGGTGATCGGGCGCGAGGATGCGGTGAAGTTCTTTCGGGAGGCGGGGGAGGACCTCAAGGTCGAGGCCATCGCCGCGATCCCGGAGGGGGCGGAACTGAGCCTGTATCGAAACGGCGGCTTCGCGGACCTTTGCCGGGGGCCTCACGTGGAGGACACGGGCAAGATCGGGGCCTTCAAGTTGCTGCGGGTCGCGGGGGCCTACTGGCGGGGCGACGAGTCGCGCCCGATGCTCCAGCGCATCTACGGCACGGCCTTTCCCACGAAGAAGGAACTCGACGCCTTCCTCGAACGCCTGGAGGAGGCCAAGAAGCGGGACCATCGCAAGCTGGGGCGCGACCTGGATCTGTTCGTGTTCGACCCGATCGCCCCGGCCAGCCCGTTTTTCACCGGCAAGGGCGCGGTGGTCTACAACCTCCTGCAGACCTACGTTCGGCGCCTGTACCGGCGGTACGGCTACGAAGAGGTGGTGACCCCGCAGATCTTCGACATGGCGCTGTTCAAGCGCAGCGGGCACTACGACCACTACATCGAGAACATGTTCGCGTGCGAGATCGACGGTCGTTCGTTCGGAGTCAAGCCGATGAACTGCCCGGGGCACTGCGTGTTGTTCGGCAAGCGCCGGCACAGCTACCGCGAGCTACCGATCCGGTTTGCGGACTTCGGGCGCTTGCACCGCTACGAACGCGCGGGAGTGACCCATGGGCTTACGCGCGTGCGTTCGTTCGCACAGGACGACGCGCACATCTTCTGCCGGCCCGACCAGGTGGAGGCCGAGGTGGCGAGCGTGCTGGAGATGGTTGGCCACTGCTACGCGACGTTCGGTTTCGACGACGTGCGCGTGGAGTTGTCCACGCGCCCCGAGAAGTACCTCGGGGCGCTGGCGGACTGGGAGCGGGCCGAGGCCGCTCTCGAACGCGCGCTGTCCCGGGCTGGCATCGAGTACACGGTCAACAAGGGGGACGGGGCGTTCTACGGGCCGAAGATCGACTTCATGGTGCGCGACGCCATCGGCCGATCGTGGCAGCTTGGCACCTGCCAACTCGACTTCCAGCTCCCGCAACGCTTCGACCTGTCGTACGTGGACGAGCACGACGGGCGCAGCCGGCCCGTGATGATCCACCGCGCGATCCTCGGCAGCCTGGAGCGTTTCTTCGGGGTCTATCTGGAGCACACGGCCGGGAACTTTCCGGTGTGGCTCGCGCCCGTGCAGGCGGTGGTGCTTCCGATCACCGATGCGCATCACCCGTACGCCGGTGAGGTGGCCGGGGCCCTGCGTGCGCGTGATCTTCGGGTGGAGGTGGACGATCGCAACGAGAAGCTCGGGTTCAAGGTGCGTGAGGCCACCTTGCGCAAGATCCCCTACGTGCTGGTGGTGGGGGACAAGGAGGCGCAGAGCCGTTCCGTGGCCGTGCGCGTCCGGGGGGAGCGTCGGCAACGGGTCGAGCCCCTGGACGCGTTCGCAGAGCGGCTCGCGCGCGAGTCGGAGGCACTTGGCGCGGTGCCCGAGGCGACCGGGGACGGTTCGGCGAGCTAGGCGCGCCCCGTCGCCCGCCGTCGCCTGTGGGGGGTGGCTGGCCGGACCACGATTTCGGCTTGACGCAGGCCCGCGGTCGTGGTCACGTTCAAGGGTCGCGTTGGATCGCCGGACATCGGCGGACGTGACGACGCCCCGAAACAGGAGACGACATCATCGCCCGCAGAGACCACAGGAAACGCCGCAAGCCCGCTGAACAGCACCGCGTGGGAAGACGCATACGCGCCCGGGAGGTGCGCGTCATCGATCACACCGGGGAGCAGCTCGGGATCATGGACACGCGCGCCGCGATGGAGCGCGCCGACTCGCTGGGCTTGCAACTGGTCGAGGTCAACCCGAAGGCCAACCCGCCCGTGTGCAAGATCATGGACTACGGGCGCTACAAGTACGAGATGGCCAAGAAGGAGCGAGACGCGCGGCGCAATCAGACCCGCGTGGAGGTCAAGGAGGTCAAATTCCGGCCGAAGACCGCCGGGCACGACTTCGACTACAAGCTGCGGCACGTCCGGCGCTTCCTCGAAGACGGCGACAAGGTGCGCCTGCTCGTACAGTTTCGCGGCCGGGAGGTGGTCCACCCGGAGACGGGTCGCTCGATCCTGGAGCGGGTGTGCAAGGAAGTGGCCGATCTGGCGACGGTCGTGCAGATGCCTTCGATGGAGGGCAACCGCATGAACATGATCCTCGCGCCCAAGAAGTCGCGCCAGCAGGGCCGGTCGAGCAAGGCCCCGGCCGGCAAGGGCGATTCCACGCGCGCGCCCTCGCGCGGTCCCGCGGCCGAGGGGGCTTCGGCGGCCGAACCCGCCCCGGCGGACACCGCGGCCGGTTGAGTGTGCGCGGTTTGCGCGGGATGGCTCCGTGACCGTGCTTGCAGGGGACGGGGCCGTGGGGTATAGGCTCCGCCCCGCCCTCGGGAGAGAAGGCATGCCGAAACAGAAGTCCCACAGCGGATCGAAGAAGCGCTTCCGCTTCACGGCCACCGGCAAGGCGCGCCGGAAGCACTCGCACAAGAACCACATCCTCACCAAGAAGAACGGCGATCGGATCCGCCGCCTGCGTGGCACGACGCTGGTCTCCGAGGAAGACCAGCGCCGCATCGAGAAGCTTTTGCCCTACGGAAGGAAGGCCTGACCCATGCCCCGCGCAAAACGAGGCTTCAAGGCGCGCAGGCGCCGCAAACGTCTTCTCGCCCACGCCAAGGGCTTTCGGGGCGGCCGCCGTCGCATCTACCGCCGTGCGGCCGAAGCGGTGCACCGGGCCTGGGCGCAGGCTTATCGCGGCCGTAAGGAGCGCAAGCGGACCATGCGCCGACTGTGGATCGCACGGATCAACGCGGCGGTCCGTCCCTTCGGTCTGAGCTACAGCCGCTTCATCGAGGGGCTCGCGAAGGCGGGGATCGAGCTCGACCGAAAGGTCCTCGCGGAGCTGGCCGTCGTCGATCGGGCGGCGTTCGCCAAGGTGGTCGAGGCGGTCCGCGCCGCCCGCTAGACCCGATTCGTCCCTCGCCCGTCGCGGCTATTTCGGGGGAACGCCGCCCGCTGGGGGCCCCTGTCGTCCGTCCGGGTGGGCAGGGGAACTGGCACCACGCCTCGCTACCCGCGCTGCTATCGTTCGCGGCCGTGGATCCACGACTCGAAGCCGAAGTCGCTCGTTTTCGCGACAAGCTCGCGGAAATCCGGGACGAGGACGCCCTTTATGCCCTCAAGGTGGAGTTTTTGGGCAAGAAGGGGCGTCTTACGCGGATGCGTTCGGTCATGCGGGACCTTGCCCCGCACGAGCGCCGGTCCTTCGGCCGCGACTTCAACGAGGCGAAGCAGGCGATCGAACGGGCGCTGGACGAGGCCCGCGCCGCGCTGGAAGAACGGCGCCGTGCTGCCGATCTCGCCCGGTGGGCCGATCTCTCCGTCGTGTTCGACGCGGCCCCGCGCGGATCCTTGCACATCCTGACCCAGACCTGGCGTCGGATTGAGCGGGTCTTCGAGAGCATGGGGTTTACCGTGTACGACGGCCCCCACGTCGAGCACGAGAAGACGAACTTCGACGACCTGAACATCCCGCCGGAGCACCCGGCCCGGGACATGCAGGACACCTTCTTCGTGTCGCCGCCGCCCGGCGGGCGCGACACCTGGCCCCGCGTGCTGCGCACGCACACCTCGCCCGTGCAGATCCGGACCATGCGCGCCGGGCCGCCGCCCGTGCGTGCCGTGGCCCTCGGGCAGGTCTATCGCCGTGACGACGACGCCACCCACACGCCCATGTTTCACCAGATCGAGGGGTTGTACGTGGATCGAGACGTGAGCATGGCGGATCTGAAGGCCACCTTGTTCCATTTCGTGAGCGCCGTGTTCGGCACGAAGCTCGACGTGCGCTTTCGGCCGTCGTTCTTCCCGTTCGTCGAGCCGGGCGCTGAGTTCGACGTGCGCTGCCCGTTCTGCAAGGGCGATGGCTGCGGCGTGTGCAAGAAGACGGGATGGATCGAACTGGGGGGCTCGGGCATGGTGCATCCGGCGGTGTTCGAGGCCGTCGGGTACGATCCCGAGGCGGTGCAGGGCTGGGCCTTCGGCTTCGGAATCGACCGCATGGCCATGCTCATGCACGGCGTCGCGGACCTGCGCCTGCTGTTTGTCGGCGACGAACGATTCCTGGAGCAGTTCCCGTGTTGATCTCCTACGATTGGTTGTCTTCATTCCTTCCGGAGGGACTGCCGGAGCCGGAGGTCGTCGCCGACGCCCTGACCGCCCTCGGGCTCGAGGTCGATGGGATCGAGCCGGTGGGCGCGCACAACCGCGCCGTGAAGGTGGCCGAGGTCCGTGGCATCCGGCCCCACCCCAAGGCGGACCGCCTGCGCCTGGTGCAGGTCTTCGACGGGGCCGACCTGCACGAGATCGTGTGCGGCGCGCCCAACGTGCCCGACCCCGGCGGCAAGGTCGCTTTCGCCCCCGAGGGCGTCGAGCTGCCCGGCGGTCTTCGCATCGAGGCGCGGACGATCCGGGGGGTGCCGTCGGCGGGCATGTTGTGCAGCGAGGCCGAACTCGACCTGGGGCCGGACGCCGATGGCATCCTCGTGCTCGACCCGGACGCCGAACCGGGGCGATCCCTGGCGGACCTGGTGCCCGGGGCGGCCGACGTCCTCATCGAGCTGTCGGTCACGCCCAACCGCCCGGACGCGCTCGGGCACCTGGGCGTGGCGCGCGACCTGGCGGCCAAGTTCGACCTGCGCCTGGCGCTGCCGCCGGTGCGTGCCCCAGACGACCTGGCTGAAGACGGCGGGCTCGTGTCCATCGAGGCCCCGGCGCGGTGCGGGCGCTACCTGGGCGTGGCTCTCGAAGGCGCGCGCGTGGGCACAAGCCCCCTGTGGGCCCGGGTGCGGCTGCACCGCATGGGTCTTCGTCCAATTTCGGCCGCGGTGGACGTCACGAACCTCGTCCTCGTGGAGTGGGGCCAACCCTTGCACGTGTTCGATCGGGACGTGCTGGCCGAAGGGCGCGTCGTCGTGCGGGCGGCGCGGGCGAAGGAGCGCATCGTTCTGCTCGACGGGGCGGAGGCGGAGCTTTCGCCGGACGATCTCGTGATCGCCGACGCCCGCCGCCCGGCCGCCCTCGCCGGGATCATGGGCGGGGCGGACTCGGCCGTGCACGCGGGGACGACGTCGATCCTGCTCGAAGCGGCCTACTTCGACCCGCCGGGGATCCGGGCCACGGCGCGGCGCCTGGGGATCTCGACCGACAGCAGCATGCGCTTCGAACGCGGCGTGGACCCGATGGCGGGCCTGGACGGGGCGGCCGGGCGCGCGCTGGACCTCCTGTGCCGCTGGACCGGGGCGCGCCCGGTGGTCCGGTGCGAGGCCCGCGGCCGATTGCCCGACCGGCCCGCGATTCGGTTTCGCACCTCGCGCTGCCGGCGGTTGCTGGGGGTGCCCGTCACCACCGACGAGGCCGCCCGCGGGCTCGCGCGCCTCGAGGTGGCGGTCGAGCGGCAGGACGACGATACCCTCCGTTGCGTCCCGCCGACCCACCGGCCCGATCTTCGCCGCGAGGTGGACCTGTTCGAGGAAGTGCTGCGTCTGCGCGGGCTCGACACCATCGAGGCGAAGAACGTGGTGCCGTCCCGCCCGTTGGCGGCCGCGCCGCCCGACCCGGCCCGCCGGGCGCGCCGCGCGGCCCAGGACGCGCTCGCCGCCCGCGGGCTGCACGAGGTCGTCGGGTGGGCGTTCCAGCCGGAGGCAGCGTTCGCCTTCCTGGACGCCGAGGTCCCGTCGGACCGGCGGGTGCGGATCGACAACCCGCTGCGGGACGAGCCCACGGTGATGCGCCCGCACCTGCTGCCGGGGCTGCTGCGGATGGCAGCGCGCAACGTCGCCCACGGGCGCCGCCGGGTGCGACTGTTCGAGGTCGGCCGGGTGTATGCCTGGCCCGAGGGCGGCGCCCCGCGCTTCGTGCCCGGTCCGCATCGGCTGCCGGAGGACGACCGCCTGCCCGAAGAACGCACGCGGGCGGGTTTCGTACTCGCGGTGTAGGGGACGGGGGACATCGGTGTGTTGCGCGAGGCCGGGGACATCTGTGTCCAGCTGCTCGCGCGGCTGGGCTTCGACACGAAGACGGCTGCACCCGAGGCCACGGCCCCCGCATGGGCGCATCCGGGGCTGTGGGCGACGGTGCGGATGAAGGGCGGCGAGGTGGCTGCGCGCTTTGGGGAGATCCACCCGGACCTTCGTCGCGACCACGACCTGGACGGCTGGACGGTGGCGTACGGGGAGGTGGATCTTTCGAGCCTGCCGGCAGCGGCCACGCGAACGGCCCGCCCTCTGCCCAAGACGCCGGGCACGGCCCGGGATCTCTCGCTCGCCGTGCCGCGGGGGATCCACGCGGCGGAGATCCGAGATGTCTTGCAAGCATCCGCGGCCTGTCTCGAAGGGGACGTGGCGCTCGGCGAGGGAGACGGCGGCGAGCCGCCGGTGGAGGTGGTCGAGGAGTACCACCCAGAGGATGGATCGCTCGCTGCGGGGACACGCTCGGTCTTGTTTCGCCTGCACTATCGCGCCGCAGGCCGCACGATCCGCGACGATGAAGCGGATGCGTGTCACGAAAAGATCGTGGCCGCGCTGCTCGCCGCCTTCGAGGAAGACCATCGAGGTCCTCTACGTCGGCGCTGATGGGCTCGGTGTTGTTCGCCCCCCCCTTGCGCACGAGCGCGGATTTCGGAACCATGGGTAACGCGCCGGCATGACGAAGGCTGATCTCATCGACCATGTGTGCGAACGCGTGGGCGGCTTCTCCAAGAAGGAGGCGGCCGAGATCGTCGAGTCGTTGTTCGAGATCATGAAGTCTACCCTCGAGCGGGGCGAGAACATCAAGCTGTCGGGCTTCGGAAACTTCGAGGTCCGGGACAAGAAGCCTCGCTCGGGCCGTAACCCGCGGACCCACGAGCGGATCCTCATCGAGGCGCGCCGCGTGCTGGTGTTCAAGCCCAGCAACCTCTTGAAGGGGGCGATGAACAAGCACCGCGATCGGTATCGGGCAGCCATCGAGGCACGGGCCGCGGCGGCGGGCATCTTGCTGCCGGGGCGAGTGCCTGGTGGCGAATCCGATCAGGGGGGTGGTGTGTGAGCCGCGTCGCATCGGCCCGGGGGGCGGACCGCGGCGTCGAGGCGATCGACCTCGGGACCGACAAGCTCTACTTTCGGATCGGGGAGGTGGCGAAGATCGTCGGCGTTCCGCCGTACGTGCTGCGGTATTGGGAGTCGGAGTTTCCCATGGTCAAGCCCGACAAGGGGCGTAACCACCAGCGGGTGTACCGCCGCCGCGACGTGGCCGTCCTCCTCAAGATCAAGCACCTGCTGTACGAGCGTCGCTTCACCATCGAGGGGGCCAGGCGCCAGCTTCGGCGCAAGGACGAGGTGTGCCCCCCGGCCGCTCCCGACGGCGCGTACCTCGCCGCGCGTTCCTTCGATCGCGTGGCCCGGGCCCTCGACGAACTCGAGCGCATCGTCGAACAACCCTCGCGGCCGGAACTGGCGGATCCGGCGGCCTTCGTCGCCTCCCTGCGTGCTGCCGGTGCGAGCGCAGAACCGGCGGACGAGCGCCTGTGGGGTCGGCCCCCGCGCCGTGCCCCGTGACGGGTGTCCCGGACGCCCCGCCCGCCCGGGCTTGTTCCGGGGCCCGAACCGGGGTATAAGGCCGGCCCGCTTCGGGGCGTAGCGCAGCCTGGTAGCGCACCAGACTGGGGGTCTGGGGGTCGGAGGTTCAAATCCTCTCGCCCCGACTGCGGCGGGCCCGGCCCTCCCAAGGAGGGCCGGGCCGCTTCTTCCTTCCACCGAGAGCCCTCCACCGGCCGTGACGCAGCGTCCTCTCATCCTCGTGACGAACGACGACGGCGTACTCGCCCCGGGCCTGGCGGCGCTGGCCGACGTGGCCGCGCGGCTCGGCGACACGGTGGTGGTGGCGCCGGAGTCCGAGCGCAGCGGGTCGAGCCACGCGATCACCCTGCACGCCCACCTGCGGGCCACGCCGCTGCGGGAGCGATGGTACGCGGTGGCGGGCAGCCCCGTCGATTGCGTGTACCTCGGCAGCCTCCACCTGTGCCCGCGGGTGCCCGATCTCGTGCTTTCGGGGATCAACCCCGGGTACAACCTGGGCACGGACGTCTTCTACTCGGGCACCGTCGGGGCCGCGGCGGAGGGATACCTGCGCGGCGCGAAGGCCATGGCGGTCTCGACCGACCGCACGGTGGACCCGGCCTCCATCGAGGCCATCATCCACCGGCTGGCCCAGCGCCTGCTCGCGGCGGACGAGCACCTGTTGTGGAACGTCAACATCCCCCCGGGGGCCGGGGAGAGCGATCGCGACATCGAGGTGACGCGCCTGGGGCACCGCGCCTACAAAGAGACGGTCGAGGAGCGGCGGGACCTGATGGGCCGCCCCTACTACTGGATCGGCGGCCCGCCCGAGATCGGAGAGCACGAACCCGGGGAGGACACCCACGCCGTGCAGCACGGCAAGATCGCGCTGACCCCCCTCGAACTCGACATCACCGCCCGCGACCTGGAGAAGACGCGGGCGATCCTCTTTCCGCTGGACTGATCCCATGTTGCACAATTTCCCCGTACGAGACCGGTTCGACGACGCCGCACGGGCGCGGGCCGAGACCCTGGTGGCGGCCCGGGTGCGCGCCGTGCCGGACTTTCCGCGCAAAGGGGTGTTGTTTCGTGACATCACCCCGGTGCTCGCGGACCCGGCGGCCCTGCGTGCGGCCCTCGACCTGCAGCTCGACCGGGTCCGCGACCTGTGGGGCCGGGTGGACCGGGTCTGCGGCATCGAGTCCCGCGGCTTCCTGTTCGGCATGGCGGCGGCGGAGCGGCTCGGGGTGGGGTTCGTGCCGGTGCGCAAGCCGGGCAAGCTGCCGGCCCGGACCATCGAACAGGCCTACGCGCTCGAGTACGGCGTGGATCGGCTGGCGATCCACACGGACGCGATCCGACCCGGCGATCGCGTCCTGATCGTGGACGACCTGCTCGCCACGGGCGGGACGGCGCGTGCGGCCGCCAGCCTGGTCGAGCGTCTTTCGGGCCGCGTGATGGCCTGCCTGTTCCTCATCGAGTTGCCCGCTCTGGGCGGCCGGGCCCGGCTGGGGCTTCGGCGCGTCGAGTCCGTGCTCTCTTACTGACCGCCCGCTGGGGCGGGCGCGCCGCCGTGCCAGCCCAGGGGACCCGGGCGGCCTCCTTCGTTTCCCTGCGAGCGCTCCGGCTCGAAGACCGCGGGCAGTCCGGCGAGGGGCGGTCGTGACGATACCCGTGGGCGCGGGCGGTCCCGGGTGCGTGATGCTGGGGGCGTGCACCGCCCCGGTGATGGCAGGCGCCCCTCGGATCCCTCTACCGGGGGGCGTGGCCCGGCGCGGCGGCGGCCATGGCAGCGCGAAGGATGTCGAACAGGGCCGGGCTGCGCCGGCGGGGCCAGCGGTTCGGGTCGTTCGCGAGGGCCCGGCGCGTGCGGGAGACCCGCTGGTCCATGGCCTGTCGGCTCAGCTCCGAAAGCGCCAGCGCGTGCTTGCGTTGCAGGCTCGACAGGTCGTCGCGGTCCTCCCCCAGCAGGTCGGCCAGGGCGTTCTCGAGCAGCACCGACTCGGGCAGGCGAAGCGAGCGCAGCGCCGACTTGAGCCGTGCCTGCATGCGAAGCTCCTCGCGCAGGTCCTCGCCGGCGTGGCGCAGCGCCTCGGCCTGGTCCGCGATCCAGCGGGCGAACAGCATCGACGCCGCGGCGTGCACCAGCACCATCGGCCGCACGTCCGCCGCCGCCAGGGCCGCCTCGCCCTCGAGCAGGCGCACGGCGGCGTCCGCCACACGGTCGAGATCGGCCTCGGTGCCGCCGAGGGTCTCGAAGACCGGGTCGGCCCACGCGGCGACCAGAAGGCGCAGGCGGGCGGCCTCGAACACGAAGAAGTGCGCAAGAAGCGCATCATCCGTCGGGGCCCGGCGCCGGCGGGCGAGCGTGCGGGCCATGGCGTCGAGCGCAGGCCCCGACCCGGCCGGGTCGGCCGAGGTGACCAGCGGCAGGATGTCGCTGGGGACCTCGAGCAGCATGGCGTCGCGCAGGGCCGTGTGCATGGCCGCCAGCGCCGGGTACGAGGCGTGATCCGTCACGGCCTCGGGCAGCGACGAGCCGGCCAGGGCCGCCGCCCGCAGCTGGTCGGCCAGGGCGCCGAGCTCCGTCTCGAAGGCACGCCGCTCGAGGTCGTCGATCCCCGCGACCTCTGGTGGGAGGCTCTGGGCCAGGTGGTGGGCGGTGGAACCGGGCAAGGGGTTCGGTCGGTATAACCTCGCCTGCGCGATGCGCAACCCTGCGCCACCGGCGCCATCCCGCTGTGCGCCGCAGCGGGTGGTGGGGCCTGCCGGTGCCACGGTGCGGGCTGCGGGGCGACCGACCGGCGCCGCCCGCGGCCGCGGCGCCCGCGCGGTGGCGGCGGGGGGCCGGGAGGTGCGCCGTGGCGCGCGGGCGCGGGCGGAGTGCCGTCTCGGCGGCGGGGCGGGCCCGTGCCCGGGTGCCTGGCGCCCCTGCGTCGCTCCTGGCGTGAACCGGTCGCGTGAAGCGCCTCGCCGCAGGGGACCGACCGGTCGTTCGAGGTCGGCGGGCGCGGCGGGTGTGGATCGACCGCAGGTCCGGCGGTGGGGGGACGTGGCGGGCGGGCGCTCACTCCTCCGTGATCCGGCGGATGATCTCCCGCAGCCGGTGCACACCGCCGGCGTCGCGCGCCACGAAGGCCAGCCCCACGCCCTCGGGGTGGTCCACGTTGCGCACGACGGCCGCGATCTCGAGCGGCACCTCGCTGCCCGGCGGCAGCACCTCGACGACCACGTCGTCCCGCACGTCCAGCGGGGCCTCGGTCAGCAGGAGGGCGCCGCCCTCGGACAGCTCGGACAGGGCGGCCATGTGGTGCACGTGGTCGCCGAGTCGGCGCCAGCGCACCTGCACCATGACCGGCAGGCGCACGTGCCGGCGTCGCGACGGCAGCTCGATGCGCCCCTCGGCCACCTCCCGCAGGAACGCAAGCTTGCGCAGTTCGGACCCGGCGCAGCGGATCACGCCGCCCGCCCGCACGCGCAGCCGGGGCCGGGCCGGGTGCCACGCGCGGCCGACGGCCCGCAGGACGATCTTGCCCGGAAGACCGCCGAAGTACACCTCGGCCAGGAGCTCCTCGCCCGGCTCGAAGGCCGTCGTGGTGAACACCTCGAGGCCGCCCTCCACGCCCGCGTTGCTCAGGGCGGACAAGAAGGCGTCGGCGTCGGGGTAGTGGCAGCGGATCCTCTGCAAGGGTGCCCGAAGCGTACCGCACCGGCCGGCCCGGGCAGAAGGGGGCGGGGCGGCCCGCGCCCGCGTATCCTCTCGGCCGTGCCCGGTGCCCGCCCGCTCGTGGTCCTGCCCACGTACAATGAGGCCGAGAACCTCGACCGCGTGCTGCCGCGGATCCTCGCCGACGCCCCCGGGTTCGACGTGCTGGTGGTGGACGACGCGAGCCCCGACGGCACCGGCGCCCTGGCCGACGCCTGGGCGGCACGGAGCGAGCGCGTCCACGTGCTGCACCGGCCGGCCAAGGCGGGGCTCGGACGCGCATACCTCGCGGGCTTTCGATGGGGGCTCGCCGCCCAGGCCGACTACACCCACCTGTGCGAGATGGACGCGGATCTGTCGCACGATCCGGCCGATCTTCCGCGGTTGCTCGCCGCCACGCGCCCGGACGGGGCCGACGCCGACCTCGCGATCGGGTCGCGCTACGTCGAGGGCGGCGGCGTGTCCGGCTGGGGGCTTGGACGCCGCGTGCTCAGTCGCGGCGGCGGCCTGTACGCCAAGATGCTGCTTCGCCTGCCGGTCGAGGACCCCACCAGCGGGTTTCGCTGCTTTCGCCGCCGGGTCCTCGAGTCGCTCGCCCTCGGGGACGTCGAGTGCCAGGGCTACGGCTTCCAGGTCGAGATGACCCTGCGCGTGGTGCGGGCCGGCTTTCGCATCGTCGAGGTCCCGATCCACTTCACCGACCGGACGCGGGGAACCTCCAAGATGACGCCGGGCATCGCGGTGGAGGCGGCGTTGTTCGTACTGCGGCTGCGGTGGCGGGGCCGGCGCCCACCCTCCACGACGCCCGGGAAAGGTCCATGAGCACGTTCGTCTACCTGTCTACCCAAGACGCCGTCGTCGCGGCCGCCGAGGCGAAGGTCAGCGTCTTCGACCGGGGCTTCTTGTTCGGCGATGCGGTGTTCGAGACGTTGCGGACGGTCCCCGGGCCGCGGCTGGTGGACGGCGGCCCCCACCTGGCGCGCCTGCGCCGCAGCGCCGCGCGCGTGGGCATCGACGTGCCCTGGCGCGACGGCGAACTCGACGCCGTGCTCCGGCGCACCTGCGAGGCGACGGGTGCCGACGCCCACCAGGTGCGGGTCGTGGTGACCCGCGGTGAAGGACCGCTCGTGCTCGACCCGCGCACGGCGACGCGACCGACCCTGGTGGTCATCGCGCGGCCGCTGTCGCTGCCGGACGAGGCAGCGTACCGGCGGGGGATCGCGCTGGTCATCGTGGGTGCGGCCCGCAGCGCCGACGGGTTGCTCGACGCCACGGTGAAGTCTGCCAACTACCTGGCCAACATCCAGGCCCTGCGGATCGCGGCCGAACGCGGGGCCGACGACGCGCTGCTGTGTGCCCCGAGTGGCACCGTCACCGAGGGCGCGACGAGCAACCTGTTCTGTGTCGTGGACGGGGCGCTCGTGACCCCACCGCTCGACGGCAGCCTGTTGCCCGGGATCACCCGCGGCGTGGTGTGCCGACTCGCCCGCGACCTGGGCCTTGCGGTGCACGAACGGCCGCTGTCCCCCGCTGACGTGCGCGGGGCCGACGAGGTCTTCCTGACCAGCTCCGTGCGCGGGATCATGGCGGTGCGGTCGGTCGATGGCTCGCCGGTGGCCGGGCGGGACGGGGAGGGGCCGGTCACCCGGCGGCTGCGGGGTGCGTACGCCGCGCGTATCGAAGCGCTCGCCCGGGAAGGCACGCGACGGGGCGGCTAGCACGGACCACCGCTCGATGGAACGTCGGCCCTCGGGCCGCTCGGCCGACGTGGTACCTCACGGGCATGACGGACTGGAGCGTGCAAACGTCGTTCATCGGGCGGCATTCGTGCCTCGCCGTGGCCGCCGCCCTCGTCGCGGCGGGCTGCGCGGGGGGCGGGGGCATGTCCGGCGGCTCGACCGGGACCGGCGGCACGTCGCCCGGGGCGACGGCCGAGACCTGTCCGCCGGGGGGCGGGTGCGGACCCCAGACGGACACCGAGACCGGCGGGACGAGCGGACCTGCGACGGGGACGACCACGGCGGCGTCCACCGCCACGGGCGGGGGCGGGACCACGGGCGGCGAGCCGCCGGCCCCGAGCTGCGACGGCGTCCCGCCGGCCGTCGATGCGATGGGGGTGATGCCGGGGACGATCGCGTTCCCGAACCCGACGCTCGAACACATCACGATTCTGTGGCCCATCGAAGGCGACGAGAACGAGAACGCGGAGGCGACCGTGCGGTATCGGACGGGGGACGGCCCGTGGCGGGCCGGGCCGCCGCTGTTTCGTGCGATCCCCACGACGATCGGTGCGGGGGCGTGGGACAACCGGTTCGCGGGCTCGTTGTTCGGTCTCGAACCGGACACGCTCTACGAGGTGGAGGTCTTCGTCTCGGACCCCGACGGAGGGTGCGCCGTCGAGACGGCCATGGTGCGCACGCGGGCCGTACCGGGGCTCCCGCCGGTTCCGAACGAGATCGCGGCGACCCCCGCGACCCTCGACGGCCTCCTGGCCTCCGCCGGCCCGGGGGACGTGCTGGTGCTGGGACCGGGGACCTACGGTGCGATCGTCGTGCCGAACGATGGCGCCCAGGGCGATCCGCTCGTGCTGCGCGGCGGTCCCGGGGTCGAGGTGCAAGGCGACGTCCGGCTCGACGGCCGGTCCGACGTGCGGGTCGAGGGACTTACGGTCTACGGCAAGATCAAGCTCAACGGCGCCGTGCGCGTCGCCGTGGTCGGCAACCGCGTCGAGACGACGGGCGACGGGATCGTGGCGTTCACGCGGGCCGAGGACACCTACATCGCGGACAACACGGTGTTGGGCGCGACAGCTTGGGCCGAGTCGTCGCTGGGGGTCAACGGAGACAACGTCGGGGAGGGGATCGCGGTGACCGGCCCGGGGCACGTGATCGAGCACAACTACGTCGAGGGGTTCCGCGACGCCATCTCCTTCATGGAGGGTGGGGCGGCCGAGGACCAGTACAGCATCGACGTCCTGCGCAACGACATCCGCATCGCGGCCGACGACGGCGTCGAGGCCGATTTTTGTCACCACGACTGTCGCGTGCTCGAAAACCGCATCACGAACGTGTTCGTCGGGATCTCCAGCCAGCCGAGCCTGGGGGGGCCCATGTACGTCGTGCGCAACGTGATCTTCAACAGCACCTACGTGGCGTTCAAGCTCTACCGCGAGAGCGTCGGGGACGTGCTGTGGCACAACACGGTGGTCAAGAACGGCGACGCCTTCGCCGTGTACACCTCCGACGCGGTCGGGCGCACGCAAACGCGCAACAACTTGTTCATCGGCGGGCCGGGCGGGACCTACGGTGGGTACGGGTCGGGCAGCGGGCGGGTGTTCGACCTGGCCACGCTCTACGACCAGGATATGGACTTCGACGGCGTGGGCAGCCAGACGGGGACCATCGAGGGGCGGATCGGGCCGGTGAGCTTCGCCTCGTTCGCGGAGCTGGTCGCGCAGACCACCGAGAAGAACGCGGTCGAGGTCTCCCTCGGGGTCTTCGACACCCCGCCGGCCTACCCCTCCGACCCGATGCTCGTCCTGGCCCCCCCGGACCTGTCCCTGGCCCCCGCGGGCGCCGCGGTGGACGCCGGTGTCGCGCTCCCCGGACTTTCGGGTGTTTCGGGGGCCGCACCGGACCTGGGCGCCCTCGAAGTGGACGTCCCGCCGCCGGCGTGGGGACCGCGCCTTTAGTGCAGGTCGGGGGGGGCGCGCGGTGCGCGCCGTCAGGGGGGCGGGACGTCGTCGCGCCCGGGCTCGACGGAGCGGTGGGCGAGCAGCCCCGCGACGAGCGCGATCACCAGCAGGGCCGCGGCCGCACCGATGTGGGCCGGCAAGACGTGACGCAGCCCCTGCTCGGGGCACATCCAGGTGACCAGGTCGAGGGCCGCGAAGGCCAGACCCGCCGCCACCCAGAAGACCGAGGACCGACGCCGCCGCTGCAGGAACGCCCCCGACAGCAGCCCGAGGGCCAGGAAGAGGCCGCCCGCCCCGAGGACCACCAGCACGCAGCCCTCGAGCCCGGCCGGGCCGGGGTGGTGGCCGCCGTGGGAGGGCAGGGGCCAGCCGGTCGTCCCCACGAGCACCGCGAACACGGCCACGACCATCAACAGCACCCGCACGGCCGGCCGCGGAAACCAAAGACCCACCCCGATGGCCGGG
>JALSIN010000237.1 GCA_026989935.1 Polyangiaceae bacterium | reverse complement strand
CCGCGCCGGAAACCGCAAGAGGGCGGTCACGACGTCCTGGACCATGCGCGACGACAGGTCGAGGGCGGACGAGACGGCGTAGGCGAAGCGGCCGCGGAGCGGTTCGAGGGGCGGACGAAACGTCCGTCGGTACGGGGTCGCGCCGAACTCGAGCATGCCGCGCGCAAGCCCACGGTCGTCCGTGCGCACCACGAATCGTTGGCGCACCGTGACCGTCCGCGGCGGCGCGCCCGGACGCGCCACGGTCAGCTCGACCGGGTTCAGATCCGCCGCGGACAGGCGCTCCATCAGGAACTCCCACCGGCCGAATCGGACGCCGTCCACCGCGACGATGCGGTCCTTCGGGGACAGGCCCGCGGCGGCGGCCGGCGAGTTCGGCGTCACCGTGCGGACGAAGGTGTTGGCGGGCAGCATGCCGGTGTCGAGGACGGCCCCGGCCGAGGCGAGGATCTGCGCGTGGTGGCTGTCGTAGTACAACCACGTCCCGAGCGCGTCCTTGCGCACCGACGGGCGCAGGTAGGTGAGCCGGACCTGCGATCGCTTCGACAGCCGAGGAAGCCAGCGTTCGAGCGCCTCGACGGTGGCGATCGGTTCTCCGTCGATGGACGTGACGACGTCCCCGGTGCGCAAGCCGGCCCGTGCGGCCGGTCCGTTCGGGTCGGTGATCCCGATCTGCGGGGCGTAGAACTCCGGCAACACGCCCAGGCGGCCGACGACCTTCGCGTCGCCGACGGCCGTCCGCGCCAGCGCCTTGCGCGGAACGACGAAGCGTTCGAGGTGTTCACCGCCGCGCACCAGATGGATCCGAAGGTCCTGCTGCGGGGCCGCCTCGATCCGGCGCGTCAGCTCGTCGAAGGAGCGGACGTCGTCGCCGTCGATGGCGACGATGCGGTCTCCGGGGCGCAGGCCCGCCGTCTGGGCGGCCGAGCCGTCCACGACGGTCCCGATGATCGGGGGTGCCACGTGGGTCTGCTGGATGAAGTGGCCGAACCAAAGAATCGTCGGGAAGGCGAGGTTGAACGCGGGACCGGCCAGCAGGACCAGGGCGCGCACCCAAAGGGGCCGGTTGCCCAGGGCGCGGTGCGCCGCCTCCGAGGGGACCGGGTCGGACGGGTCTCGCCCCAGCAGATCCACCAGGACGACGACGGGGACGAGCCCCACCCGCACGGGGACGCCGGCCACGCGGCCGCGCAGGAGGGTCGGGCCCACCCCGATGCGGACGCCGGCGATTCCCACGTCGAACAGGCGCGCGGCGGCCAGGTGGCCGAGTTCGTGGACCGCGACGACGGCGAGCGCGACGGCCAGGACGGCGAGGGGGGTTCCCACGGGGGCGGAGCATAGCCCTCCGGCGGTCGCCCCGGCCCCGTTCCACCCCTGCGGCTCGCCGGATCCCGCGGTTTTTCGTCCGGGGCGCGACGGGGTACCATCGAGCGGACCCGTGGCGACCTCCTCCCGTGCGTCCCGCCGAGGGGACGGCCCGCGTCGCCCCTCGGAGCGTCTCGACGAGCTCGAGCAGGGGATCGAACAACTCCGCGTGGCGTACGAGAAGTACTTTCTCGGTATCGAGAAGCGTCCGCCCGTCGAGCAGCACGACAAGGTCAAACGGATGCTGCGGGACGTGGAGAAGATGGGGCACGCAAGAGCGGCCCTGCGGTTTCGGTTGCAGGGGCTGCGCGCGCGGCTGGTCACCTACGAGCAGTACTGGACCCGCATCCTGCGCAAGATCGAGGAGGGCACCTACGAACGGCACGTGCGGCGGGCCAAGCAACGGGCCGCGCGTGCGGCGTCCCCCGCGCCCGTCGAGCCGGGCCCCGCCGATCCGGTCGATCCGGCCCTGGCACGGCGTCTGTACCGGGAGCTGGTCGCGGCGAAGAAGGCCGCCGGCGAGTCCACGAAGGGGCTCTCCTACGGCGGCTTCGTCAAGACCCTCGCCCAGGCCGTGCCGAAGCTGCGAAAGCGTCACGGCGGGGACGTGGATCTGGTGGTGGTGCAAAAGGGCGGGAAGGTCAAGCTGGTGGCCCGGCCGCGGTAGCGTGCGCCCGTGGGCCCATGGTAGCGTCCGCCTGCGGATCGACGGTGAATCGATCGGTCCGGCCGGTCGTCCAACAGCGGACCCGATCCGCGGAGGATCCCATGTACAACCCACGTTCCCTCGTCGTTCCGATCTTCCTGGTCGCCGGATGCGCGTCCACCGCCCAACCCGCGGGGCAGGGCACGAACGCCCCCGATGCCACGGCGGCGGCCCCGGCCGATCCAAACGCCCCCAAGCCCCGCAGCACGCTCGCCGTGCGCGGCGCCGACCCGATCAAGGGGCGCAAACTGGTGCCGAAGGAAAAGCCTCGCGATCCGTCGTGGACGCCGCCCCCGGTGCAGCCGCTGCCCACGTTCGCGGTCGCCGACCTGTACCCCTCCATGGCCGCGCCGGGATCGCTGGTGGAGATCCGCGGCGGCGGGTTCTCGAAGGGCGTGCAGGTCGAGGGCCCCGGCGGCGCCTGGGAGGTCGTCGAAGTCGGCATCGGCCGGATCGTGGCGCGGGTGCCCTCGGGTGCGAAGGCCGGCCCGCTCGCGGTCGTCCGCGGCAAGCAACGGGTGACGAGCCCCACGCCGTTCGTACCGCTGTCGCCCGACACCACCTTCGGCCGCCCGGTCGAGCGGCTCGACCGGGGGCTTGCGGCGCGGGTGTTCGTGATCGACGAGGGAACCCGGGAGCTGCCCAGCTTCGACGACGTCGGTGATCCGGTGGGCACGATCCATCTCGCCGGGGTGGACGTGCCCTCGGGCGCGTTCGCCGGTTTCGATCACCGGGGCGCGGCGCGCAACACCTTCTTCGCCTTGCACGCGACGGGGGGCCTGAACGTCACGCAGGAGGGCGAGGTGGAGCTTTGCGTCGAAAGCGACGACGGCGCCCAACTGTACGTGGAGCAGAACCTCGTCGTGGACAACGACGGCGTGCACGAAGCCAAGACGGCTTGCGAACTCGTCTACCTCGAACCGGGTCTTTACAAGGTGGACCTGCTCTACTTCCAGGCGGACGGGCCCGTGGCGCTGCGCCTTTCCTGGAAGCGGGAGGGCGGCGAGGCCGAGGCGATCCCGGTGGACGCGCTCTTCCGTCCCGAGCCGTAGCCGGCGCGCCGGGGCGGTGGTCCCCACCCGGGCGCGCCGGCCGTGGGGCGGTCTCAGCCGGTGCCCGTTGCGGCCTCGATCGTCTCCGCGGTGCGGTCGGCGAGCTTGGCGACGTCGTCGTCGGACAGGCACGCCGGCGGCATCCAGTACACCGTGTCGTGGAGCGGTCGCAGCAGGAGGCCGCGCGCGAGGGCGGCCTTGCGGATCGCCCGCGACACGCGGCCGCCCGGCACGTGTTCGCGCACCCAGGGGGCGAGGTCGAAGGCCACGATGAGGCCGGCGCTGCGGACGGCCTCGACGGCGCGGCAGGCCCCCGCCACGCGATCGGCCGCACCGGCGAGCGCGTCGGCCAGGCGGGCCAGGCGCGGCCCGGTCTCGGGCTCGGTCAGCATGGTCAGGCTCTCGGCGGCCGCGCGGCAGGTGATCGGGTTGCCCGTGAACGTGTGACTGTGCAGGAAGCTGCGGCTCGGCGGACCCTCGAAGGCCGTTTCGATCCCGGCCCGGACGACCACGGCGGCGAGCGGCAAGATCCCCCCCGAAAGCGCCTTGCTCACGCAGACGAAGTCCGGCTCGATCCCCGCCCACTGGCCCGCCAGCAGCCGCGTCGTTCGCCCGAGGCCCACGGCGATCTCGTCCGAGATCACCAGGATGCCGAGGGACTGGGCGGCCTCCACCACGCGCCGCAGGTAGCCGCTGCCCGGCATGTTCATGCGCCCGGCGCACTGCACCGCCGGCTCGACCACGAGGGCGGCCAGCGACCCGGCGTGCTCGCGCAACAGGTCCACCGCCGCGTCGGCCTCGGGGCTCGCGGCGCCGAGGTCCGTGGCGAGATCCGCCGTGGTGTGCCGCGGGTGGGAGGGCACGGGCAGCAGCACGGCGGGCTGCAGGAGCGGGTCGAACGGGGCGCGGAAGGTGGGCTCGCCGCAGGCTGCGAGGGCGCCGAGGGTCTCGCCGTGGTAGCCACGGCGCAGGGCGGCGAAGCGCCGGCGGTCCGGATCGCCCCGCTGCAGGTGGTACTGGAACGCCATCTTCATCGCCACCTCGACGGCGGCCGAGCCGCAGTCGGCGTAGAACACCTTGCCGTACCCGGGCCCCGCGACGGCCAGCAGCCGCTCCGCGAGATCGATGGCCGGCGCGTGGGTGAACCCGGCGAACATCACGTGGTCGAGCACGCCCACCTGGTCCTGCACGGCACGGACGATGCGCGGGTGGCAGTGACCGTGCAGGGCGGTCCACCACGACGAGATGGCGTCGAGGATCGGGCGGCCGTCGGCGTCGTAGAGGTAGGCGCCCGCGGCCCGCACGATGGGGACCGGCGGGAGCACGGCCTGGTCGGCGAAATGGGAGGCGGGGTGCCAGAGGACCTCGGCGTCGCGGTCGAACGGCTGCGGCATCGCCCGGACGATACCAGCGCGCGCGGGTCGCCTCGGGTCAGCGGGTCTCGTCGGCGCGCCCGTCGCTCGGGGACGGAGGCCTGCCTGCAATGGATCGGATCGGGGCGAACACCTGGAGGTGGCGGCGCAGTCGGGCCACGAGGGGTAGATCGGGATCGGCGTCCCGCCAATCGTCGAGCACGGTGCGCCGCAGGGCCTCGGCCCGCTCGGGGTCGCCGAGGCGCTCGGCCACCCGCGCCGCGAGCAGCCGGATCCACGGGTCCTGGGGCGCGAGCTCGGACAGGGCCGAGACGACGCGCCGGGCCCGTGTCACGTCGGCGCGCTCCGGCGCGTGCGCGCACAGGGCGTGGGCGACCTCCACCTGGGCCGCGTACAGCTCGAACGGGGCGGCGGTGTGCACCAGAAGGGGCGCCTTGTCGTCGTAGGTGGGGCGGCAGGCGCCGCGGTCGAGGGCCGCTTGTTGCCGCAAGAGCGTCGCCTCGTGCGGGGAGAGATGGCGCGCCAGGCGGGCGGCGCCGTCGAGGCCCCAAAGGCCGCGGACGAGGCCGTGCGGCAGGTCCCGGCAACGCTCCGGCACCTCGTCGAACTCGTAGCGGAAGGCGTAGCCGCACCACATGGAACGCAGGGCCGCGCGGTGGATCGGCGGGGCCGCGGCGATGGCCTTCCATGCGGCCGCCAGCCGACCACGCGCCAGCATGCGCCGGATCGAGGGGGTCGGGTCGAGCGGCGCCAGCGAATCGGCCAACTCGTGCACGAGCGAGTGCTGGCCGGAAAGCTCCGCCAGCCAGGCTTGCTTCGCCAGCACCCGCGGGTCCTTCGGGTGCTCCAGCGCCACGGCCGAAAGCGCCGTGCGGGCGCGGTCGATCTCGCCGCGGGCGATCAGCAGGTCCACGCGCGCGAGCTTCCAAAGCGCCGGCGTGACCCACCAACCGTCCCAGTCGGGCGGTCGAGCGAGGCGGTCGAGGACGCGCTGGGACACCCGCAGCGTCCGGTCGCGCGTCGCCGGACCGGCGCCTTCGAGGCGCTCGACCAGCGACCAGCGTACGGCCAGCGGCAGGAAGGGTTCCGGGGCGGCCCCAGGCTCCTCGGACACCAGCGCCAGCAGGGCCGGGGCCAGGCGAAACGGGTCCTGGCAGGCGTCGTCGGCCATGGCGCGATAGACCGCGCGCCCCCGCTCCGGCGGTGGGCCCGCGCACGCGCGTCGCCGGCCGGTCTCGTCGCTCGCGTCGAAGTGCACGAGAGCGCGCACGAAGCGGGCGGCGGCCGAGCCGGGGGAGCGCGCGTCCACCCGGTCGAGGTGACGCAGGGCGGCGCCGGCGTCCCCCGCGTCGAACGCACGCACCGCGGCGGCGAGGTCGGCGTGGGCCGACGGATCCGTCACCCCTTCCGCCGCGTAGGGGGGCGACCGCAGCACCACGTACGCCAGGAGGGCGAAGGCCGCCCCGGCCGCGAGCAGCGCCGTGATCTGCCGGCGCGTGCGGGCGCGCAGCGGCGAGATGATCCGGGCCGCGGCGGAGGCCGACGGCGGGCGGCGCTCGGGAACCTTGGCCATGCAGCGCTTGACCAGCACCGCCAGCGGCCAGGGCGTGTCCTTGCGCAGGCTGCGGACGGGCAGCGGCGTGTGGCTGTGGAGCTTCTCCAGGAAGGCCGTGGGGGAGGGGGCGTCGTAGGGCAGAACCCCCGTGAGCATCTGATAGAGCATGACCCCGAAGGCGTAGAGGTCCGATTGGACCGACGCGGGCGCGCCGTCCCACAGCTCGGGGGCCATGTAGGCGGGGCTGCCGAAGATCGTGCCAGCCTCCGTGTGCACGAGCGAGTCGAACCGCACGCCCATGCGCCGCCCCGTGACGTCGTCGCTGTCCTCGATCCCCGCCACGCCGAAGTCCATCACGATGGCGCCGCGGTGCGTGAGCATCACGTTCGACGGCTTGAGGTCGCGGTGGATGACGCCGGCGGCGTGCGCGGCCGCCATGGCCTGCAGCACGTCCAGGGCGATGTCGCGGATCTCGCGGATCGTCAGCGCGGCGTGGGGGTCGTGCTTGCCTTCCTGGATGATCCGGTCGAGCTGCTGGCCCGTCAGGTACTCCATCGTGAAGTACGGCATCCCCGCCGCCTCCCCCGTGTCGAAGATCCGCACCACGTTCGGGTGGGTCACGCTCTGGGCGAGCGCCACCTCCCGGTGGAAGCGGGCGACCACCTTGGGGTTGCGGGCGAGGTCGGGCCGCAGAGCCTTGAGCGCCACCTTCTTGCGCAGCAGGCGGTCGAAGGCCAGGAACACGACGCCCATGGCGCCCGCCCCCAGGCGCCGCTCGACGACGTAGCGCCCGGACACGACGCCGCCGATGCGCCAAGGGCCGTCCGCGGCCTTATCACCCTTCGGTGGGGGCGCCTTGCCGGTGGGCGTGCCGGCGCCATCGTCCGGGCGCGTCGATTCGAGGTCCGCCGCCATCGAACGCGATCATAGCCCAGCGGGGAGACTTCGGCCCAAGACGGGGCGGATCCCTACCACTCGGCCGCTTCCGGCCGTGAGGGGCGCCGCAGGGTGGAAAGCCCCAGGCCCACCACGCCCAGGCCGAGCAGGAGCAGGACGCCGCCGACGGCCAGCAGCAGCGGGTCGCGCATGCGCAGGAGGTTCGTGACCATGGCCGCCAGGGTCGAGGCGAGCATGACCACCGCGGGGATCGCGACGGGTGCGGTGGGGCGGCCGCGGGCCCGCAGGTAGACGGTGACGACCAGCAGGGTAAGACCGGCCAGGAGCTGGTTCGTCGTGCCGAAGAGCTGCCACAGGGCCAGGCCCGCGGGGCGACGGACCACCGCGTCGCCGACCGTCACGTCCACCTCGTAGAAGGCGAACAACGCGATGACGCCGCAGGCGGCCAGGGCCGACAGGGGACGGCGCTTCGTCCAGCGAACCCCGAAGGACGCCCCGATCTCCTCGATGTTGAAGCGCAACAGCCGGGTGGCCGAGTCGAGGGTCGTAAGGGCGAAAGAGACCACGACCATGGCGACGAGGGCGGCCGCGGCGTCGGCCGGAAGGCCGAGGGAGCCGAGGAAGGTGGTGGTCCCCTGGATGAACGCGTCGATCTTGCGCGGCAGGGCCTGGACGCGCCCCCAGTCCGCGTAGGCCTCGTGCCACACCTGCGGCGAGGCGACCCCCGCCGTGCAGGCCAAGGTGGCCAACAGCCCCAGCAGGCTCTCGCCGATCATCGCCCCGTAGCCCACGGGCCGGGCGTGGGTCTCGCGGGCCATCTGCTTGGCGGTCGTGCCGGAGGCCACGAGGCCGTGGAAGCCGCTGGCGGCGCCGCAGGCCACGACGATGAGCATGAACGGGACGAGCGGCGGGGCGCCGGGTGGGGACAGGCGCACCGCGGGTGCGGCGAAGCGGTGGTCGCCGGCGAACAGCCCGGCGTAGGCCAGGCCGAGCCCCAGGTAGAGCAGCAGGGCGTTGAGGAAGTCACGCGGCTGCAACAGCGCCCACACGGGCAGGACGGAGGCGGCGAAGGCGTAGGCCAGCAGCGCGAGCGTCCAGGTGGACGGGCCCGGCCAGGCGGCGGGCGGTAGCCCCAAGGTGGGGTGGTCCTTGCCCACGGCGATGAGCAGCAGTTCCAGGCAAAGGCCCACGACGGCCACCGCCGCCAGCGCGCCCGGGCGCCGGCGCAGTACGAGACCCGCGCCCACCGACAGCACCAGCAGGCCGACGGAGGGGAAGACGGCTTGCGGGTACCCCGGGTGCCCCGGGGCGAGTTCCACGGAGAACAGGCGGGCGAGGACGTAGACGAAGACCCCCATGGCGAGCGCCACGCCGAAGAAGATGACCAGGTGCATGAGCGTGCGGGCCTTGGGGCCGAGGACGTCGCCGGCCACCTCGCCCACGGAGAGCCCGCGGGTGCGCAGCGACACGACCAGCGCGGCCATGTCGTGCACGCAGCCGATGAAGATGGCGCCGAGCACCACCCAGCACAGGGCCGGCAGCCAGCCCCAGATGACGGCCACGGCCGGGCCGAGCATGGGCGCAAGACCGGTGATCGAGGCGAAGTGGTGGCTGAAGAGGATCGACGGCGCCGTGGGCACGTAGTCCACGCCGTCTTCGAGGGTCTGGGCGGGCGTGGGGCGCGCCGGGTCGAGGGCGAAGATCCGCTGTGCGAGGAACCGCGCGTAGAAGCGGTAGGCGAGCAGGTAGGCGGTGAACGCCAGGAGCGCGGCGGCGAGCGGTGTCACGGCCGACAGCGTGCCAAAGCCGCGCGGCCCCGGGAATTCGCCGGCGGAAAACATCCGCGCGGGGCCTCGTTTCGCCCGCCGGGGGCTCACCCGTGGCCTCGCGGCGTCGTGGCGCTATGCTTTGGATCATGCCCCCGACGGCCGTTCGTCTCGCCGCTGCGTGCGCACTGTTGCTCGGTGCGGCGGGTTGTCCGGTGTTCGTGGTGGTGGACGTGGAGGACGACCCGTGTGCGGACGTGGCGTGCGGCGCCTATGCCTACTGCGACGCGGGAGCGTGTGTGTGTGAGGCCGGGCACGTGCCCGACGACTTCGATCCGGCGTCCTGTGTGGCCGTGCAGAAGGTGCTGGTCGAAGACGGCTGCGACGACGGCCGGGACATCGCCTTCCGCCTGTGGTCGTCCGACGGGACCTGGGTGTGGCCGGGTGGAGACGACGTGTTCTGGACCCTCGGGTACGGCCTGGTGACCGTGGCCGAGATCGCCTGTGAGGACGGCACGACCGTGTGCTTCGGGGCCGAGGCCGACGGCCTGTCGTGGGGGGTGGGCCTCGACGGCACCGCGTCGTGCGCGGCCTGTTGTTTCGACTGCTTCGCGGGGACCGTGGACCTGGGGGTGCTCGCCTGCGACGCGGGGCCCATCGCCCCGTCGCCCGTGGCGCATGACGAAAACGGGTCGGTCCGTGCGGCCAATTCGGTCATAACCGCGGTCGTCGGGGCGCCGCTCGGGCCTCTTCGAGCCGGATCGCGCTAGGGACTCGACACCGCGCGGATCGGGTGGCATGTTGTCGCTGGTTACGCGAGGGCCCAGCCGGGGCCCATGGAGTGTCCCCATGACCGAGATCGCCCAACTATTCGAATCCGCGCTGCGCTCGAATCGTTCGCAAATGCTGCGTGAAGCCGCGATTCGTGCCATCCGAGAGCTTCCGCGCGACGCCACCTTGCGCGAACTCCTCGACAGCGACGCCGGGCCTGCCGTGCGTGAGCTGACCCTGCGGGAGTTTCGTGAGACCCTCGCCGAACTGCCCGCCCTGCGCCGCCGCATGCGCGGTCGTGTGGCCGTGCGCCGCCGGGTCGTGCGCGCGGCGGGTTCGCCGCCCGAGCCCAAGGCCGAGGGCAGCCCCGAAGAGCGCCTGTACCGCGACATCCTGCGCGCCCTCGAAGAGGGCCCGCTGACGATCGGCCAGCTCGCCAAGCGCCTGGGCAGCACGTCCGACGAGATCCGTTCGAGCGTCCGGTGGATGCGCAGTGTGGGCAAAATTGCCTCGGAGGGTCGTGCGCGCGCGACGCGGTACTTCTTGCCGGGCGGCGAGGCGTAGCTCGGGCGCCGGGGAAGGCGTCCAGATGGGGCCCACGAACGCCGCGTCCGAGGATGTTCGCGCCCGTGTGGATGGTCTGCGCCACGACCTGGGAAAGTACGTGGCGTGGATCTCCGCGAACCTGCCCGACGAGGCGTTCGGGCCGCCACCGTCGGACGAGGCCGTCGCCGCCCTGCGTGCGGACGTGCTGGCGACGCGCCGGGACCGTTCGGGGCGGCCGCTGGCGGCCTGGGAGGTCTACGAGCGTTGGGTGACCGGCCTCGGGGATGAGCGCGTGCTCGCGGCGCTGGCTCCCGTCGCGCGCGCCGTGGACACGCTGCGGGCGGCCGGGCCGGCGCTCGCAGGGGAGGACGAGGCGGCGCTCGCCGCGCACATTCCGGCGATCCGCGCCGCACAGCGGGTGATCCGCACGAAGCTGCGGGCGCTGTCGCGATCGCTTCGCGGTGGGGCACACTAACGGCGTGTCGTCGATCCTCATCGTCGACGACGAGGACAAGTACCTCGATCTGTGCCGGCGGTTCCTCCCCGAGCACCGCTACCTTCCGCCTGCGCGCAACTTCCGCGAGGTCGAGCGGACGCTGGCGGAGGGGGCGGGGGTGGACCTTGTCCTCCTGGATGTGCGCTTCGACCTGCCGGAGGCGGACCTTCTGCCCGAGGACAAGTCGGCGTTGTTCGAGCGGGAGCCGCGGGCGCGGGTCCTCGAGCGGTTGCGGCGCAGCCAGGGGCTGCTCATCCTCGACCGGCTGCGGGCGCGCTACCCGGACCTGCCGGTCATCGTCCTGACCTCGCAGCAGGATCTACCCATCGAGGCGGACGCCGAGCGCCTCGAAGCCGAGGCCTACACCTACCTGCTCGACGACGAGTACCTCGACGCCCGCTCGCTGCGCCTGCAGATCGAGAGCATCTTGGCCGCCACCCGGGCCGGGGGGGCGCCGGCGGCCGAGGACGCCTTCTACTGGGGGCCGTCCACCGCGATGCAGGCGCTTCGCCGGCGCCTTTCGATCCTCGCCCGCGGGCGGCTTCCGATCATCTTGCAGGGCGAGACGGGCACCGGCAAGAGCCTGCTCGCTCGCTCGTTCATCCACCGCAACGCGCACCGAGACGGCCCCTTCGTGACCGTGGATCTTTCGACGATCCCGCCGGATCTCATGGCGGCTCACCTGTTCGGGGTGGTCAAGGGAGCTTACACCGGCGCCACCGAGACGCGCCCGGGCGTGCTCGACCGCGCGGACGGCGGCGTGCTCTTCCTCGACGAGATCGGAAACCTCGGCACGGAGGTGCAAAAGCAGCTCCTGCTCGTGCTGCAGGAGGGGAAGTTTCGCCCCGTGGGCTCGGTGGAGGAGCGGCGGGTGGACGTCAAGCTCGTCGTCGCCACGAACCGGAACCTGGCCGACCTGGTGGCCGAGGGCGCGTTTCGGGAGGACCTCTACATGCGCCTGAACCCCGCCACGGCCGTGACCTTGCCGAGCTTGCGCGCACGCGGAGACGACTTCCACGAGCTGTTGGGCGTCTTCTTGCGCCGGGTGCTGGCCGACCCGTACAACCGCGACCTCCTGGAGCAGTACGCGCGGCGGCACGATCTGCCCCTCGACCTCGCGGATCCGGCGGTGGAGGTGGCCGTGGGCCGGCGCTTGCCGAGGGCGCGCCGCTCCGTCCTGACGTTCTTGTTCCACCGGCAAAGCTACGACGCGTTGGTGCGTTTCTCCTGGCCGGGGAATTTTCGGCAACTCGAGATGTTTCTGTCGAACCTGGTGACGCTGACGCTCGTGGACCTGGTGGAAGGGACCGTCGAGCCGTCGCCGGCGACGGCCCGGGGGCGGGCCCGCACGGACGTCGTCCCCGTACAGCCGCGCGTCGTGCGGGATCTGCTGCGCCCGATGCGTGCGGGGCCCCGGCCGGCGCCCTCGCAGGATGGGCGGGCGGCTGGGCAGGACCGCCACGCCGTGCCGGTGCGTATCGTCCCGGGGCGCACCTTGCACGACGTGGCGGCCGCAGTCGAGCGGCAGTACCTCGAACACCTGTACCTGCGCCACGGCGGGCGTCTGGCCGATGTGGCCGATACGCTGCTGGGCGATCGGACCGCCGCCCGAAAAGTCCAGCTTAGAATGAATCAGCTCGGGATGCGCTTGCGGGATCTCAAACGGCGCTTGCCGGCGGAGGGGGGGCGGTGAGCGCCGGGTGCTGGCTGTGTCTTTCGGGCCTGCTCGCCGCCGCGCCCGCCGGCGGCCGGCTCGCCGAGCGGCCGGGCGGGCGGGGTTTAGCGGCGGCGCCGGCGCCGGTCGCCCCGGCGCGGGAGGGGGCCGGCACGGCGGGACGATCGGACCCGTTTCCGGACCCGTTTCGGCCTCCGAAGGGCACGCCCAGTTACGAACAGCTCACCAAGGAGGAGCAGCGGGCGCTGGAGATGGAGCGTTTTGCGGCCTACATGGAGGAGGGGCGCCGGGCTCTCAAGGAGCGGCGCTACGACGACGCGGTGGACGCCTTCACACGGGCGCTCGGGGTGGTGCCGGGGGATCCCGAGGCTCTGGCCGGCCGCGCCCACGCCCGCAAGGCCCGCACCCCGCACCGCCGCTGTCCCCGCCGCGCCATCGCCGACTTGCTGATGCTCCAGACCTACGACCCGAAGGGGCGCTGGCTGGCCGAGCGCGGCAAGGCGTTCGCGTGGATGGAGGCGTGCGGGGAGACGTTCGCCGAGGACCGCCTCGAGCTGGCGCAGGAGCTGGCGGCGGCTCCCCGCGACGATCCGGGCCGTCCGAAGGACATCGCCTGGACGCTCGCCCGGCTGTTGCTGGAGCGGGCGAAGGAGGCCGACCGGCGTGCCGACCGCACGGCCCTCGAACAGCGCGCGCGGCAGGCGCTTTCGGCCTACCGGGCGGAGGCTGCCGCGGCGGGCGAGGCGCCCGCGCCCGAGGCCCTCGAGACGCTGGCGCGGCTGCACCACGCCTTCGGGGACATCGACGCGGCCCTGGAGGCCTACCGGGCGTTCGCGGCGACGCAGCACGGGTCGGCCCGCGCGGCGGCGGAGGCGAAGGTGGCGGCGCTGGAGGACGAGAAGACCCTGCTCGAGTGGGAGGAGATCTACGGCGGCCGGCCGACGCCGGAGGGGCGCGCGGCCTTCGACGTGGGGATGGAGGCGTACGACGCCGGGGATCTGCGGCGCGCCGAGGTGGCGTTCGACCGTGCCATCGACGCGTCGGAGTGGTATCCGCGGGGCTGGTACATGCGTGGGGTCGTGCGCGCCCGGCTGGGCAAGTTCGCCCGCGCCGCCGAGGATCTCGAGCGCGCGACGCGGCTCGATCGCACGTTCTTCGAGGCGTACCTCAAGCTTGGACTCATCTACAAGGAGGAGTTCGGCGGCACCCGGGACGAAGAGGCCCGCAAGGCGCTGGAGGCGGCGCTTCGGCTGCGGCCGGATCTTTCGCCGATCCACCTGTTGCTCGGGCAGCTCTACGCGCGCGTCGATCGCGACACGGCCCGGGCGCACCTACAGGCGTTCTTGCAGGCCGCGCCCGCCGACGATCCGGACGTGCCGCTGGCGCGGAAGATCCTGGACGAGCTCGACCGCGATCCTCGGCGGGACGCGGCCCGATGGGTGAGCCCGCCCCCGGAGGAATCGTTGCGGTTTCTCGACCCCACGCTGCAGCGGCTGGTCAACGAAGCCTACCTCAAGGTGCAGCAGGGCAACTGGGACCGGGCCGAGGCGATCCTGCAAGAGGCCCGCAAGCGGTTCCCCGACGAACCGGTGGTGCTCAACCAGCTCGCCCAGGTGATGTACGCCCGGCAGCGGTGGGGCGACGCGCGCGGCTTCTGGGAGGAGAGCCTCGCGCTGGATCCGCAACAGGTGCTCGTGCACGAACAGCTCGGCTTCCTGCTGCGCGACGACGCCACGGAGCTTGCGCGCAGCCACCTCGAAGCGGCGGCGCGGCTCGGTTCCCTGCGGGCGCGGTTCGCCCTGGCCCAGCTCCTCTGGGACGAGAACGACTGGCTCGCGGCCAAGGAAGCCCTCGACGCCTACTTCGAGCAGGCGGACAAATACGATCTCTATTGGCGGCAGGCCGAGGCCCTGCGCAGCCGGATCCGGCGGGCTACGATCTACGCGGGGGGTGGCGGCGTGCTGCTACTCGGCCTGTTCGTGGGGATCCCGGTGGTACGCCTCTATCGCCGGGTTCGGGGGCTTTCGCTGCGGCAGTTCCTCGCGCGGCACCCCAAGAGCTTCCCCGAAGTGGTGCGGGTCTTGAGCCTCATCCGGCACGAGATCCTCAAGCACAACACGGCGTTTTTGGGCGACGTGGGGCGGGCCCTCCAGTCGGGAGATCCGGCCGCGGCCGAACGCGCGCGGGTGCTCGGCCGCCGGCTGTTCGGCGAGCCCGGGGCCTCGGGCGGCCTTGCCGGGATCTACGGCCGTTTCGTGGGCTACGTCGAGGAGTTGCGCAAGACGGCCCGTGCCCATGGAGAGCGCCTGAACCTGCGCCGCAAGGATCCCATCTTCCGGCCGATGTTGCAGGCGTTCGAGGCGCTCGCGGACGTGGCGGACGAGCTGTACGACGTGGGGTCCGTCCGCCCGGGGCGGCGTCGGGAACTGGCGCGCCAGCTCGAAGAGGCGGGCGACGTCCTGGGCCGGCGGGCCTTCGAGCGGCTGTCGGGCCTTATCCGATCCATGTGCACGGTGGTGGTGGACGAGGCGTTCGTGCGCCGGGTGTTCGACCAGGTGCGCAACGAGGATGCCTTTCGCGGTGCGAAGGTGGCCCCGCTGCGGGTGCGGGGCCGGGGCGCGACGGTGCGGATCTTCGCCACGGATCTCGAGGACATCCTCGTCAACGTGTTGCGCAATTCCCTCGATGCCAGCTTGCGGTATTGTAAGCCCCCGGTGGCGCTCGAAGTGGAGCTTCGCACGGAGATCGACGAGATCACGGGGCACGCGTCGCTGGCGATCCGGATCAAGGACCTTTCGCCCGAGCGGCTGTCGAACGAGATGCTGCGTGGGCGCTACGTCGAGCGCGGCATGGGGATCACGGTGGATCTCTTGTCCCGTTACGACGGTTCCATTGCCGTCGAGGAGGAGCCGGGTTGGGCCAAGGCCGTGGTGTTGCGGTTCTTCGTGCTCGAGGAGAGCGAGGAAGGCGGCGGCGAGACCGCGAGGAGGATGGCCTCGTGACGCGGCCGCTCGCCGTCCTCGTCGTCGAAGACGGCGACGAGTACCTGACGAACCTCACCACCTTCGTGTCCGACGGGTTCGCCTATACCCAGGCGAAGAGCGGCGCCGAGGCCTGCCGGTTGCTGGCGGAGGGCACGTTCGATGCCGTGTACCTGGACATGCGATTCGATCGGACGCCGCACGTGGATCTGCTGGGCGATCTCGTGCAACTGACCGCCCGCTTCAACGGGGACATCGGCCGGGCGCGGCGGTTCCAGCAGGACAACCAGGGCCTTTTCATCCTGCGGGCGCTGCGGGAGTCGGGGTTTCGCGGCCCGGTGATCTTGAGCTACGACTTCTCGGCGGAGGAGCGGCGCTTCGCCTCGATCCGGGCGCGCGACCGGTTCGTGTCCTATTGTCCGGACTACGCGGACGCGCAGACGATCCGGCGGGCGATCCTGGACGCCGTGGCCTTTGCGCGTTCCGCCGGTTCGGGGTAGACGACGCCCATGCCCCACCGCGACGACGAGATCCTGGCCATCCGCACCGTCACGCTCCCGCGCGACACGAACGCGTACGGGACGATCTTCGGCGGGTACATCCTGTCGCTCATCGACCAGGCGGGGGCGATCGCCTGCCACGCGGTGGGGGCGGGCACGCTGGTCACGGTCGCCATGCGGGAGGTGGAGTTCAAGTCGCCGGTACGGGTCGGGGACCTGGTGACGTGCTACGCGCGGGTGCTTCGGGTCGGGCGCACCTCGATCACGGCGACGGTGCGCGTCGAGGCGGTGGCCCCGGCGGCGCCCGGGCTGCGGGGCCGGGCGCGGGAGGTCACGGAGGCGGAGGTGGTCTACGTGCAGGTGGGGGACGACGGCCGCCCCTGTCCGATCGTGGTGAAGGACGACCAGGCCCCCGCGTGAACCGCTTGCGCTCGTCGCGGGCCCGCGGTCCATCGGCCCCCTTGGGGGTGCCCGGTTCCGGGTCGGGAACACGGCGGGCCGCGGGTGCCGGGGGGTGGGGGCGCGCCCGGCCGATCCGGCGCTCGCAGGGACGAGAGGGGGCGCGCGGGGACGGGCGGCGCGAAAAGGCTGCGGCGGGCGACGTGGTGCGTTGACGCCGGCGCCGGGCGGGCGCACGATCGCGGGGTCATGCGATGCAAGTGTCTGCCCACGTTCGTTGTGCTCTCGCTGTTCGCGGCCGGCTGCCCGGAGCGGCCGGGGGTGAAGAAGGACGAACGGCGCACCCAGAAGGCGGGGGACGAGGCGTCCAAGAAGGCCGGGGCGCCCGTGTCCGCCAAGGAGAAGAAGAAGTAAGGGGCAGGAGGGGGCCTCGAGCCTCCATTCGTCCCGGCCGGCCCGATCCGAACCGGCCTGGGGATCTCCCTCCGCCCCGTCACCGGTCGAGCCCCGTGCCGATGCACGTCACGGCCCCGGTCCCCACTGGCGCTGGATGCACCGATTCGCCGCGGTTCCCGTGCGCGTGTGCGTCCCAGTATCCGCGCCGGACCCCGTGCGCGTGCCTGTTCCCGTGCGCGTGTGCGTCCCCGGCCCCGTACCGGGCCCCGTGCGCGTGCCCGTAGCCGTACACACCAATGTTGGAGGGTTCCCGATGCCCCGGCCGGCCGGTGGCGCGGGCGGCATAGGCGCCCCCGGGCCCCGGGCCTCTTGGGCTTTCGCGCGTCGGCCCGCGGGCCGGTCCTCGGCCGGCTGGCTTCTCGTAGGTCTCGGAGGCAGGAGCTCGGCCTGCGGATTGGCCCGCGGTCCGACGCGCTGCGCCCGCGGCCCTCGGAGGTTCCTCGGGGCAACCCGCCGGACCCCGGGCCGGCCTGCCGGTGGCGCGGTGCGTCCGTGAACCCCCGTCCCCGTCGCGGACCCAGTCCCTGTGCCGGTTCCCGCGCGCGTGTCCGTTTGCGTACCCGTCCGCTCCAGCGCTGGATGCACCGAGCCGCTGCGGTGCCCGTGCCGGTGCCCGTGCGCGTCCCCGTGCCCGTCCCCGTAAACCGGAGCGCTGGAGGGACCGCCGAACCCCGGCCAGCGGGCCCACCCAGACGCTGCCGGGCCCGATTCGCCGTCACCGAGCCTTCCGAAGGAGCCCCCAGGTCAGCGCCCCCGCCCGGTCGAGCTCCCGCCACCATCGCCGCGCCTGCT
>JALSIN010000236.1 GCA_026989935.1 Polyangiaceae bacterium | reverse complement strand
GCATTCGGCTCGGGTACGCGCGCACGATCATCCATCCTCCCCGCAAAGAGGTGGCCTCGTGACCGATCATCCCGGCGCAGCGGCAAAACCATCGGATGAGGCAAAGGCCCCTTCGCTGGCGGATCCAACCCTCGACCTGTCGTGGACGCAGCCGTCCGGGCTGCACTCGACGCTCTTCTCCACCGCCTTCGTCCTCGACACCGTCGAGTCGTTCGAGGACCTGGTGGACGAATGGACGACGCAAAGCCGCGCGTCCTCGGATCCGGCCACGGCGGAGGCCTACCTGGTGGAGGCCGCCCGGGTCCTCATCGAGCGCCTGGGCCGGCGCGAGGAGGCCGAGGCGCTCCTGCGCCGACTCGAAGGCCCGCTCGCACGCCAGATCCTCGACGCCCTGCACGGGCCCGACGTCGGTCTCGGCCACGATCTCGCCTCCCTGGAAGAAGAAGCACGCGCCCCGTCGAACGCGGCGCACGCACGCGCCGACGCCTGGGTGGAGTTTGGCCTGTTGTGCGAGCAGCACACCCCGGCCCTGGGCCGCGCCCTCGAGGCCTACCGCGCGGCGCTGGCCCTCGTGCCGGATCATCCAGAGGCTCTCCAACTCGCAGCCGAGGCCGCCACCCTCGTGGCGCCAGAGGAGGCGCCGACCCTCCTGGAGGCCCTGCTGCACACCGACCTGCCCGTGCCGCTGCGTGTGATCGCGTGCCTCGAGCGCGCCGAAATCGAGCCCGACGAAGGACGCGCCCAGGCCTTCCTCTCGCGGGCCCGCGCCGAGGACCCGAACGACGAAACCACGTTGCGCCGGCTCATCCGCTGGACGGCCCGTTCCGGGGAGACGGAGCATCTCGGCGACCTCTACCTCCAGCTTGCGCGCATCTCCGACGACCCGATCGCGCGCGCGACCGCACTGCACCTTTCGTTTCTGGCGTTGTCGGACGCGGGGCTGCCCGTGCAGGACGTGGTCGCGCAGATGCTCTCGGAGATCCGACGCATCGACGATCCACGCGACATGCTGGCCCCTCTTTCGGAGGTCGCCTTGTACCTGGAGCGACAGGCGGCGATGGGGCGCGAACGGCCCCTGGCCGACGAGAACGAGGTGCTCGGTGCCCTGTGGCCCTATCTCGACGACGTGCGGGAGCAGGCCCTCGTACGGGAGCAACTGGCGCGCCGTCGCGCCGCCGGTCTCGCGCCGTTCCTCGACGCCGACGCCCCACCCCCCGCACTCGACCCCAGCACCCGCACGCAGCTCGACGCCCTGGAGGAGGACCTCGACTTCTGCTTGCGTGTCGTACCGGACCATCACTGGGCGAACCAGACCCGCGCCCGCCTCCTGGAGGCCCGCGGGCGAATCCGCGAACTCGTCAAACACCTGGGCGACTGGGCCCGGATCCAGCCCCCCGGGCCCGGCCGGGCCCGGATCTTCCTGGAACTGGGGCGCGTGCACGAGCGGCACACGGGGGACGGCGCCCGGGCGGCCGAGGCCTACGAACTGGCGCTGGCCGAGCACCCCGACGATACGAACTGCTTGCGGGCCCTCGGGCGGGTGTACGAGACGACGCGCAAGTGGCCCCAGGCCGTGGCGATCTTGTTACGGCAGGCGGAACAAATCGACGACCCACTGGAGCGCCCCGCGGTCCTGCGACGGGTCGCCGCCATCGCGGAACGGGAGCTACGCGACACGGATCTCGCAATCACTGCGCTCGAGCAGCTCGCCGAGGCGGACCCGGAGGACACCCTCGCCCTCTTTCGCCTGGCAGCCTTGGCCCGCGCATCGGACCGTCCCACGGTTCTCATCAAAGCCCTGCGCCTGTTGACCGAGCGCATCGACGATCCCGTACTGCAGGCGGTTCTGCTCGTGGAACTCGGCAGCGTACACGAGTCGAAGCTACGCCGGCGCCTGCTCGCGCGCGAGTACTACGAGCGCGCGCTCGAGCTGTCGCCCGGGTACACCCCCGCCGCCCGAGCCCTCCTTCGCATCTACCGCGACGAAGGCGACGTGGATGCCTTCGTCGCCCTTTGCACCCCCGACCGCTGCCCGCACCTCGATCCCGCCCTCGTCGCCTACATGGCAGCGCGCTTCGTGGCGGACGAACTCGGCATGGGAGCGCGCGTGGTCGCGCTGGCCAGGGCGGCCTACGAGGCGAATCCCGACCTCGTCGCGGCGCGGGAGCTCTACATCGACGCACTGGCGCAGACCGGCGCGTTCCCGCGGGCGTACGACGTGGCGGCAGCCGCCGACGTACCCGCCAACGCCGCCGCCGCCGCCGACCACCACTACCGCGTCGGCTTGTTGGCCGAGGCCGCCGCCCGGGCGACGCGGGGACCCGAGGCCGTCACCTTCGCGGCGGCGGCCGTCCAGCACCACCGGCAGGCGCTGCGCCATCAACCTGACCACGGGCTCGCCGCGGAGCGGGCGCGCCGGATTTTTTCGGCGTACGGCGACCTGGAGAATCTCACCGCCATGGTCGCCGGCGACATGGCCGAGCGCTCCCCACGGGAAAAGGCCGCCGCGATCGTCCACATCGCCCGCGTCCACCTGGTGGCCGGTGCCACCGATCAGGCGAAGCTCGCCTTTGAGCGCGCCTACGGGCTCGATGCCGAAGATCCACTGGTCGCGCGGTCCCTCGAGACGATGTTGCAGTCCTCGAACGACGCCGCGGCCCTGCCCACCCTCTACATCACCCTCGCGCGCGCCACCGAAGACCGTCACCTCCAGGCGACGCTCCTGGTGGAAGCGGCCGAGTTCTTGCTCGACTCCGACGCCCCCGAGGACCGCGGTCTCGCCGCCTCCGCCATCCTGGACGCCCTGCGAGCCGATCCGGGCAATCCCTACGCGGTGCGGCACCTGGAGCGGCTCCTCGCCGATCCGGCCATCCAACTCGACGTCAAGGAGGCCGTCTCCGCGCGGGCCGTGCGGGCCCAGTCGGACGCCGAGCGCGCGACCTTCTACCTCGAAAGCGCCGAGTTGCTCGAACGCGCCGGTCTTGCGAAGCAGGCGCGCCGGGCCTACCTGGCAGCGCTCGACGCGGTGCCGGGCCTTACGCCCGCCCAGCTCGGTCTCGCCCGGATCGCCCAGGGGGCGGCAGCCGTGGTGCAGGCCAAGGCGGCGCCCACCTCGATCCACGCCCTTCTGGCCGACCTGCGGGGCACCGTCTCGCGCGTGCTCGGCGGTGACACGGCGGCCTTCGACGAGACACTGACACGGCTCCAGTACGTCCTGTCGCACCACCCCGGGCATCGGGACGCACTGGCCATGGGGCGCGCCCTGCTCGAACGTTTTCCACGCGCAACCGAGTTGCAAGAGATCCTGGCGCAGGCGCTACCCGCCGTTGAGCGCCCCGAGGACGTGCATGCCCTCGCGCGCGCGCTGGCGCTGGCCACGGACGATCCGAACGTGGCCGTGGCCTACCTGGAGCAGGCCAACGAAGCCCTGCCGGGGGACGTTCCGACCCTGCGCGCGCTCGCGGCGGCCAAGTCGAAGACCGGCGACCTCCTGGGGGCGATCGTCGCGCGGGAACGGCTCATCGACGCACTGCCCGAGGCCGACCCGTCCCGGGTGGACCTGCACCTGGACATCGCCCGCGAGCTCGGGCAGCTGCCGGAGCATCTCGACAAGGCCATCGCCCACGCGCAGCAGGCGCAGGCAGCGGCCCCGAGGCGATCGGATGTGCTCGACATCCTCGCCACACTCTACGAGCGGGCCGACCGAGTCACGGACGCGGTCGGGTGTCTGGTGCAGCTTCTCGAGATCGAGCAAGAACGCAACCGCCGCCATGACCTGCTGGTGCGCCTGGCCGCCCTCGAGAGCCGTCGCGGCAAGCTCGACGACGCCATCGACGCCCTCGAACGCGCCGCGGCCTTGCGCCCGGGCAAACGAGAGACCCTCGACATGCTCGTGGACCTGTACGAACGGGCCGATCGCCCCGAGGCAGCCGACCGTTGGGTGGACCCGACGCGCAGTGTGCTGTTGGCGGACGTGGCACGCGGGGCGTTGTCGGTGCGCAGCGTACGACTGCTCATCAAGATGGCCCGACACGGGCGCCCCGCCCTCACCTTCGCGGCCCGAATGCTGGGCCACGCGCTCGCCCCGGGATCGATCCCCCCGCCCAACGATCCTCCATCCCGCCCGATCCCCGGCGCCTTGCTCGACGCCCTGCAGGCCCCTGCCCTGCGCGCCGCTCTGCGCGCCCCGAAGGAGCCCCCCGCTCTGGATGCCCTGCTCGTGGCCCTCGAACGGTCGGCGGGCGCCTTTGCCGGTGAATTCGGGCAGTTCCAGGATGAAGACGAGGCCCCCGTTCCCCCGAGCGTGGACGTGCGGGCCCTCGCCCCCACCATCGAGGCTCTCGCGAAGGAGGCGGGCCTCGGACGAACCCCCGATGTCGTCGGCAGCCTGACCCACAACGCAGCGTTCGTGATCCCGGGGCGGCCTGCGACCGTCCGGATCGGGACGAACCTGTGGCTGCAGGGGGACCTGCCCGCCTTTCGCGCCCTCCTTTCGGTCGCGCTGGCGCGACAGGCACTCGGCGCAGGCCGCGTGCGCGGGCTCGCCGCGGTAGACCTCGATTTGCTGCTCGCTGCGGCCTTCGAGGTCTCCGGGGTCTTCCACCCGCTGACGGCCGACCCGGACGCCGGGCGCCTTCGGAATCTGGCGGCCACACTCGACAAGGAGCTCCCGCGCCGCCTGCGAAAGGAAGTCACGCAGGCATGTGAAGAACTCGCTTCACACAGCCTCGCGCCCCTCGAGGCCAGCCGAATCGTGGCTGCGACGGACCTGCGTGTGGCCCTTTTGCTGCTGGGCGACGCGGGCGCGGTACTCGACGCGGCTGCACTGCTCGACGCCGTGGCGGGGGCCACCCGAAAGACTCGGATCAACCGGTCGGCCCTCGCCCAGGGCGTCGTCGCGTTCACCCTGTCCCCCGAGTTCGCCCGGGCCTGGCAAGCCATCCACGGCCCGGTTCAGTGACGAACGTGCCCCCGCACGGTCGGAGACTGCCGGGCCGTTAGACCGCCGGCGCGAACCAGCCGTCCACGACCGCCCCGAGCGCACGATCGTCGAGCTTGGAGACGTCTTTTGCCTCCTCCCGGACGACCTTTGCACGCACGGTCTTGTCCATCGCCTCGCGCAGGTCCCCGAGGGTCCGGGGGGCCGCGACGAGGTACAGTTCGTCCACCCCCTCTTCGAGGATCAACTTGCGGGCCGTCTCGGCCGCCCGTTTCGCGAGGTCGATCTCGTCCATCCGATGCGGCGGGGTGGTCGGCCCGACGCCGTGGCGATGTTGCCCCCTGCGCTCGTGGACCGTCGAGGGCTCGTCGGACAGGGTCTTGGCGTTGGGCCGGTCCGCCGTGACGAGGTCCGCCCCGATGGCGGGTTCGAGCCGGGTCTCGGGACGACGAATGTAGAAGAAACGGGCCCGCCGACCATCTGCGACGAGCAGCAAGCGGGTCTTGGGCGGAAGGGGAAACGACATGGCCCCAAGGTAAGCCCCTCTGGACCGAATGCAAGGTCCCCGTCGGCATCGCTGGCCCGGCCGCCGGTGACCGTCGGCGTGTTCGTGACCGTGCCGGTGCGCGCGCCCAACCCCGTTCGCGTTTCCGTAGGCGACCACGCCCGCTCCGTCCCGGTGGACCACGACCCGATGCCTGATGATTCATACCATGTTCGGGATTACGAGGACGGGATCCGGGGCGAGTGCCGGCACCTGAAGGCATGGGCAGAGCAACTCGGGATGCGCCGCACGCATTCCTGCAGGGTGGTATCGTAGGCGCCGATGTCTGCGGAATCCGAACACGAAAAGGTGCCGCTCGTCCGGCACCTGGATCGGCTCGCCGCGACCGGGCTGGCCGTGAAGGTCACGCTCGCGATGCTCGCGGGCCTCGCCTTCGGCCTGCTCCTGGGCGACATCACGGACTGGCTGCCCCCTCGGGCCCGGTCCGTCCTCTTGCGCATGTTCGCGCTCCCCGGAGAGGTCTTCCTCGCCCTGTTGCAGATGATGGTCGTGCCCCTCGTGTTCGCCTCGATCGGGCGGGGCATTGCCCAGTTCGAGGGCTTCGGCGTCTTGCGCGCGGTCGGCCTGCGGTTTCTGCTCTACACGCTGGCGACCACCACCGTCGCCATCACGGTGGGGCTTACGCTTGCCCAGGCCGTGGCCCCCGGGCGGTGGGCAGCCCTGACCACGTTCCCCCAGCCGCCGCCGGTCCCACGAGAGGCCACGGCGACCGCCCCGCCCCCTTCCCTGCTCGAAGCGTTGATCCCGCAAAACCCCCTGCGAGCGATGGTCGAAGGCCAGATGCTCGAGGTCGTCTCTTTCGCGGTCATCGTGGGCGTCGCGATGGTCTCCGTGAACCGGACCAGTATCACACCGATTCTGGATCTTTTGCGCGCCACCCTCGACGTGAGCATGGCCGTCGTGCGGGGGGCCATGCGTCTTGCGCCGCTTGCGGTGTTCGGCCTTTCGTTGCAGGCAGCGGCCTCATCCGGCATGGGCGCGCTCGGGGGCGTCGGCGCCTACGTCCTGACGGTCTTCTTCGGCCTGGCGATCCTCGTGGGCGTGTACACGGTCACCGCCTGGGTCGTGGCCGGACGCTCGCCACGTGCCTTCCTCCGAGCAGCCTGGCGGGTGGGGGTGCTCGCCTTTTCCACCTCGAGTTCGGCGGCCGTCATGCCCCTGTCGATACGGACGGCGCGGCAGGACCTCGGCGTACGGGAGGGCGTGGCCCGCCTGGTGATCCCCCTGGGCGCCACCATGAACATGGACGGCACGGCCCTGTACCAGACCGTAGCCACCGTCTTCCTTGCGCAGGTCGCGGGGGTGGACCTCGGGCCCGCGGCCTTGCTCGCGCTGATCCTCACGATCCTGACGGCCTCCATCGGCACACCGTCGGCCCCCGGCCTGGGGATCGTCGTGCTGTCGTCGATCTTGCGCGACGCGGGGATCCCGGCCGCCGCAATCGGACTCGTCTTCGGGGTAGACCGCCTCCTCGACATGGCGCGCACCGCCGTCAACGTCACGAGTGACCTCGCGTGCTGCGCCGTCGTGGACCAGACCTTACCGGAACCGGCGTGCCCCGAGGCACCGCCTACGTAGGGCCCCGGGACCGCCCGCCCGTCCTCGTGTGGCATCCTGGGGGGGCTGCCATGCCGCGAACCCGCCCACGCCGCTCGGCGCCGTGCCACGCCTCGGAGATCGTCTTCGACGCGGTGGCCCGTCGCCTGTCGCCGGCGCGCGCCCGGCTGGCGCGGATCCGCGGGGTGTGGGAGGACTTCGTGCCCGCGTCGCTGGCGCGGCGGGTGTTTCCCGGTTCGGTACGTGGGGAGACCTTGACCCTGTTCGCCACGAACGGCCAGTGGCTGCACGAGGTGCGCTACCTCGAAGCGGACCTGCTCGCCCGCCTGCGCGCGGTGGCCCCACCTCTCGGGGTCGAGCGGATCCGGGCCCGCCTGTGCCCACGGGACGTGCCCCCCCCGCCCGTGCCGGCGCAGATCCGCTACGACGCCCATCCGCAAGCGCCGATGCTGTCCCGCGCCGCCGAGGCCCCGCTGCCCCCGTCCGTCACGCAAGCCCTCGACGAAGCCCCGTCCGACGAGCTACGCCGCGTCCTCGAGGACACCTACCGCCGGATCGTCGCCCGCAACGCCGGCGGTTGACGGCACGCCCCCTACGGGGCGAAGGGGTCCACGGCGGGGATCGACCGGCCGGCCGCCCGGGCCCGGCCGGCCAGGGCGCGGATCGCCGCCCGCCCCTCGGCGCCGAGATCCTCCGAGAACCGGTTGACGTACAGGTCGATGTGCCGGCGGCACACCGCGGGGTCCATCGCGCGCGCGTGGGCCGCGACGAACGGGGCCGCATCCTCCGGATGGTCGAAGGCCCGGCGGACCGAGGCCGCAAGGGCCGCGGCGAAGCCGTCGGCGGTCGCGGCCGGCAGGTCGCGGCCGGCGGCGATCACCCCGAGGGGGATCGGCAGGCCGGTGGCCGCCTCCCACAGGGTGCCGAGGTCGGCGAGGCACGCCAGCCCCAGCGCCCGGTAGGTGAAGCGCAGTTCGTGGATGAGCAGACCCGCATCCGCCGCCCCCTCGGCCACCGCCGCGACCACGCGGTCGAACCGCATCGGGCGCAGGCGCGCGCGGGGGGCGAAGATCTCGAACAGGAGTACCGCCGTGGTACGAAGGCCCGGGACGGCCACCACCTTGCCGGCCAGCTCGGAAAGCTGCGACGCGGCCCCCGGGCGCGTCACGACCAACGGGCCGCCCCCGCGTCCCAGGGCCGCCCCGGCCGGAAGGATCCGCACCCGGTCCGCCGCTTCGAGGGCCGCGGCCACGGACAGCTTGGTGATCGGCAGGCGCCTTCCGGGCGGGCCGAAGGCGCGCTCGTTGAGCGTCTCGACGTCCTCGATCACCGGCACGACCCGTCGCTCGAACGGCACGCGGCCGTGCACGAGGGCGTCGAACATGAAGGTGTCGTTCGGACAGGGCGAAAAGCCCACCCGTAACGGATCGGTCACGGTTTCGTCTCCTCCAGGGCGGCGAGGACCCGGGCGGCCAGGGCGCGGCAGCGGGCGGCCGCTCCCTCCAGGTCGAAGGCGGCCCGGTCGCGGTCCCCGGTCTCGTTCGACACCACCCGGATCTCCACCCAGGGCACCGCGCGCAGGCGACAGGCGGCCGCCACGGCGGCGCTCTCCATCGTCTCGACCTCGGCGGCCAGCCTCGCCCGCCGGCGCCGGGCGAGGGCGTCGGTCCCCGCGCACGTCGAAACCGTGGCGGCGACCACGCGCGGCAGGGGCCCGGCCACGGCGAGCACACGGGCGACCAGCCCGGCGTCCGCGTCGTAGGCCCCTTCGTCCGCAAGGCCCATCTGGGCCAGGCTCGAAAAGCCCGCCGGGGTCTCGACCCCTTCGTCGGCGCAAAAGGTCCGCTCCACCAGGCACGGCGCTCCCACGGCCAGCCCCGCCCCCGGATAGCGCCCGCACAGGCCGAAGGAGAGCACGGCCCTCGGCCGGAACCGATCCAGGGCCTCGATCGTCCCGAGGGCGGCCGCCACCTTGCCCACCCCGACGCAGGCGGCGGCACAGCCGTCACCGACCGAAAGCCCCGCCCCCTCCCGCGGGTGGGCATAGACGGCCAGCACGCTCGCCCGGTCGGTCATGCGAGCATCGCGGCCGGGTGTTCGAGCAGGGTGCGCACGGTGGACAGAAACTTCGCGCCGTCGGCCCCGTCCATGGCCCGGTGGTCGCACGCGAGGGTCACCGTCATCTCCCTGGCCGCCTCGAAGCCGCCGCCGGCCGAAGGCTTGACCACGTCGCGGATGGCGCCCACGGCCAGGATCGCCCCCTCCCCCGGGTTGATCACGGCGGAGAAGTGGTCGATCCCGAACATCCCCAGGTTGCTGACGGTGAACGTCGAGCCGGTCATCTCCTCCGGCTGGAGCTTCTTCGCCCGGGCCCGCTCGCCCAGGTCGCGGACCTCCCGGGCGATGTCCGTCAGGCGCTTGCGATCGGCGAAGCGCACCACCGGCACGACGAGGCCGTCGTCGAGGGCCACGGCCACGCCCACGTGGACGTTGCCGTGCTCGACGATGGCATCGCCCGCAAACGCCCGGTTGACCCGCGGATGCTCGACGAGGGCGCGGGCGCAGGCCACGATGACCAGGTCGTTGAAGGAGACGACCTTGGCGCCGTGGGCGTCGTTGATCTCCTGGCGAAAGGCCGCCGCTCGGTCCATGCGGATCGTGGCCGACAGGTAGAAGTGCGGGATGTCGCGGAAGGATTCCGCCATTCGGCGAGCGATCGCCTTGCGCATCTGCGACAGCGGGATCCGCCGGTCCGGGCGCTCGCCGAACCCGCCGGCCGCCGCCTCCACGCGGGCGGACGAGGGGGCGGCCGCGGCGGCACGGGCGGCCTCCACGTCCGCCACGACGACCCGCCCCCGCGGGCCCGAGCCGCGGATCGCCGCCAGGTCGAGGCCGTACTCGCGGGCGCGCCGGCGGGCCAGCGGCGAGGCCGGTACCCGGCCATCCGGGGCGGGCGTGGGCACCGTCGCTGCGGGCGTCGCGGCGGGTGCCTCCGACGGGGACGCATCCACCCCGGGCGTCTCGTCGGCGGCCGGCGGCGATGGCCGATCGGGCGACGCGGGGGCCGTCGCCCCGGCCAGGGCCGCGTCCGGGTCCTCGCCCGGCTTGCCCAGCACCGCGATTGGTGCGCCGATGGGCAGGGTCGCCCCCTCCTGTGCCACCAGACGCAGCACCGTCCCCGCTTCGAACGACTCGAACTCCATGGTCGCCTTGTCCGTCTCGATCTCCGCGATGACCTGCCCCCGGCGCACCTTGTCGCCCTCGGCGACGAGCCAGCGGGCCACGACCCCCTCCTGCATGGTGTCGGAAAGGCGCGGCAGCGTGATGACCTTGGCCATGAAAGTCCTTCCTAGATGCGGTGATAGGCCACGCGCAAGATCGCGTCGCGGACCCGCTCGGCGCTCGGGATCACGAGCCGTTCGAGGTTCTCCGCGTAGGGCATGTTGACGTCCTCGTAGGTCTCGCGCAGCACCGGCGCATCCAGCTCGTCGAGCAGGTCCGCCTGGATCCGGGCGGCGAGCTGCGCCGACACGCCGCAGGTGGGCCACTCGTGGGCCACCACCACGGCCCGGTGGGTCTTGCGGACGCTCGCGTAGATCGTATCGAGGTCCATCGGGCGCAGGGTGCGAACGTCCACCACCTCGCAGTCGATCCCGTCGGCCTGACACAACTCGGCCGCCCGCAGGGCGATGGGAAGCCCCTGCCCCCAGGTCACCACGGTCACGTCGCCGCCCGGGCGCTTGACGTCCGCCTGCCCCAGGGGGATAAGGTACGGCTCGTCCGGCACCTCGCCCTTGACGCTGTACATCACCTCGCTCTCGAAGAAGATGACGGGGTTCGGGTCGCGGATGGCGCTCTTGAGCAGCCCCTTGGCGTCGTAGGGGGTCGCGATGGACACCACCTTGAGGCCTGGCACGTGCGAGAGCATCGCGTCGAAGGCCTGGGAGTGGGTGGAGCTTAGCATGTGGGCCGCGCCGTTCGGGCCGCGAAAGACGATGGGCAGGGTAAACTGGCCGTTCGACAGGTGATGGAGCTTCGCGGCGTTGTTGATGAGCTGGTCGAACGCCACGAGCGAGAAGTTGAAGGTCATGAACTCCACCACCGGCCGCAGGCCCGCCATGGCCGCACCGATCCCCACGCCGGCGAACCCCGCCTCGCAGATCGGCGTGTCCACCACCCGCATCTCACCGTACTTTTCGAGCAGGCCCTGGGAGACCTTGTAGGCACCGTCGTAGTGCCCCACCTCCTCCCCCATGAGGAACACACGCACGTCCCGCTCCATCTCCTCGTCGAGGGCGGCGCGCAGGGCTTCGCGGATCTGTAGCACGGCCATGGCTCACGCTCCCTTCGGGTCGAAGCTGCGAACCGTCACCGCCGGGATGTCGTCGCCGGGCGGCGGCCCGAGATCCGGGTGGGCGCTCGGGTCCTCGACGTACAGGTGCTCGAAACGCTCCTCGGGATCGGGGGGCGGCGAGGCGTCCGCGAAGTCCACGGCCGCCTGCATCTCCTCGACCACCTCGTCGTCGAGCGCCTCGAGCGCCTCCTCGCTCACCCCGAAGGTGGTGCGCAACTCCTCCTCGTGCCGGTGCAGCGGGTCCTGGGCCTTCCACCGCGCCACCTCGTCCTTCGTGCGGTACTTGGCCGGATCGCTCATGGAGTGCCCCCGGAAGCGGTAGGTGACCAGCTCCAGCAGGCACGGCTGCTGCTGCTCGCGGGCCCTGCGGGCGGCACGCGCCAGGTGCTCGCGTACCTCGAAGACGTCGCGGACCACCAGGCGATCCGTCACGAAGCGGTAGACCGGACCGCGCACCGTGAGATCGTCCACCGGGCTCGTGCGTGAAAGCGGCGTGCCCATGGCGTACTGGTTGTTCTCGATGACGTAGACCACCGGGAGCTTCCAGAGGCCCGCGAGCAGGAAGCCCTCGTGGGTGGCCCCGATGGGCAGCGCGCCCTCCCCCATGAAGCAGAAGGTCACGGCCCCGTCGCCCAGGTACTTCGAGGCGAAGGCGTGCCCGGCGGCCACCGGGACGTGCCCCCCCACGATGGCGTAGCCGCCCCAAAGCCCGACGGACCGGTCGAAGAAGTGCATGGATCCGCCCTTGCCCCCGACCAGGCCGGTCTTCTTGCCGAACAGCTCCGCCATGCAGGCCTTCGGGTCGCTGCCCAGCGCCAGCGCGAAGCCGTGGTCGCGGTAGGTGGTCACGACCCGGTCCCCCGGCCGCATGACCTCCTTCGTCGCCACCGCGATGGCCTCCTGGCCGATGTAGAGGTGCAAGAAGCCGCTGATCTTGCCTTGCGTGTAGGCACGGGCGGCCAGTTCCTCGAACCGGCGTATGCGGAGCATCTCGCGGTACAGGCGCAAGAGCTCCTCCTTCGTCCGTGGGATCGGCGGTGCGTGGGGACGGGCGCCTTCGGGGTCGCTCACGGGGGTCCTTTCCGCCCGGCGCGGCGGGCCGGCGGAGGGTACCACCGGCAACCCGACCCGGTCAGCCCGCGCGCATCCCCGCATGGACGATGCGGGCGAGACGGGCCGAACCGAACGACCCGTCGGTCGCCCCGGGAACGCTGTTTCATCTCCACGACGGCGCCAGGGCGGCACCCGATGGTATAGATCCCCACCATGACGACCCCCTCACCCGCCGTGCTCGCCGACCGGATCCTCGAAGGCACGCTCGACGCTTGCACCCCGGGCGATCTGGAGCTCCTCTTGTCGGACGCGGTGGACGTCTGGGCCGTCATGGAGGCTGCCGGCCGTGTCCGGCGCCACCGTTTCGGCAACCGGGTGCACCTTTGTTCCATCGTCAACGCCAAGGAGGGGGGGTGCCCGGAGGACTGCGGCTTTTGCTCCCAGTCGAAGGCCCACGCCACCCACGCGCGGCCGGGCAAATTCATCCCCACGCAGGCGGCAGTGGAGGCCAGCGCCCGGGCGGCGACCCGCCACGCCTCGGCCCTCGGCCTCGTGACCGCCACACGCGGTCTGTCCGACGGCGGGCCCGACCTCGAACGCATGATCGAGGCCGTCCGTGCCGTGCGCGAGGCCGGCCACACCGAGGCCCACGGTTCCTTCGGATTCCTGTCCGACGAGGCCCTCGACCGCCTCGTCGAGGCGGGTCTTACGGAGCTCAACCACAACCTCGAGACGGGCCGATCCTACTTCTCGAAGATCGTGACGACCCACACCTATGACGAGCGGATCGACACGATCCGCCGCGCCAAGGCCAGGGGCCTGCGCACCTGCGTGGGCGGGATCTTCGGCATGGGGGAGTCGGTGGCGGACCGCGTCGAACTGGCGGTGGCCCTGCGCGAGCTCGACGTGGACGAGGTGCCGCTCAACTTCCTGGTGAGCATCGAGGGCACGCGCCTGGCCGGTGCCGCGCCGCTGCCGCCCATGGAGATGCTGCGGATCATCGCGGGCTTTCGCCTGTTCCTGCCGCGCCAGAACATCTTCATCGCCGCGGGCCGGACTCACCTGGGCCAGGCCCTGCCGCTGATCTTCGCCGCCGGGGCCTCGGGCATGATGGTCGGCGACTTCCTGACCACCCCGAACCGTACCGTCGAGGACGACCTGCGCATGCTCGACGAACTGGGCCTCGTCCCCCTGCGCTGCGGCGACGTGCGTCCGGAGCGGCCTGCCTCCACGGCGGGCCCGGCGGCCGGCCGCCGTCTGCCCGTGGTCGCGTGAGCACGGCCTGGGCCCGGGTCAGCCCTCCGGCTTGGGCTTGCAAAGCCCCCCGCCTTCGATCTGCGCCTGGGTGCGGAAGGTGTTGAGCAGTTCCCAGTGCTTGGGTTCAAACTGCGGGATCGTGCCATCCTCGCGCACGTTCGTGACGTGATAGGTGTGCTGGTTCCAGATCCGACGGCCCTGGACCCACCGGTCCTGCGTGTCCCGGATCGCCCGGATCGTGAACGGCACGGGGGTCTGCTGCCACCAAAACGCGTTCGAGACCACGAGAAGTTCGGCCGACCCGTCGTTGTCGATGTCCGCCACCGTGGGATACTCGATGACCGTCCCCGAAAGGTGGGGCACGCTCATGAGGACCGAACCGGTCTCGTCGTAGACCCACACCGTCTGCTCGTCGGCGTAGATGGCCTGCGCGGCGCCCTTGCCAATGAAGTCGAAGGCCGTCCCCCCCGCCTGGCCGCTAAAATCAACGACGGAGGTCTTCCACACGAGCGTGCCGTCCCCGTCGTAGATGGCGTAGTTCGTGGGGTCCGCCGCCCCGAACTCGGCGGATGGGTCGTCGTCCATGTTGTGGATGTTGAGCGGGCGGTTCATGTCGTTCGGGTTGCCCGCCGGGGCCACCGGACCGTAGACGAGCGTGCCGTCGTGCTCGAGGAGCATGACACCCGTGGCCACGGCCAGCAGCACCTCCGGCAAGCCGTCGTCGTCGAGGTCTGCGACCTGCGGAAACGCCCAGCCGAACCAGGTGCCCGGGTAGTCGAAGTAGAGGCTCCCGTCTGCTCGAAAGACCCCGATCGCGGTCAAGATCTCGAGCTGCCCGTCGTCGTCGAGGTCGGCCGCCGTCGAGGCGCTGTAGATCGGGTCGTTCGGCTTCGACCACAGCAGGTTGCCCTGGTGGTCGAACAGGTTGGCGCCCGCGATGATCTCCACGTCGCCGTCGGCGTCCACGTCGGCCAGGGCGATGGCGCTCGACTGGGCGGCCTGCCACGTGTCACTGGAGGTCCACTTGAGCGTCCCGTCGTGCTCGAATGCGAGCAGGCGCCCCGACGAACCCGGTTCCACCGCGACGATCTCGGGGATCCCGTCTGCGTCGATGTCCCCGATCGCCGGCGTCGCGGCGAGTTGCACCTCGGCCGCCGCGAAGAAGTGGGGGGTCCCCGTCTCGCCATCGAGTACGTAGAGGCGGCTGGGCGACACGTCGCTGACCTGCTCGGGCCCCGCGACGACGACCACGTCCGGCACGTCGCACAGGTCGATCTCGCCGTCGTCGTTGTCGTCCGTCAGGTTTGCCACCAGCGGCGTCGTGATCGACCAGCTGTACCCGAGCGGCCCGGTGAAATCCCACTGCGTCTCGGGCTCGAAGGCGTCGGGCGGCGCCTTCTCGGTGCAGTCCCCCACGGCATCCATGCCATCGACGACCTTGCACGAAGGCGGCGGCGCCCCCAGATCCGGGCCCACCGTCGCCTGCCCCACGTCGAAACAGATCCCGGGACAACCGTCCGTGGCCGACACGGCCCCCGTCCCCGTGGTCGCGCCCGTCGATGCCCCCGTGGTAACGGCCGACGTGCCGAAGGTCCCCGTCCCCGTGGCGGTCCCCGCCGCAGTCGCAGAAGTGGACGACCCGGTCCCGGTCGCCGCGCCCGTGGCCGCGCCGCCGCCACCGCAACCGAGCAGGAGCAGGCAAATCGCGTAGATCCCTGGGTCGCGTCGAGACCCGAGCACGGTCCGCAGGTTCTCCCCCATGGAACGAGGATAGCTCTTTTTTTCCCCCGAGTGCCCGGCGCTCCCGGCAAAAGGGGCCGCGCAGCGCCGGGCGCCCGGGGAGGGCCCGCGCTCACTCCCAGCGGCGGCTGCGCATGATGCGCCGCTCGTCCCAGGGATCGTGCTCTAGCTCGATCTCGTGCAGCAGCTCGAGTTCGTCCGGGGAGAGGTCGGGGCCGTCGAACAGGACCTCGCGCTGGAACTCTTCGAGGGAGCGGTAGCCGTACCGGAAGTATCGCATGGAGCCGTGACCTTTCTTCGGTGGTTCGTGGGAGCACGCCCCGCGCGGGGCGTGATGGAACCGTAGTCAAGTATCCTACATGTAGGCAAAAAAACTACATTCAACCACCCCAGGTGGATCCCCCCTGCACGGCGCCATGGCGAGCGGGAGCGCCTGGAGCGCAGAAACGGCGGCCCGAAGGCCCTACCACACCACTTCGAACCGCACCCGCAGCGCCCGCGGGTCGAAGTGAAAGCTGGCGTGCCCATCGTGCCCGGTCAGCTCGCAGATCCCCTCCATCGAGCCGGAAAAGGCGTGGAAGTACCGTGGGAACTCGAGAAACTCCGGGTGCACGTCCTCCAGGAGGATGATCGCCCGGCGCTCGGGGCCGAGTTCCACGCGAGGGGTTCCGAGGTTCCGATAGGTCCCCTGGAGGATGCGGCCGATGTGCTTGAGCAGGCCCCGGGGGGTCACCCCCGTCATGCGGATCGTGCCGCCGACGAGGACCCGCATGAGCGGGGAACGGGCGAATCGCTGGGCGAAGAAGTGGCGCCACAACTTGGGGGCGCGGTCCTCCCCGAGTTCCTCGACGGCCGCGCAGACCACGTGCGACGAGACCCGGACGGGGATCCAGCGCGTCGGGTCCGCCCGTGCGATGACCTCGAAGGGGGCCGGACCGGTCCGCCGACGCACCCTGCGCTCGAGACCGCTTTCGAACTCCTCAAGCCCCGCGACGAGTTCCTGCGGAGCGCGCGCACGAACGAGCAAGGGGGCCCGTTCCGGGTTCGCGACGGTGGACATGGCCCCCTCGATCCTACCGCACCCGGCGCCGCCCGCACGGTCTCCGTCGGCCTCGCCGGTCGGGACCGTCCCACGCACCCCGGCCCACCGGCCCGCCTACGCGTCCAGGAAATTCTGGAGGATCCGGTGACCGTAGGTGGACAGGACGGACTCCGGATGGAACTGCACGCCAAAGACCGGGACGTGTACGTGCGCCACGGCCATCAGTTCTCCGTGCTCGGTGGTCGCCGATGCCCGTAGCGTCGGCGGAAGCGTGGCCGGGTCCACGATGAGCGAGTGGTAGCGCGTGGCCTCGAACGGGGACGGGATCCCGCGAAACAGCCGCGTGTCGTCGTGGACGATGGGGCTCGTCTTGCCGTGCATGATGCGCTCGGCGCGGCCGACGGTCGCCCCCCACGCGGCGCAGATCGCCTGGTGGCCGAGACACACGCCGAGCACCGGCAGCGCGGCCGCCTCCCGCACCAGCGCCCGCGCAAGATCCCACGTCAGGCGACTGCCCTCCGGGCGCCCCGGCCCGGGGGACAGCAGCAGGTGCGAAGGCCCGTCCGCGAGCACATCGTCCACCCCGGCCGCGTCGTTGCGGACCACGTCCACGACCGCCCCCAGCTCCAGCAGGTACTGGACCAGGTTGAAGGTGAACGAGTCGTAGTTGTCCACGACGAGCACGCGGCCCGGAAACGTGCGCTCGGCGGGATCGTAGCGGCGGGCGCCGGGCAGCGGCGGCGACAGCGGCGGCAACGGGCTCATGGGGCGGTCTCCTTTGCGGGCGACTCGTGCCCCCCGTCGAGGGCCCGGGCGAGCGCCACGGCGCGCAGCATGGCGCTGGCCTTGTGACAGCACTCGGCGTCCTCCGCCGCCGGGTCGGAGTCGAACACGATCCCCGCCCCGGCACGCACCACGAC
>JALSIN010000235.1 GCA_026989935.1 Polyangiaceae bacterium | reverse complement strand
CTGCTTTTCCGTGAGTTCCACGGCCACCTTTGATCATAACGGGCCGCTCATGTCGATCCCCTGGCAAAAAACGATCGAAAATCAAAGACATACGACGCCTCCATTTTTGAGATGCGCTCTAGGTCGTGTTGGGCTACTCGGCACGCCCGAAGGTCGTACTCGGCACGCCCGAAGGTCGTGTCGGGACACGCCCGAAGGTCGTGTTGGGCTACTCGGCACGCCCGAAGGTCGTACTCGGCACGCCCGAAGGTCGTGTCGGCACCTCGGCACGCCCGAAGGTCGTGTTGGAGAAGGTCGTGTCGGTGTGCAGGCTGCCATTTTCGATTTTTCGTGGTTTTTGGGTGCAACGATTGGCGACGGCGGCCGACCTGGGGGGCGGAGAACAAACCCCATGAGCAGAAAGAACCGCCTCCTTCCAATCATCACCTCACCGCGTCGCGACGTGGGCCTGCGTTTGGCTGCACTCGCGGCGGTCGTCGGGCTCGCCGGTTGCACCGAAGACATGGGACAACCCGTCTACACCGGTGGAGGGACCGAGACCGAAGGGGACGACGGCACTTCCCACGACCCGATGGGCGAGGAGAGCTCGTCCGGCACGGGCGGCACGACCGGTTCGGAGCCGGAACCGGTCGTCGGGGAGCATGCGTGCGTGCAGGACCCGGACACGCGGGTGCCCTGTGCGTTCGAGGAACTGCCGGATCCGGACGGCTGGCGCGTCGATCCGAAGACCGGGATGCGGTACCGCCGGGTCACCGAACACGAGCGCATGGCGAACGAATGGCTCGCGAGCGCCTACCTGGTCGAAGCGGGCGCGTTGATCGATGCCGTCGAAGACGGTGGCCCGACGATGCCTCCTCTGCTCGTGCCGATCGGGGATGACGACGCCGTCGCGGTGTCGCTCGACCGGGTCATGACCCTGGAGGGGCCCGAACACGTCACCGTGACGCCGACGGAGGTACGGGTGGAGCGTCCCACGTTCGTGACCTACGTATCCTCGGGTGCGCAGTTTCCGGAGGTCCTCTTCCGCGTCACCGGCACCATCGAGGGCGCGCGCGGGCTTGCCGGACGAGGTACGGTCGGAGGCTACGACGTCTACGTCGCCTCCCACGCGGATGGATGGATCCTCGATGACATGGGCGCCGGACCGTCCCCGCAGGATCTCGTCCGCGTGAACCTGTTGACGCTCACCCCGCCGCAGCAGGCGGCGCACGACAGTTGCTTCCAACTGGGTGGCTGTCACGACATGTGCGCAGCGTGGGCGCCGGCAGACTGTGGATTGCTTCCGAAGGACGAGGGCGCAAAGTGCTACTACGAGGGGACGAACATGTGTGTGAACACGAAACCGTCCGTGGATCTCAAGAAGTGCGACAACGGGTTCGACGATGACGGCGACGGCAAGGTCGATTACAACGGCGTCGGTGGAATGTACCCCACCGATCCAAACTGTGAGCACCAGTCCGGTTGCTTCGCGAACGGGAGCGCGTTCGGCACGCAGCACCACCACTTGTTCGAAAGCGGCGAGCAGATCGTGGTCACCGGCACCCTGCTGTGGTGCGGCGTCGATGGCGATTGGGCCTCCCGCGCCTTCGACCTTCTCTCCCATGGGATCGCGATGTTCGGTCATGCCACGGGATACGACCCCTACGATAGCCTGGCCGGGTCTCCGAGGAACATCATGCGGTGGGTGGGGAGCCAGTGTTGGCTGCTTCCGCCGTCCCAGGTGGATGCGTGCCAGCAAGACGGCATCTGCGGACCGTATGGTCCCCAGAGCCCGCACGCGTATCCGTTCGCCGGGATCGAGCGATCGTTCGGAAAGCACATGGACCGGGCCTGGGACGCCGTGGCGCACGCCTCCGAAAACGGGTTGTTGCAACCGGCGACCATTGCAGGTGTGTTCATGCGCCGCAAGAACTTTGGCATCAATGCGTGGGGCCAGGGGCGGTTTCCGTGGAGTACGACCCCGGGTGCCTTCGCGATCGCGGACTACGAGGGGTCCGTCGCAGGCCCGGAGGTCGCGCACGAGATCGGCCATACCCTGGGCTTGATGCACGACGACCAGGACCTCATCATGCACTCGCCGTCGCTCGGCGTCTCGTTCTCGCCGAAGTCGGCGGCCACGATCCTCGACGCGGTCCGCGACGTCCAGATCCCGCGACCCTACGGCTACGGAAAGTGAGAAGACCCATGGAGACTACGAATTCTCGAATGGCGCAGACCGGCAGGTCGATGACACGTCTTGGCCTGGCGGCGCTGCTCGTGACATTGGGTTGTGGCGAGACCAAACAAGCCGGTGGATCGGACGGCGGCGGGTCGGGGACGACGGGGGCGGATCTTCCGCCGGCGTCCTGCACGCCGGGCGGGATGTGGTCGGGCGACGTGTGCAGCTGCATCTGCGACGACGACGGCGCATGGTCGTGCCGACCCGACGACGTGGGGGACACGATGGCGTGGCCGACCTTCGCGCCCGTGGCGAAGCTCTTCGTCGTGGTGGACGACTCGCCGGGGATGCTCGGGGCCCAGGCGCGTCTGGCCGATGCCATGGGGATCTTCGCCGAGCGCATGGACGAACGCGGCCTCGACTACCTGGTGGCCGTCACCGGCACGGGTGCGTACGGGCCCGACGGCGCCTGCGCCGGGAGCGGGGGCGGCGCCGGGCTGGGGGTCGAGAGCTGCCGGGCGCGGCTCGGAGCCTTCGTGGATGGTCCCGGCGCCCCCGCCGATCCGGCCGCGGTGTGCACGGATCGCTGCGACCTGGCGTCCCTCGCCACGAACGACGGAGCGCCCTATCTCGCGAGCCGGTCGGGGGTCCTCAACGTGGATGCGAATGCTTCGGCCGCCGATGTCCTGCGATGCATGATGCCCCTCGGCAACGATGGGTGCCCGTTCGTGCAGCCGCTTGAGGCCGCGCTGGCGGCCTTCTCCGGCGACGCGTTCTCGGGGGAGGCCTCCCCCACCAGGGACGGGTCCCGTGGGCTCGTCGTCGTGACCGACGGCACCGAGTGCTCCGTGCAAGATGGAACGATCTTCGACCCGGCGGGCAACCGCGTGTTCTGGTCGGACCCAGCCGCCCCCGAGCCCACGCAAGCCGTGTGCTGGAACGCCGGCGTGTCCTGCGAGGGCGGGCAGAACGGGACCTACGACGTGTGTGAGCCCGCCGATTGGACGGCGGACGGCGCCGTGGCCGGCAACTCGGCCACCGCCGTGCTCACCCCGGTGGGCGCCCTGGCCAGCCGTCTCGATGACCTGTTCCAAAGTCCGCTCGGCGGCGGGCACACCCGCGTGCTCGGGATCGCCGGTGTCCCCGACGGCTACCCGGACGTCCCGATTTCCTACGAGGACGCGGCCGATCCCCAGGTACAGGACACCTACGGCATCGGGCCGGGGTGCGAGGCCAGCGACCTGGTCGCGCCCCCGCCCGTTCGCCTGGCGGCCGCCCTCGGGCGGGTCGCGGCGCAGGGGGAGACCGTGCTGTCGTCCCTGTGCGCCGGCACCTACGACGCGGCGATCGCCGAGCTCGCGGACGACCTCGCCGCACGGGCCATCAAGCAAACGTGCCGCGATCTCGGACCGTCGATGGTGGGCGCGGATGCGGCCGACATCCGCAGTGCGTGCTGGGCAAGGCACGTGCGCGTGGACGAACAGGGCCAGTTCACGGAGTCGCCGTTGCCGTTTTGCGATGACGGCCCCGACGGCCCCGCGGTGCCCGAGGGCGCGGGCGCGTGCGTCTACGTGGTCACCGGCGCGGAGGCGGGGGCCGTGTGCGGCGACGACCCGAATCTCGCCATGGTCATGGTCCGGACCCTGCGCCGACCAACGTACGACTATGGATGGAGTGACCGCGTGGCGATCGAATGTGCGGCGCAGGAACCCGAGGAGGCGTGTACGCCGTAGCGCCGATCGGCCCCGCACGCCGCCCGTGCCCGGAGGGGGCGCGGGCGGCGCCGCGGTTCGTGGCCATGCCGTCGTCCCAGGAACGGCTGAAACGGACGGGGGACCGGACGGGACGCGATGGGTTGCGCCTCGGTCCATGGGACGCATGGGCCGGTCCGAAGCGCCGGGCGGCCGAGGTCGGGCGGGGGGGCCGCGCGGTCATCCGCCGGGAGGCTGGAGGCGCCAGGCGGCTGGGCGGCCGCGTTCCGTCCAGATCAGGCGCGAGACCGGCAGCACCTCCATGTGGGGGGCCCGCTCGGCGACGGCGGCGTCGGCGGCGTCGATGGTGACCATCCAGGGGTGGCCGGCGTCCTGGGCAAGGCGCCCGGCGGCGCGCAGGCGCCCGGCGTAGACCAACGAGGCCGCGGCCGCCATCGCGTACCAGAACGTCGCACCGGCGGAGAACCAAAGGGCGCGTCCCCGGTGGCCCCACAGCAGCGCATCGATGGCAAGCTGCACGGCGCACGCCGTGTACGCGGCGAGGACGGGCCACAGGTGTCGCCGCAGGCGGCCGGCCTGCCCGGCGATCTCGGAGCGCTCGGCGGGGGACAGGCTGCGGCGGTGGACGCGAAGCTGCGGGTCCTGGGCGCGCGCGCCCGGGATCGGTACGCGCAGGGCGAATGGCTGGGCCGGGGCAAGGCGGCGGACGGGGGCGATCGAAAACCACCGCGGCGGCCCGGACGGTCCGCGCACGAACAGGTGGGAGCGCGGCAACACCTCGATGCGCGGGCGCTCGGCCGCACGGGGGATGGCCGGTGGCGGGCCGCCGAAAACCCACACCTCGTTCGAGGCCGCGAGTTCGTCCCGGGCGGTCGCGAGCGCACGGCGAAACCGGACGCGCGCCGCGATCCGGCCCGCGACCTCGAACAGCCCCAGCAGCGAAAGGGCGGTGTAGAGGCTCGGAAGTTGGCCCGCGAAGCTCGGGGCGAGGCTGCCGAGGCCGAGTCGGTCTGCCGCGACCTCGGCCGCGGGTATGGCCAGCAGCAGCAGCACGCCCCCGGCGAAGGCCCAGCGCCTGCCCGGGGCGGTGCCACCGACGATCCCGAACGCGACGCCGGCCCACGCGGGCACCAGCAGGGCCGCCCACACGGCCGCCAGCACGTTCGGTCGCGGCGCTGCGATCCAGGCGGCGGCGCCCGAGGCCCCGAGCACCAGCGCCGCCGCGGCGAGGTCCACCGCACGCAGGCGGCGTCGCGCGCGCTCGAGGCGGGCGCTCAGGGCGCGGCGCTCCGGCTCCGGCAGCGCTCGTGTGCCCTGGAACGCAAGGCCCGCACACCACAGGTCGGCGCTCGACGGGGCCGTGGAAGGAGCGGCAGGCACGGGCCGAACCATAGCGGCGGCCGGTGCCGCGCGCACGGGGCGTTTCGGTCCGGTGCACGTCGCCCGCATGATGCGGTCGTGGCGGCCGGTGGCGCGCGTACGCGGCGTGTCGGTCCGGCGCACGTCGCCCGCCCATGATGGGGCCATGGCGGCCGGTGGCGCGCGTACGAGGCGCACCGGGGGAAGCGTCCTGCACCCCGCCACGGGCGGAAGGGACGGCCTGTCGAGGTGCCGTCGCCTTGTGGCATCGTCCGGCCATGCGTCCCAGCCTCCGTCCCCGCCTCTGCTTCGCAGGCGCCCTGCTCCTCACCGGATGCGCCCCTCACCGGGCGACACCGGCGCAAGACCCCGCGACCGCGCCCGCCGCGGGCGAAGCCGCCCCCGCCGACCCCGCCCTCGCCGCGCTCGCCGAAGAGGTCCAGCGGAACATGAACCCGGCGGCGGATCCCTGCGCCGACTTCTTCGAGTACGCCTGCGGCGGCTGGCTCGCCCGCGTGGAGATCCCCGCCGACAAGGCGCGCTGGGGGCGCTTCAACGAGCTGCGCGAACGCAATCGAGCGACGCTGCGCGAGATCCTGGAGGGAGCCGATGCGCCGGAGAAGTCCAAGAAGGTCTACGACGCCTGCATGAACGAGGCGGCCATCGACGCGGCGGGCCTCGCCCCCATCGAGCCCATGCTGGCCGCGGCGAAGAAGGTCCGAAATGAGCGGGACCTGTTGGCGTTCGCCGCGCGCGCCCACGAGCAGGGGATCGGGCTGTTGTTCGGTCTGTACGCCGACGCCGACTACCAGGACCCGAACCTCGAGATCGCGCACCTGGTCCAGGGCGGCCTCGGCCTGCCGGACCGCGAGTACTACCTGGAAGAAGGAGAATCGGCCGAGGCCCTGCGCAAGGCCTACGCGGATCACATCGCGCGGATGTTCGTCCTGGCTGGGACGCCCGAGGCCGACGCCAAGAAGAAGGCGGCGGCGATCCTGGCGTTCGAGACGAACCTCGCCCGCTCGTCCACGGCGCGGCGGGACCTGCGGGACCCGGAGAAGCGCTACCACCGCCTCGACCGCGCGGGGCTTACCAAGCTCGATCGCAAGCTCCCCTGGAAGACCTACTTCGAGACGTTGGGCCATCCGGCCATCGAGGCGATCAACGTGGCGACGCCGGCGTTCTTCGAGGATCTGCGCGGACACGTGCGCAAGGCGGGCTGGAAGACCGTGCGGGCCTATCTGACCTGGCACGTACTGCGCGCGTCGGCGCCCCACCTGGCCAAGCCGTTCGCGGAGGAGAATTTCGCGTTCTACGGCAAGACCCTCTCCGGCCAGCAGAAGCTCGAAGACCGCTGGAAGCGGTGCGTGGACACCACCGACGCCCTGCTCCCCGAAGACCTGGGCAAGGCGTACGTGGCGCGCGCTTTCGCCGGAGACAGCAAGGCGCGGGCGCGGCAGATGGTCGAGTACATCGAGCGGGCCTTCGAGGCAGGGCTTTCGGACCTGCCGTGGATGGACGAGGCCACCCGGGCGGCAGCCGTCGCGAAGATGAAGAAGATCTCGAACGAGAAGATCGGCTACCCGGAGAAGTGGATCGACTACGGCCCGGTCGAGGTAGGGGACGACCACATGGCGAACGTTGTGGCGGCGCGTGCGTTCGACTTCCACCGGCGCATGGCGCGGGTGGGCAAGCCCGTGGACCGCACCCAGTGGGAGATGAGTCCGCCGACGGTCAACGCCTACTACAACCCCACGATGAACGAGATGGTCTTCCCGGCCGGGATCCTGCAGCCGCCGTTCTTCCACCGCGACTTTACCATGGCGATGAACTTCGGCGGGATCGGGATGGTCGTGGGCCACGAGCTGACCCACGGGTTCGACGACCAGGGGCGCAAGTTCGACGGGGACGGCCGCCTGCGGCCGTGGTGGGACGATGCGGCCGTGACGAAGTTCGAAGCGCGCGCGGCGTGCGTCGAGCGGCAGTACGCGGGCTACGAGGTGCAGCCGGGCCTTGCCCTCGACGGTAAGCTGACCCTCGGGGAGAACATCGCGGACCTGGGCGGCACGAAGCTGGCGGCGCGCGGCTACGCGCTGTACGTCGCCGATCACGGGGCCGAGCCGCGGGTGGTGCCGTCCCTTACGAACGAGCAGCTGCTGTTCGTGAGCTTTGCGCAGATCTGGTGCGGCAAGGAGCGGCCCGAGATCGAGCGTGTGCTCGTGCGCACGGATCCGCACTCGCGGCCGCGTTTTCGCGTCAACGGGCCGCTGCAGGACCATCCGGGCTTTTGGGCCGCGTTCGAGTGCGCCGAGGGGACGCCCATGCACCCCGAGAACGTCTGCGAGGTCTGGTAGGTCGGCCGCGTGTCCGGAACGACGCGCCCCGGGGCGCCGCTTCGCGCCCGCGCGATTGCACGCGCCTTCTGGCCGCTGGCGGTCAGTTGGGCGTTCATGTCTGCGGAATTGCCGGTGCTGGCCGCGGTCGCCACGCGGCTGCCGGGGGGCGAACTGCACCTGGCCGCCTTCGGGGGCGTCGTCTTCCCCGTGGCGCTTTCCATCGAGGCGCCGGTCATCATGCTCCTTTCGGCCTCGACGGCCCTTTCGCGCGACCGGGCCGCCCATCGCGCCCTCGGGCGCTTCGCGGTGCGGCTCGGCCTCGTCCTTTCCGGGTTGCACGCGCTGCTGTCGCTTACGCCGCTGTACGGCGGGATCGTCGTGCGGGTGCTGGACGTGCCGGCGCCCATCGTCGAGCCGGCGCGCGTGGGGCTCGCGATCATGGTGCCGTGGACGCTCGCGATCGCCTACCGGCGGTACCAGCAAGGGGCGCTCATCCGAGCGGGCCACGCCAAGTCGGTGGGTGTCGGGACCGCGGTCCGGTTCGGCACGGTCCTTTCGGTGCTGTCGGCGTGCGTGCTCGCCGGCGGCGTGCCGGGGATCGTCGTCCTCACGTCCGCGCTGTCGTGCGGCGTCGTGGCCGAGGCGGCCTACTCGGGGTGGGCGGCGCGCCGGCACGTGCGCCCCGTCTTGCCCGAGCACGGCGCGCGCCCGCCGCTATCCGGCCGGGCCTTCGCCCGCTTCTACGTTCCCCTGGCGCTGACACCGATGTTGTCGATGATGGTGCTTCCCATGGGCGCGGCGGCGATCGCCCGCATGCCCGACCCCTTGCGCTCCCTTGCCCTGTGGCCGGTGGTGCACGGAGTCGTCTTCCACCTGCAAAGCTACGCGCTGGCGTTCCACGAGGTGGCGGTCGCCCACCTGGACCGGCCGCGGGCCTTTGCGGCGCTCGCCCGCTTCGCCCGGATCCTGTCGGGCCTGTTGGCCGGGATGCTGCTGTTGCTGGCGGCCACGCCCCTGGCCACCGGCTACTTCGTGGGATTCGTGGGCCTTGCACCCGACGATGCCGCCCTCGCCGCCCGCGTGCTGTGGTTTGCGTTGCCGCTGCCGCTTTTGCGCCCACGGGTGAGCCTGATGCACGGCGTGCTCGTCGCGGCCGAGCGCACCGGCCCGATCACCGAGTCGGTGGCGGTGTTCCTCGTCGTCGCCGCGCTCGGTCTGTCCCTGTTCGCGACCTTCGACCCCCTGCCCGGGATCGTCGCCGCCTACCTGACCCTCTCCACGGCCCGCGTCATGGAAACGGCGTGGGTGGAGGTCCGGGCGCGCGCGGCCCTGCGGACCCTCCAGCGCCGCGGCTCGGGTGCCGACGCGCCGGCTACGTGACGCGGCGAACGACGATGGCGGAGATGTTGTCGGGGCCGCCGGCCTTGTTGGCGGCGTCCACGAGGCGGCGGGCGGCGGCGCGGGTGTCGGGGTGGCGGGCGAGAACGTCGATCTCCTCGGGGGGCACCACATCGGACACACCGTCGCTGCACAAAAAGAGGTTCTCGCCCGGTTCCAGGTCCAGGTGCCGGATGTCGGGGATCGCCCGGTTCTTGCCGTGGCCGATGCAGCGCGAAAGGCGTCCCCGATAGGGGTGGACGGCGCCCTGCTCGGGGGTCAAGATCCCGTTTTGAACCATCTCCTGCACCATCGTATGGTCCACGGTGAGCTGATGGATGCCCTTGGGGCCGATCCGGTAGACGCGGCTGTCGCCGACGTGGGCCACCCAAACGTGTTCCCGTTCGCCGAGGATCATCGCCATCGTGCACCCCATGCCCTGGGCTTCGGGACTGGTCTCGGCCAGCTCGTCGATGCGGCGGTTGGCGAGATCGATTGCCTGGGTGATCAAGGTGGGGGCGTCGGCCTCGTCGTAGTGCTCGCGCAGGTGCTCGGTGATCGTCGTGATCGCCAGCGCCGAGGCCACCTCCCCCGCGTTGTGGCCGCCCATGCCGTCACATACGACGGCGAGATACCAGGCGCCGTCGGGTGCGACCTCGAGCCCGATGGCGTCCTCGTTGTGAGCGCGGGTGCGGCCGGGGTCGCAGGCCCCCGCCATCTGGACCTCGAAGATGCCCGGGACGTGGCTACGCTTGAAGAGCTTGTACATGGGCGGGGTGCGCCCGGCGGGGCCCGCCGGGCGGCCGATCGGTGGAGCCGAGGGGGGTCGAACCCCTGACCTGTGCATTGCGAACGCACCGCTCTCCCAACTGAGCTACGGCCCCGGATTTGGCCGGGGAAAGCTAGCGGAACCTCGTCGGCCTTGCAAGACCCCACGGCGGCGGCGCTCGGCGAGCGCGGCGATCGCTGCAAGCAGCAGGCACGCGGCCAGCAGCACCAGCAGCCGGTCGCCCGCGGCGGCCGACGGTCGGATGGCAAGGGGGTCGGGAGCCGGTACCATGTCGGCCCCATGATCGCGCGGTTTCGAGGGTCATGAAAGCCCGGCAACGGCTCGATGTGTTGCTCGTGGCGCGCGGGCTCGCCGAGTCGCGCTCGCGCGCGGCGGCGCTCGTGATGGCCGGCCGCGTGCTCGTGGACGACCGCCCGGTCACCAAGCCCGGCACGAAGATCCCAGAGGACGCGGCCGTGCGAGTCCGCGGCGGGGGCCACGATTTCGTCTCCCGGGGCGGGGTCAAGCTCGACGGGGCGCTTTCGGCGTTCGCCGCCGGGGGCCTGCGGGTCGAAGGGCGCGTCGCGCTCGACGTGGGGGCGTCCACCGGGGGCTTTACCGAGTGCCTGCTGCGCCGGGGGGCTGCGAAGGTTCACGCGGTGGACGTGGGCTACGGCCAGCTCCACCCCAAGCTGGCGCGGGACCGGCGGGTCGTCGTACACGACCGCACGAACATCCGCACGGCCCCGGACGACCTGCTCGGCGAGCCCGTGGGCCTCGTGGTCGTGGACTGCTCCTTCATCGCGCTGGCCAAGGTCTTGCCCCACCTGCCGCGGTTCCTCGCGCCGGCGGCGGACGTGGTGGCCCTCGTCAAGCCCCAGTTCGAGCTGGACCCCGGCCGGGTCGGCAAGGGGGGCGTGGTGCGCGACGACGCCGACCGCGCCGCGGCCGTGGCACGGGCCGATCGTGCCGCAGCCGCCCTCGGCCTCGAGCGGCGCGGGCAGGTGGACGCCCCCATCGCCGGGCGCGCCGGGAACCGGGAGATCTTCGTGTGGTGGGCCGCCGGCGACCGCGCATGACCGCCGGCGCCCACCCTCGGGTCACGAGGTCGGCGCCAGCTCCACGCCCGTGGCGGTGAGCACGAACTCTACCCGCGTGCCCTGCTCGGCGTTCGGGTCCTTGCCCGCGTCCTCGGCCAGGTGCTTGACCTGTGCCTCGGAGAGGGTGCGCTTTTCCACCGTGCCCTCGACCTGGGCCTTCTTGCCCCGGGCGTCCGTGGGCAGGGCAAAGGCGTGATCCTTCATCAGGATTCGCGCCTTGACGTTCCCGTCGGCGAGCACCATCCAGCAGCCCTTCTTCTGGCAGACGGCCTCGACGGTGCCTTCGACGCGGATCGGACCGGAGGGCAGGGGGTCGCTGGCCAGCGCCTTCGCGAGCGGTTCGGCCGCGGGCAAGGCGAAGGGGGCGCCGAAGTGCCCGACGGAGCCCGGGGCGGGGCGCTCGGTCTGCTCGCACGAGCCGTCGTGCTTCTCGCCGTGCAGGCACCCCGCCTCGTCGGCCGCGCCTTCGGCGGGGGCCGCGCCTTCGTGGCTGGCGACGGCCTTGGCGGCCTTGGCGGCCTTGGCGATATCGATCGCCTGGGGTTTGGGCTTCGCGGCTTCGCTTTCAGCGCGGCCTCCGCCGCAGGCGGTGATCGTGAGGCATCCGAGGACGAGTCGTTCGATCTTCACGCCGGTGACTTTGCCGGCCGCCCGTTCCGCCGGCAACCGGGTCCAGCGGGCGCAACGTGCGGATCCCCACACCCAGCCTCGTCGTCCCCCTGCCGGCTCCTCGGTTCACCGGCGTGCTCGATTGACCGCTGCGTTGCCCGGTCCTACGCTTCCGCCGCCGATTCTGGCGAAATCGCCCCCGTCCCCCAACCCCTCCCCGGACGAGACCCACCCATGCGCAAGATCCTCCCCCGCCTGTTCGTCTCCCTCGCGTTGCTCGCCGCCTGTGACTCGGCCACGAGCTTCAACATTCCCACCCACAAGGACCTCAAGCCCGGCGGCGTCTACGTGTCGTACGTCAACGGCTGTGACGAGGGGTGCGACCAGGTGGACAAGGGCGATCTCATCCAGACCGTGGACGGCAAGAAGGTCGAGACGCGCCGCGACTTCCTCGGGGCCGGGGTGACGGACGGCAAACCGCACACGCTGGAGATGCTGGCGAGCAAGACGCACGAGCCCAAGAAGGTCACGATCGTCGCTGCGACCCAGGACATGCCGCCCCTCAAGGACGTCCCGCCGTTTTGGACCGTGGGCGCGAAGAACCTGGACAAGGCGCCGAACTGGGCCCGGCGGCGGATGTTCGGCCACGCCAGCCCCATGGTGATGCTGGTCAACATCGACGGCGGAATCCTCGACGGTCGGCAGCTCTACGGCAAGAAACGCCTCATCATCTACTGGGACTGGGGCACGCGGACGGAGCAAGCCGAGGCGATCACCTTCATGAAGGTACTCCAGAAGGCACGGGCCGACCTCGAGGCCAAGGGGGTGGACGTGATGTTCGTGCACCTGCGGTTCCCGTCGAACCAGCGCCAGGCCGCGATGAACGATTCCGATCTACGCAAGTTCATCCAAAAGTGGTCGGAAAAGAAGCCAGACGGTACGCCGTATCCGCCCCTGCCCACCTATCGTTTCCCGAACGCGACGGAGTTCAACGCCGCGCGGCAGCTCGGGCTCGAAAACGCCTACACCGTGTTCGAGAACCTCGGGTCGAGCCCCACCATCGTCTTGATGGACGAAGGCGGGATCATCCGCTGGCATTCGGAGCAGACCCAGGTCCCGCCCCAGGGGTCCGATGTCACCGATCCGGTGCAGTACACGATCATCGAAGCGATCAAGTTCGCGCTGAACGAGCTCTAACCGGCATCTTGGCGCAGCGGGTGGATGAGCAGGGGCGGGCGCTCGTGCTCGCCTCGCTCGACGAGCAGTTCGAAGCCGTCGATGATCAGGGCGGGGCTGGTGACGGTGACGTCCACGGTATGAGACAAGGCGGCGTCCACGCCCAGTTGGTGGTCCGCCGGCCCGCGCGCGTGCACGGGAAGGCGCAGGTGCAGCGTGACCGGGCGGGTACCGGTCGCCCGGATCCGCCGCAGCACCCGCATGGCGACCGGCGCGAGCATCGCGCCCCGCACGAGGGTGCGGCGGCCGTTGCGGTCGATGCGCCACAGGCGTGCCGGCAGGGGCAGCGGCACCTTGCCCGTGCCGGCCATCATGCCCGCCGAGTCCCGTGGCGGTGGTCCGAGAAGCACGTCGTCACGTAGGGACTCGAGGACGTAGGCGTAGTCGTAGCCGTCCTCGCGCGCGCGGCGAAGCAACTCGCCTTCGAGGGCGCGGCGCGATCGCCTGCGGGCGTGGGCCTGGAGGACCAGGTTCGAGATCTGCGTGCCCACGTCGAGTGCGGGTGTCAGGCGGGCGTGGCCGTTGCTGCGGCGCAGCACCGGGCCGGGCGTGCGGGTCATCAGCAGGGACGTAAGGCGGCCCCGATCCACCAGGCGGAGCCGCTCCGGGGCGAAGCCTTCGGCGTCGATGGGGTAGCCGCCGAAGGGGTCGGCAGCGGGGTCGTCGATGAGCGACACGAACGGGGGCATCACGATCTTGCCGAGTCGCTGCTGCCAGGCGGGTTCGAGTTCGAGCACGCGCCCGGACTCGGACAGCGGCGGCGGCGTGCCCGAAGCCTGCGACGGAACGAGTACCCCGAGGAGCTGGGCCGCAGCCTCCGGCTCGAACAGCAGTGGTCCGTCGTATGCCTCGTCGATGCGCGGCGCCTCGGCCAGCGCCACGAGTTCCTGCAGCACGCGGTCGGTAAGCTCGTTGAGAGTGCGTTCGAAGGCCTCGTCGGCTGCGGGGACGGTTGCCAGGTGAAGGGCGCGGCCGTGGTCCACCCGCATTCCGTCGGGGGCCTGCATGTCCGCGACCACGGCCACCAGGGCGCGGGTGCGCGCGCGGTCGAAGGCGGCGCCCTCTGAGGTGACCGTCACGAAGTGGTCCGTGATGATCGCCACGTGTACCTCGCCGTTGTCCACCTCCGGCCGCGCGGCGAAGCGCTCGCTCGCCGCCCGGGCCGCCTGCGCGAGTCCCTCGCGGTCCACCTGCGGCGGCGGCGGCGGGCCGGACAGGTCGTTGCGTGACGGCGGCGGTGGGCCGAGATCGGGGATCGGGACGTCCACCTGAAGGCGGGCGAGCATGCCCTCTTTGCGGGCGTAGGCCCGGGCGGCGTGGCGAAACGAGGCGTCCTGGGCCAGCCACACGCGCCGCCGCAGGTAGGCCGGGTCCGTTTCGAGGGCGGGGTCGAACCGCACGGTGGTGTCGTCGGCTCCGAGCATCCCCGCGTCGTCCCGTTCGGGCGCCCCGACGCGCACGCGGACCGTGGCCACCTGCTGCCGTTCGTGCAGGTCGCGGACCAGGCCGCCGTAGCTCGCCGCGATGGACCACACCTGCGCGCGTATCCAACGTGCCACGGTGAAGTACGGCGCCGGGGCGCTGGGCAGCCGAAGACCCGAAAGACCGCGCGCCAGTTCATCGCTGGCGGCGGCAACCTCGCGCGCGGTGGCGTCTCGGGCGCGCTCGGACGGTGCCTCGGCGGGGCGCCCCGACGCGTCCGCCGGGCCCAGCCCGAAGGCCACGACGGCCACCGCGACGGCGCGGGCACGGCGGCTCACGGCCCCGCCTCCGGCGGCGGTGGCAACAGCGGCGGCCGGTCGCGCTCGTGGGCGGCACGCTCGATCTCGATGGTTTCGAGCAGGATCGCGGGGCTTACCGCGCTGACCGGCACCCAGCCGCTCTCGGCTCCGCACATGCCGTTGAACACCACGAAACGATCGCCCGCCGCTCGAATGGTCTCGAACGCCGCAAGCGGCGTGCCCACCAGGTCCGCCCCGCGAATGAGCTCGTCGGGGCGGCCGTCGGCAAAGACGCGGTAGACGAGGGTCGGGTTGACCTTGAAGGCCTGGGGGCCAGATCGGTCCGTGAGCGTGTATCCACTCTCGGCCTCGCGGATCCACAGGCCATAGGGTTTCTTTTGCCGCCGGATCTCCGCCACCAGTTCGTCGCGCAGCTCGTGGTGCGGCAGGCGGCGGCGTGCGCGGACGATGAGGTTGCCCTGCCGCGCGACGACCGGGTGGCCCGGCTCGCGGCGGCCGTGGCCGTTCGATTTCACGAAGGGACCGACCGGCGAGCGGCTGAGCAGAAACGTCCGCAGGCGGCCCCGCTCGACCAGCGAGACCGGTTCGGCGTACACGCCCTCATCGTCCAGCACGTAGTGCCCCCAAAGCGGCACATCCCCCAGGCGCGCAATCGTGGGGTCGTCCTGGATGTCGAGAAACCACGGGAAGATCCGTTTGCCCACCTTGTCGGCGAGGGTCTGCCCTTCCTCGTCGATCTTTTGCCGGTGCCCTTCGAGGCGGTGGCCGACGATCTCATGGAAGAACACGGCGGCCGATCGCCCATCGAGCAGGGCGGGCCCGGTGTAGGGCTCGGCCAGGGGCGCCTTGCGCAGGGCTTCGAGCTCCTCGCGCAGGGTCTTGGCGGCGCTTCGCAGCGTCGTGAGCGGTGGCAGGTCGGCGACCACGTGGCCCTCGAACGTCGCCGCGCGGGACAGGGCCATGCCGTCGTCTGCCTGGCCGTGTACCTCGAGGATGATTCGCGCGCGTACACCGCCGTCGCCGGTGCGTGAGCCCTCGGTGTCCACGAGCACTCGGGTCGTTCGAACCAGCTCGAAGGTGACGCGGCTTTCGAGGACCGCGGGGCTGTCGGCCAGCACGGTGGAGACCGCCCGCACCATGGGGATCGCCGCGGCTCGTGCGGCCTCGTCGTCGAGCGGTGGCACCTCGACGAATCGCTTCGCCGGGTGTCGCACCGAAAAGTCCGCCGGCGGGGGATCGTCGTCGGTCGCGCGAAGCTCCTGCTCGGCGCGGATCTCCGCATAGGCGGTCACGGCGTTTCGCACCTGGGCCTCGGTTTCGGCCCAGATTGCCTGTGCGAGGGACAGCTGCGCATCCCCGAGAGCCACCGGTGCGCCGGATCCGAGGCCCTGGCCCGTTCCCACGGTGCCGCCGATGGCGTGGGAGTTGTCGAGCGCGGGACTGCCCACCCGCACGTCCACGTCGAGCAGGCGCTCGTCGCTCGTGTCGTCCGTCAGCAGCACGCCGTCTTCCGCCTCGATCCAGAGCTGCTGCGTACGCACGAGTTCGTACGCCATGTAGTACACGGGTGGATCGGTCTGCACGGCGGCGAAGCGCTCGAAGTGCCGATCGAGCTCCGCCGCGAGGATGGAGGCGACGGCGGGCGGGGCGGCCGGCGTGGGCTCGGGGCGGTGCACGGCCCAGTGGTCCGCGGCCACCGCCGGCTCGGGCCACGGCCGCGGCGGCGGATCGGGGGCGGGGCGGGGATGGCACGCCAGCAGCGAGACACACGCCCCGAGAACGGGGCGGGCCCAGCGGCATGGAGCCATTACGTGCGGCGCCCCGTTCATCCCGGCAGCTCGATTCGCGGGCGGCTGCGGTCGTTCCGCTGGCGCGCCCGGTACAGGACGATCCGCCGCCCGATCCTGTGTATCAGGGCGCTGTCGGTCGCCGCGGCGATTCGCTCGGCGAGCGCTGCGCGCTCGGCGGGCGCAAGCCCCTTGGGCAGTTGCACCTTGATGAGCTCATGGTCTTCGAGCGCGACCGTGATCGCCCGTGCCACGCCGTCGGTCAGACCGGCCGCCCCCACGGTGACCACGGGATCGAGGTGGTGCGCGAGGCCGCGCAGGTGGGCTCTGGCACGGTTCGACAGGGAGGGGGGCACGTCCCGGAGTCTACGCCGCCGCGGGCGCCCGCGTCATGGACGGGGGGCACGGGGCCGGCCACGGGGCCGGGTCAAGGGGCGTCCTCCACCCAGCCGGCCACGCGCCGCCGCAGCAGGCCGGGGTCGTCGGCCATCAGGACGTCGGCGCCCGCGGCCAGGGCGGCGCGGACCTCGTCACCCCGGTTGCATCCGTAGCACAGCAGCCAGCGCCCGCAGTGGTGCAGGCGGTCGCCGACGTCCCTGTCCGCGCGGCCGACCGGGGTGACGAGGCCGTCGAGGGGGCCGAGCCAGCGCGCCGGCCCGTCGGCCCAGCGGGCGAGCGCCGAGGCGTGCGTCCACCCCACCGGCAGGTCGGGGCGGCGTCGCTTCGCCCGGCGCATCAGGCCGTACGAGAAGCCGATGAGCCACAGGCGCCGGGCTGCCCCCGGCGGCGGCAGTGCGGCGATGACCGCGCCGAGGAGCCGCCGGTCGTGGCGCCGCGCGGCGCGCCCCTTGATCTCCAGGAACAGGTGGGTGCGCCCGTGGTACCGGTCGAGGACCTGCCCGAGCGTGGGCACGGCGGCGAAGGGCGTATCGGGGGCGAAGTGCGCGCCGGCGTCCCAGGCGGAAAGGTCGGCGTGGTGGACCGTGCCCACCCGGCCGGTGCGTCCGAACACCCGGGCCAGGGTGCGGTCGTGGACGACGACCACCGTGCCGTCCGCCGTAAGGCGCAGGTCGAGTTCGAGCCCGTCGGCGCCGGCCGCGAGCGCCGCGTCGAAGGCGGCGAGGGTGTTCTCGGGCTGGTGGGCGCTGTCCCCCCGGTGCGCCACCACGAGCGGTCGCGCGGGCCGCGGGGGGCGAAAGGAGGCGGCACGCACGATCCGGGCGGCCTTCCAGTGGCCTAGGCGTGTTCGCGCCCGGGATGCGAGGGGGTGGCGGTGAAGGTGCACCCCGCGACGGGGCG
>JALSIN010000234.1 GCA_026989935.1 Polyangiaceae bacterium | reverse complement strand
GCCGCCGCCCGAGATCGCCGGCCGCGTGGTGCAGCGCAAGGACGACACCGAAGAGGCCGTGCGCGCGCGGATCGCCAAGTACCACGCCGAGACGGAGCCGGTGCTGCCGTTCTACGAGGGCCGCGGTCTGCTCGTGCGCGTCGATGGGATGCGCCACCCCGACGAGGTGTTCGCCGAGATCACCGAGAGGCTCGGCACGACGGCCCGCGCCTGACGGGCCCCGGCGCGTCGATCCGCACCGAACCGCCCGATCCTGCGCCGGCCGGCGGCCCCGGTCAGCGCCGGCCCGCCCCGAGCATGCCGCGGATCCACGGCCGTGCCGGCCGGACCACGTGCTCGCGCACGGCCCGGGCCGCGCCGCGCAGGCCGCGAGGGAAGGCGCGAAAACCCACCGACAGCCGGTCGTGCTCGGTCTCGACGCTGCGAATCGTCAGCATCGACGTGACGACGGCCACGAGGCGCCGCACCAGGGGGTCGGCGAGCGCCGGGTGGCGTTGCAGGTCGATCACCAGCCGGTTGTCGTGGGACTCGGCCAACAGGGCGTCGAGGCCGGGCAGGTGGGCGGCGAGGCTCCCGGCCTTCGTAAGGTCGAGTGCGCCCGAGCGGATGAGCGCCGCCACGGGGGTCTTGCCGTCGGACCGCACCTCCATGCGGGTGTCCTCGAGGCGCAGTTCCACCCGGAAGGTATCCTCCCCGATCGCCACGTCCTCGACGTAGACGGTGGTCTCCGCCCGCACCGGGGTCTGCATCAGATCGACGTCCGCACCCACGCGAAAGCCGGGCGGGACGGGCTCGAAGGTGAGGTTCTCGGGGCCACCACGCTCGGCGAGCCGTTCGAACACGTACCGCAGCGCGGCCACCGGCACCCCCACCCGCAGCCGGCCGAGGTCCTTGAGCACCCGGCCGAGCTCGTCGGGGTGCCGGCGGACGTAGTCGATGGCGCGGTCGAAGAAGGCGGGACGGGTGGGCATGGCGGCGGCGAGCATACACCGCGCGCACGGGGCCCGGATCGCCCCCTCGCGGGGCGCTACGCCTGCGCGACGCGCTCGTGGATCTCCACCACACACCCGGCGCCGATGGACCGGCGGTCCGTGCGACGAAACGACCCGGCGGGCGGCGCGGGCAGGTACGTATCGCCCTCGACCTCGAAGGGGATCCGCGTCAGGACGATGCGCTGCACGAACGGGTAGGCGGCCTCGTACAACTGCGCGCCGCCGGCCACGAAGGGGGCCCGGTCGCCGAGGGCCGCGGCCGCCTCGAAGGCGTCCGCCAGATCGCGCACCACGGTCACGCCGTCCGCCGCGACGCGTCCGGTGCGGCTTACGACCACGTGCGGCCGGCCCGGCAGGATCCCCGGCAGGCTCTCGAAGGTGCGCCGCCCCAGGATGAGGACGTGCCCCATGGTCGTGCGGCGAAAGTGCGCCAGATCCTCGGGGACGTGCCAGGCGAGCCGGCCCCCACGCCCGATGACGCCGTTTTTCGCCACGGCCGCGATCATCTGCACCTTCACACGGACACCTCCGCCTTGATGTGCGGGTGCGGGTCGTACCCCTCGATCTCGAAGTCCTCGTAGCGAAACTCGAAGATGGACGGCACCGCCCGGCGGATCCGAAGGCGCGGCAGGGGCCGGGGAGTGCGCGTAAGTTGCAACCGGGCCTGGTCGAAGTGGTTGCGGTAAAGGTGCGCATCGCCGAAGGTGTGGACGAACCACCCGGGCCGCAGGTCGAGCACGTGCGCCACCATGTGGGTGAGCAGGGCGTACGAGGCGATGTTGAACGGAACGCCCAAGAAGACGTCCGCGCTGCGCTGGTAGAGCTGGCACGAAAGGCGCCGGTCCTGCGAGACATGGAACTGGAACAGGCAGTGGCACGGCGGCAGGGCCATGCGCGGCAGGTCCCCCGGGTTCCACGCGGTCACCACGTGGCGGCGGGAGAACGGATCCGTACGCAGGGCCTCGACGACCTGGGCGATCTGGTCCACCGTCCCCCCCTCCCGGGTGGGAAACGCCCGCCACTGCCGTCCGTAGATGGGGCCCAGGTCGCCGTGCTCGTCGGCCCACTCGTCCCAGATGGTCACGCCGTGCTCGCGCAGGAAGGCGACGTTCGTCTCGCCGCGTAGAAACCACAGCAGCTCGTAGACGATGCTGCGTACGTGCAGCTTCTTCGTCGTCAGCAGGGGGAAGCCCTGCGCGAGGTCGAAGCGCATCTGGTAACCGAACACCCCGCGCACGCCGGTGCCCGTGCGGTCGGGCCGGTCCTCGCCGTGCTTGAGGATGTGGTGCAGCAGATCGAGATAGGCGCGCATGGGGACCGGCGGGGGGCGGCTAGGCGCGGGCGGACCGGCGGCGGCGCCACCACAGGAAGAAGCTCGCACCGTTGACGGTGACCAGGCCGAACACGACCAGCCACAAGATCCCCTGCATCCGAAGGGACGACGGGCGTTCGCCGTGGAGGAGGACGTAGCCGTCCGGGTCGAGGCGGATCGGCCGTTCGAGGCGGATCGCCGTGACCCACTCGACGGGGATCCGCAGCAACCCGTCGTCCGGCAGTTTCTCCACGAGCCGGTCGCCCTCGCGCACGAAGCCCGGCGACGCCTTGTTGTCCCCGTAGGGGAACACCAGGCGCCCGTCCTCGACGCGCAGGTCCGACGGGCGCACCCGGTAGGTGGCGAGCTTGGGCAGCACGGCCACCCCCTGGCCGGGGTCGGC